>CAZJSY010000143.1:5108-8734 GCA_964548555.1 uncultured Burkholderiales bacterium
TCCACTTTGGCGATCTCGCCGGTGACGACGTCGGCCAGGTCGTCGTGGGCCCGCACCCGCACGATCGCCACGAGGTCGAACCCGCCGGTCACCGAGTAGACCTCGCTCACGTCGTCGAGATCGGCGAGCGCCTGTGCCGTCTCGGGAATGGCATGCGGCTCGACCTCCATGAGGACGATCGCCGTGATCACACGTCCTCCACCGACACGACGTCGGCCCCGAGCGCCCGCAGCTTGCCGGTGAAGTCGACGTATCCGCGGTCGACGTGCCTGCGATCCAGCACCTCGGTCTCGCCGTCGGCGGCCAGGCCGGCGAGCACCAGCGCCGCGCCGGCGCGTACGTCCGACGCGCGAACCGGCGCACCACTCAACCGGGGGACGCCGCGCACGACCGCGTGCCGTCCCTCGGTACGGATGTCGGCGCCCATGCGGTTGAGCTCGTCGACGAAGCCGAAGCGCGCGTCGAACACGTTCTCCGTGACGATCGCGGTGCCGTCGGCGACGGAGAGCAGCGCGACGGCCATCGGCATGAAGTCGGTGGCGAACCCCGGGTAGGGCAGTGTCGCGATGTCGATGGACTGCAGACGCTTGGACGAGAACGCCCAGATGCCGTCCGGCGTCGGAGAGACACGCATCCCCATCTCGCCCAGTTTCATCACGACCATCTCGAGATGCTCGAGGCGCACGCCGTGCAGCTCGATCTCGCCTCCCGCCATGCCGCACGCCATCAGCAACGTGCCGGCCTCGATCCGATCACCCATGAGCTCGGTGTCGACGGCGAGCAGGTCCTCGACGCCCTCGATCTCGATCGTCGACGTTCCCGCGCCGATGACCTGACCGCCCATGCGGTTGACGAACGCGGCGAGGTCCGTGATCTCCGGCTCGCGCGCCGCGTTCTCGATCACCGTCGTGCCCTTCGCGAGAACCGCTGCGGTCATCAGGTTCTCGGTGGCGCCGACGCTCGGGAACTCGAGGACGACACGCGCGCCGTAGAGCCGGTCGCAGCGCGCCTCGATGAACCCGTGGACGACGGACAGCTCGGCACCCATCGCCTCGAGCCCGCGGAAGTGCATGTCGAGCTTGCGACTGCCGATGTTGTCGCCACCGGGCATGGCGACCTTCGCGCGGCGACACCGCGCCAGAAGCGGACCGAGCACGTTGATCGACGCGCGCATGCGCGTGACGAGCTCGTACGGCGCTTCACCTTCGAGCGGCCCGGACGCGTCGACGGTGATCTCTTCGGGACCCGTGCGCTCGACGAGGGCGCCGAGGGCGCGCAGCACGTCCATCATCACGTCGAGGTCCGCGACGGACGGGGCGTTGTGGATGGTCGTGACGCCGGGCGCGAGCAGCGCCGCGGCCATCTGCTTGCAGCCGGAGTTCTTCGCCGCGCCCGACACACGCACGACGCCGGAGAGCGGCGGACCCGGACGAACGACGAACCGGCTCACGGGGGGCGATGGTAGGCCGCGGCGGCGCCCCGGGTCGGTTTCTAGCGGGCGCGGTAACGCGGGGGACGCTGCTCGACGAACGCGGTGATCGCCTCGCGCATGTCGTCGGACCGCAGGCAGACGGCCTGCGCCTCCGCTTCCACCATCAAGCCTTCCCTCACCGGCATGGTGGACGCCGCGTCGACGGCCCGCTTCACCCCGCGTACGGCGAGCGGCGGCTGTTCCGCGATCAGTGCCGCGAGATCGGCGACCTCGCGTTCGAGATCGGCTTCGGCGACGACGCGTTCGGCGATCCCGATTCGCAACGCTTCGGCCGCGTCGACCTGCGCGCCGGTGAGGATCAGCTCCTTCGCCTTCCCGGGTCCCACGAGGCGCGGCAGACGTTGTGTGCCTCCGAGGTCGGGCAGGATGCCGTATTTCAACTCGAGCAGACCGAGCTTCGTGCCTTCGGCGACGACGCGCAGGTCACATGCCAGCGCGAGCTGCAGTCCCGCGCCGAGCGCGTAGCCACGGACGGCCGCGATCGTCGCGAAGGGTGCTTCCTCGAGCCAGGTGTACGCATCCTGCGTGCGCAGCACCGCGGCAACGGTCGGATCCGGATGACGCGCAGCATCGTCGTCGCGGAACTGGTCGCGCTCGCTGCTCGTGAACACCGACGTGTCGATACCGCTCGAGAATGCGCGCCCCTCACCGATGACGACCAACGCCCGCAGCTCGTCGTCGGTCGAGAGCTTCTCCCCGAGCTCTGCAAGCTCGGTCCACATCTCGATCGTGAACGAATTGAGCTTCTCGGGCCGGTGCAACCACAGCCATCCGACAGCTCCGTCGCGCTCGAGGCGTAGCGTCTCCATGCGGGCAACCTACTGCTCGGCTGCGAGCGTCGCCTCGCCCAGCGGTGGCCGGAGCTGCACCAACGGGACCGGGTGCGAGAGTCCGGGAATGAGCCGGGGCCCGACGCTCGCCGACTCGCAGTCGTCGGGCGCGACGGCCGCCGTCTCCAGCGTGGCGAGCACCTGACCCGGGGCGGCGATGGTGCACAACCGGGCGGCGAGGTTCACGGCGCCGCCGATGTAGTCGTCACCCTCGAACACGATGACGTCGCCCCCGGACACGCCGATTCGCACGGCGAGTGGTGAGTCGCTCTCGTCGACGCGACGCGCGAGATCGAGCACGGCCGCGACGAGCGCGCGCTCGTCGACCCCGACGAGCATCGCTCCGTCGCCGAGCCACTTCGCGACGCGCACGCCGTGGTCGGACGCGACTTCACGGATGCAGGCCCGGAACACGGCCAGTAGGCGACTCGCAGCATCGTCACCCTGCGCGTCGGTGAACGCGGTGAAACCGCTCAGGTCGACGAAGGCGAACGTGCGATGGACGCGCACATCCACAGTTTGTCGCACGCAGCCCCACGACCCCGACATGATGACCCGTCGGTGGCCTCACGCGGCTTTTGACAGCCCCGTCACCCACTCGACCGCCGCCGTCGCGACCTCGGTGAGCACGTCGGACGACGTGCGGCCGCTCGCCTTCAAGGGACGGAACCCATGGTCGGCGGTCTCGAGCCAGACATGGCGAACCGGCCCACGGATGCGACGAGTGGCCGCCCGGAGCGCCTCCCGCGACGCCAGCGTGTCCCGGGTTCCGCTGATGAACAGACACGGGACGCGCAGCCGCGGGAAGTGCTCGACGCGGAGCTGCTCGGGCTTGCCCGCCGGGTGCAGCGGATAGCCGAGGAGCATCAGGCCGAGTGCGGGCAGCGGATCCCGCTCCGCACCGACGGCCAGGGAGCAGTATCGACCTCCCATCGATCGCCCACCCAGCACCACCCGATCGGGTGCGAGCTTCGTGCGGCGCGCCAGCTCCGCCGCTGCTTCGCGCACCGACGCCTCGAGTACGTGCGGGCGGTCGGGCGCGCGCCGGCCAGCGCTGCGGTACGGAAAGTCGAACCGCAACGCAGGGATCTTCGCGGCGGCCAACGCGTCGGCGACCGCGACAAGTGCAGGCGCGTTCATGTCGGCTCCCGCGCCGTGGGCGAGGAGCACCGCGCGGTCGGCACCGCGTTTTGGACCCGTGAACACCGAGTCGAGGCTCATGTGCCCAACACTTGCGCGGTGAGGAACGCGTCGACGCGCTCGAGCTCGTCCTGCACCGTCTCGGGCCGCGACCAGCCGTGACC
>CAZJSY010000144.1:0-8721 GCA_964548555.1 uncultured Burkholderiales bacterium
AGCTGACGAGCCGTGCGACTGCCTTGCGCAGCTTTCGCATTCGCCTCTTGATGCGCTTCGGCGCCTTCTTGCCAATCGCCTTCTCGAGCCGGTCGACCGACTGCTTCGCCCGCCTCTGAGCCTTGTTCACCATGAAGCTCCTTCCCGTTTCTGCGCCGGCGTTCCGGCTCAAGCACCTCGAGTTGGCAACCGACCGGGCAGGGCGCCGCGGGGCGCGCGAGCACCCGACGACGGGCACTACCCGGAACCGCTCGACTGCTATTCCTGCGCCGTACGTTGGCGTTGTTCCCGGGATTCCGGCACAGGGCCTTCTGAGCCGCCTCTCGCGGGCGACCAGGGAACCTTGGTTACGAGAAATTTCCCCGTCCGTAGAAGGCCGTACAGCTTCCAGGCGACAGGGGGCTCATTTCGGCCGCTCATCATGACGAATGAGATTCGTGCCTGTCCGACTCCTGGTCCTCGGGGCCCTCCTGTCACCGGTCGGGGCGTGCAGCGGATCTTCTCCGAGCGCGTGTTCCAACGCGGTAGATGGGCTCAGCGTGAGCATCGAGGCGGCAAAGAACGCGCGACTCATCAGTCCCGACGTGGTGAGCAACGCATTCAACGCATGCGGGGACTCGTCCACATGGGAGAAGGCCGCTGACGCCGACCATATCGGCACCAGCCTCGGCTTCAAGCCTGACATGCAGGATCCTCTGCTGACCACGAGCGAAGCGTTGTCCTACCTGTGCTCGCATTACGGCCGTGACAGCATCACCGGCACGTGCAGGCGCGCGTAGTCGGAGAGACCGAGCCCGTGCGGCGACATGATCCAGGGCGGCGTTCGTTGCCCGCGTGACTACGAGCGGAAGACGATGCGAGATGGCCGCGTGTGGCACGTCGTGCATCGCGCTTTCACTTGACCGAGTCCCAGCGAGAAGCACGGCGCATGCGCAGTGAGCCCCAAGCCGCAGGTGGCGATGTACTCCCGCTGTTGGTCGAGCGTCAACGCCCGAAGCTGCGCCGCTGCGCCGTCAGGAGTGTTCGCGCACGTCATGGCAACCGCCGTGGGCTTGGCCGCTGCCGAAGACGTGCCGGCTCCCATGACGAGGAGGAGCGCGGCGACAGCGCCCACAACATGCCAGCCACGGCGCGGCATGACGAAAGCGTATCCCCGGGCCACTTCACCCGCTATCGGCGCTCGTTGATTGTCACACCGTCGTCATATGTTGGGTGCATGTTCGGGGTGTCGGTGGAGCTGCGCGAGTTGCTCGGAGAGCGGGAGCGCCTCGAAGCCGCGGTGTTGGCCAAGGTTGGCGCGTTCGCGGCGTCGGGGGAATGGGCAGCGGATGGTGCCGGGAGCGCGACGAGTTGGTTGGTGCACCAGTGTGGGCTCAGCAGTGTCGAAGCCGCGCGGTTGGTGCGCAACGGGCGGCTGGTGCAGCGGCACGAGCGCACCGCGAAGCTCTTGGACCGTGGTGATGTGACGAGTGCGCACGTCGACGTGATGGCGCGAGCGGCACGGCATCGGGAAGCGTCTTTCGAGGCCCACGAAGAGACGCTGCTCGACGCGGCCCGCAGCCTGCCGGTGGAGCAGTTCCGTACGGTGGCACGCCGGTGGCGCGTATTGGCCGACGACGTCACAGCCGATGCCGGCGCCACCGGATCCTTCGAGGCGCGCCATCTGCACTGCTCGGTGACGTTCGGGGGCAGCGTGCGCATCGACGGGATGCTCGACCCCGAAGGCGGCGCGCGCTTCCTGGCGGCGCTCGATGCGCGGATGGATCCGGACCCGCGACGCTCCGCGGCGCAACGGCGCGCCGACGCGCTGTTGCGCCTCGTCGCCGGTGACGCGCCCACGATCAACGTCGACGTGCTGATCGATGCCGAATCCTTCGCCGGACAGCTACCGGCCCACCTCGACCAGGCCCGCACTGATCTCGGCCGCGTCGGGCCGGTCGCGCCGAGCACGGTGCGGCGGCTTGCCTGCGACGGGCTGGTCGGCCGCGTCGTGCGTCACGGTAGCGAGATCCTCGACGTCGGCCGCCGCCAACGTCTGGCCACCCCGGCGCAACGCCGGGCCGTCCGAGCACGCGATCAAGGATGCGTGTTCCCCGAGTGCGACGCGCCGCCCGCGTGGTGCGACGTGCATCACCTGCAAGCGTGGAACGACGGCGGCCGCACCGATCTCGACAACCTCGCGTTGTTGTGCCGCCGGCACCACGTCGCCTGCCATGAAGGCCGTTGGACCCTCCGACGCCGAGCCGACGCGACCATCGAAGCGATCCCGCCGTAGACGTGCGCCAGTAGCCGGTGGTTCCCGGACCGTGTTACGGAGCCTCGGCCGGCACCCGACGATGCGAGGTCAAGTCGTCCCATGCGCATGCGCGGCGTGACGCGCGAGGCGAACAATCATCGAATGGGTGGTACCGGTAGAGATGCTCTTTGACGTCTGATATGACGCCGCGGAGTCGGGCCGACTCTCGCTCGTGGGAGCCGCTGCCGATCCAGCCGCCGAGCACGATCCCGCAGGTCAAGCAGCGTGCGACCACGGCACTCGGATGATGTTCGACGTGCACGGGTCCGAGGTGGTGATGACAGGACTGGGACTCCACACCATCTCCCTTTGGATGATTCCTCGAGCCCTCAACCCCTTATGAACAGGAGTTCCCATCCGATGGCAGCCGGTAAACCCTTGCCTCGGCGCACCCATTGTCACCGATGACGCCAGGGAGGATTCGCTCGACACGGGTTCGTCGGCGGAGTGCGGCCGGGCTTTTCACCAGACCATGGGCGTGCATGGGGTGTATTGGACGATTGACGAAGGAATGCGTCGCCGCATTCGAGACACGCGAAGAGGCGTTCCGGAGGGGCCCTCGTCGGCCACACGGTGTTCGCCGGTCGGCTTCGGGTCACACCGTAGGGTGACGCAACGGCGCCTTTGACGGCACTAGACCTGAACGGGGATCGACCCGGCGAAGGGCCCCCGCGTCAACGCCGGGTCGGTGGGCAGCAGGACACTCCGGGGCTGGCGCTCTCTACTCCCCGGTGTGTCCTGCGGCTCCACCGCCTCCCTGTGAGGTTTTGGCAGTCCATGTTGTTTTGACGCGGACGCCGGGGTACGGCTCGCAACCATGGGCGACATCGTTCGGACGCTCGCTCCAGACGACGTGTTGCTCGCCGTGTGGTGCAACGAGTGCTTGCGCTCGTTTCGTAGCGGCGACACCGTCGTCATCGAATACGGGAAGGCCGCACGCCACGTCGTGTGCAGCGAGGCCCGGAGGGAGCCCGGCGCCGAACACCGCTGAGTGCCCGCGGCTCGCCCAGCGCGCCCTCCTGCGTGGAGACTGCAACCGGGATCCACCGCTCGGCGCCCGCGCGGTCGTACCGTTCGGCCGTGCACGGTTTGGCGGCCACGCACGACGGGTGGTCGGCCTGGACGCTGGTGGCGGGCATCCTCGGCGGGGGAGCGTTCGGCGGCGCCTTGGCCTGGATCTCGGCGCACGTGCCGCGTCATCCCAAGATCTGATCGCGAGCGGTCAGACGCGTTGACGTGACGGTGCATCCACGGACGCGCCCAGGTCGGCAAGTGCTTCCGGCACGATCCGATACCAGACCCAGGTGCCGCGGCGCTCGCCCTCCACGAGCCCTGCCTCACGGAGCACCTTGAGGTGGTGGCTCACCGTGGGCTGGGAGCGCCGGAGCGGTTCGACCAACTCGCACGCGCACACTTCGCCGTCGGCGTGCGCGGCGATCAGTGAGAGCAGGCGCAGCCGGGCCGGATCGGCCAGCGCCGCGAAGCCCTTCGCGAGCTTCGACGCCTCCTTCTCGCTGAGCGGCGCGTCGAGGACCGACGGACGGCACTCCTGCAGTCCCCGACCGCGCGGCCGGCGGCTCTCTGCTTGACCGGCCATGGGACCGACTCCTCTCGCCGACGAAATATATTGACAGACATCGATACCACTTGCCAAGATATCGACGTCCATCGATCTCTGGAGGGCGCGATGTCCCGTGTGCAGCTGGCGCTCAATGTCTCCGACCTCGACGAGGCCGTCCGCTTCTACTCGAAGCTGTTTGCAACCGAGCCGGCGAAGCTGCGTCCGGGCTACGCCAACTTCGTCGTCGCCGACCCGCCGCTCAAGCTCGTCCTCTTCGAAGGCGCGCAGGGCGGCACGCTCAATCATCTCGGTGTCGAAGTCGACTCCACCGACGACGTCGCGAGCGCGCAGGCGCGTCTGACCGCGGAAGGTCTGTCGTCGGAGACCGAGGACCAGGTCGCGTGCTGCTACGCGGTGCAGGACAAGGTCTGGGTTTCCGATCCCGACGGGGCGCCGTGGGAGGTCTACACGGTGCTCGACGATGTCGAGATGGTGTCCGGAGAGCTCCGTACGGTCGATCCCGACACGGGAGCGAGTTGTTGTTCGACGCAGACCGGTGAGGCGGACACCGTCGCCCGCTGCTGCTGACGTCGAGTGACGCACGCGCTCTCACGCCGTGTCCTGGCCGAGCTGCTCGGCACGGGATTCCTGCTCGTCGCGGTCGTCGGTTCGGGAATCGCCGCGCAACGATTGTCGCCGAATGACACGGGATTGGCGCTGCTCGAGAACGCCGCCGCGACCGGAGCCGCGCTCGTCGCGATCATCCTGACCTTCGGGCCGGTCTCGGGCGCGCACCTGAATCCGCTCGTGACGTTGGCGGACCGACTCTTCGGTGGTCTCACGAACCGGGAGGCCGCGTGGTACGTCGCCGCGCAAATCTGTGGTGCAGCCGTCGGCGCAGTCGTCGCAAACCTGATGTTCGACCTCGCGGCCGTCGAATGGTCGACGAAGACGCGCAGTAGTGGCGCGTTGTGGCTCGGTGAAGTGGTCGCGACGCTCGGCCTGCTGCTGGTGGTGTTCTCGCTTGCACGATCGGGTCGCGCCACGGCCGCACCGTTCGCCGTCGGCGCGTACATCGCGGGCGCCTACTTCTTCACGTCGTCGACCGCGTTCGCCAATCCCGCAGTGACGATCGCGCGCACGTTGTCGAACACCTTCGCCGGCATCGACCCGTCATCGGTACCGGCCTTCATCGGCGCACAGATCGTCGGTGCCGCGCTCGCCGTCGCCGCCGTGCGCGTCCTGTACCCCGACGTTGCGTCGGCCGCAGGTGCCGTCGTCGTCCCGCACGAGGAGACAACACGATGAACGATGTTCCCGAGGTGCTCTTCGTGTGCGTGCACAACGCCGGCCGAAGCCAGATGGCAGCGGCACTGCTCGACCATCACGCGAAGGGCCGTGTGCGCGTCCGTTCGGCGGGGAGTGCGCCGGCCGACGAGATCAATCCGGTCGTCGTGCAGGCCATGGCGGAGGTCGGCATCGACGTCACGAAGGAGTTCCCGAAGCCTTTGACGGACGCGGGCGTCCGGAGCGCCGACGTCGTCGTGACGATGGGCTGCGGCGACGCCTGTCCCGTCTATCCGGGCACGCGGTACCTCGACTGGGCGCTCGACGACCCGGCCGGGCGGGACCTCGCAGCGGTTCGCCCCATCCGTGACGAGATCGACCGCAGAGTGCGGGATCTGCTGGGTCAGCTCGCGCCCAGCGCGCGCTGAGCAAAACCGCTCTCAAGCGCGGCGCCCCAGGGCCGATCCAACGGAAGGGGGCCACTGCTTGAGGGAGCCGGGGCGTCGACGATGCGTGCGAAGTTCGTGGGCCTGCTCATCTTGTGGTTCGGCGGCCAGGTCGCGCTGACGCTCATCCTCGCGGGCGATCCACAGCGGCCGGATCCCGCCGCAGCGGTCCCGTTCGGTGTCGCGCTCGTGCTGCTCGCGGTGGCGTGCAGCGGGGTTGGCTATCGGTGGTTCGACGCGCTGCTCGCGGTCATCCCGATCTACGGGCTCTGTTTCCAGGTGAAGATGCTGTGGCGCGTCGCTGCACTCCCCGCGCGGTACTGGGAGCGGCTCGGCGGTACGCGAGCGCACAAATCGCGAGGGCTCGATCCCGGCTGGCATCCCGTTCCGTGGGAACCCCGTTTCTTCCGCTACTGGGACGGCCGGAAGTGGGGGAAGGAAATCGTGCCGGCCGACCGGCTCGGGTACGGCCCGCGACCCAACCTGTAACGGCGCCCGGCCAGCGCCGGCAGTCTCGGCGCCACGACCGTCCACGCCGTCACCTTGCGCGAATCTGATCCTTTGGGCCTATTGTCCGGTTTAGGCACTTAGCGTACCGTCCGTGGTCCCGGCGGCTCGGGGTGCGCTGCACCACCCGGACCAGCGCATCTCGGCCGCCGGGTCGTCGAACGCCCGGGGCGGGCTGGGTGGCGGGCCGTGCGATCGCGGCGCGAGCGGGTCTCTTCTGGGGCGGGACCCGCTCGTGTCGTGCCGGCTCAGAAATGACCGAGCACCGGATGGGGCTGGTACGGCTCCTCGAGCCGGCGGATCTCGTCGTCGTCGAGCTTCAGCTGTTCGGCGGCGAGGGCGTCCTCGAGGTGCGACAGCTTGGTGGCCCCGACGATGGGCGCGGTCACACCCGGCTTGTGGAACAGCCACGCGAGCGCGACCTGGGCGGGCGGCACGCCGCGTTCGGCCGCGACCTCGGCGACCCGGTCGACGACGTCGAAGTCGGTGGGATGGCTGTAGAGATAGTCGGTGAACTGGTCGGTGCTCGCGCGCGTGGTGCGACGTTCGCCTTCGCGGCTGCGGTTCCCTGCCAGCACGCCGCGGGCGAGGGGGCTCCACGGGATCACCGCCACGCCCTGGTCGATGCACTGCGGGATCATCTCGCGCTCCTCCTCGCGGTAGAGGAGGTTGTAATGGTTCTGCATCGACACGAAGGGCGTGCTGCGTGCGCGCTCGGCGACGCGTTGAGCCTTCGCGAACTGCCAGGCGAACATGCTGCTCGCGCCGATGTAACGCGCCTTGCCTGCGCGCACGACGTCCTCGAGGGCACCCATCGTCTCCTCGATGGGCGTGCGGTTGTCCCAGCGGTGGATCTGGTACAGGTCGACGTAGTCCATGTCGAGCCGAAGCAGCGACGCGTCGATGGCCGACAGGATGTGCTTGCGCGACAGACCGGCGCCGTTCTCGCCGGGTGTCATCGGCATGAAGACCTTGGTCGCGACGACGACTTCGTCACGCGTCAGCATCTTGCGCAGCAGGCGGCCGGTCGCGACCTCGCTCGCGCCGTGCGAATACGTGTCAGCGGTGTCGAAGAACGTCACACCACCTTCCACCGCGGCCCGCACGATCGGTTCCGCTTCGTCCTCATTGAGGACCCACGGTCGTTCGCTGTCGTTGCCGAAGCTCATCATGCCGAGGCACAGGCGCGACACGCGCATGCCCGTGCGCCCGAAGTTCACGTACTCCATGAGCCGGAACCTATCGGGGAATCAGTGTTCGTCCCAGTGGCCGTCGTGCGCGGCATGCCGGTGGCCGTCGTGCATGTAGTCGACGTGGTCGCCGTGCTGCACCGACTCGTGCCCGCAGTCGGCGCCGTGCTCGCAGTCGTGGTCGCCTTCGTGCATGACGTGCTGACCGCTCGGTTCGCACTCGTCCCAGTGGCCGTCGTGCTCACGGTGGACGTGACCGTCGTGGAGGTAGTCGACGTGATCCTCGTGACGGACCTCGACGTGTCCGCATCCCGGGCCGTGCTGGTGCTCGTGCTGCATGTGGGTGTCGTGCTCGGTGGAGGTCATGCCCGTCTCCTCGTCGCTGGCTCGGCTTTCCGTGCCTACCCGGTCGCGGCCGTCGCTATCGCCCACGGTACGCCCGAACACAAGGTCTGACGCAGCGTAAGGTTCGGGCGAATTACCGCCGAGTGGGAGAGGACGCGATGGCGCAGGGGGAGTGGATCACGGACGCGACCACCATGTGGGAGCTCGTGGCCCGGCGGGCCGACGCCGATCCCGACCGTGACGTGCTCGTCGACGAGCAGGAGCGGCACCTCACGTTCGGCGACCTCCGCGACCGGGCCGAGCGCGTCGCGGCGGGGCTGTACGGCCTCGGTGTGCGCGAGGGCAGCGCGGTCTCGTGGCAACTGCCCAGCCGTATCGACACCGTCCTGCTGTCGATGGCGTTGACGCGCCTCGGCGCGGTGCAGAGTCCGATCATCCATCTCTATCGGGACCGCGAGGTCGGTTTCGCCGTGCGCCAAACCGGTGCCGCGATGTTGGTGGTGCCCGGCGTCTGGCGGGGTTACGACTACACCGACCTCGCGAAGCGTGTCGCCGAGGGTTTGGACCCGGCGCCGCAGGTTCTCGTGCTCGACGACGGCCTGCCCGACGGTGACCCGTCGACCCTTCCACCCCCGCCGGTCGTCCCACCGGGCGAGGAAGCCCCGGTCCGCTGGATCTATTACACGTCGGGGAGCACCGCCGACCCGAAGGGCGTGCAGCACACCGACCAGACGCTGATGGCCGCAGGGCGCGGCCTGGCCTACGCGCTCGACATGTCGTCGGAGGACGTCGGCAGCATCGCCTTCCCCTACGCGCACATCGCCGGCCCTGACTATCTCGTGATGCTGTTGACCATCGGGATGGGCTCGGTGATCGTCGAGGCGTTCTCTATGGACGTGCTGCCCTTCTACCGCAAGCACGGCGTCACGATGGTCGGCGGCAGCACGGCGTTCTATGTCGCGTTCCTCGCCGAGCAGCGCAAGAACCCGGGCGACCCGATCCTTCCTACGCTTCGGTCGATGACGGGCGGTGGTGCGCCGAAGCCGCCCGAGATCCACTACGAGGTGCAACGCGAGATCGGCGGACGCG
>CAZJSY010000145.1:0-8677 GCA_964548555.1 uncultured Burkholderiales bacterium
GATTCGAGCTGAACGGAGTCGTGGACACTCCACGACGTGCAGCTCCCTCAATCGGCGGAGCCGGTGACGACGACGTCCACCTCGTCAGCAAGACGGTCGAGAACAGCATCGCTGCACGCAGTCGCCGCGTTGTGGCCGGGACCCTTGTCCGTGACGAGTGCGAGGTGCGCGCCGGTGCGCGAGCCCAGCTGCTCGGCCGCGTGCACCATCAGCTCGCGCGCGTTGGGCTTGCCGTTATCGAGGACACCGATGCGCAACCCGTTGAGCAACTGTGGCGACGGGGCGAGCGATCGGGCAGGTCTGCCGACGGCGCCGTCCGGTGCGTAGATCTTCACGGTGTGGCTCCTTTGTAGCGATCAGGATTCGACGGGGACAGTGACGCTCTTCGTCATGCCCCAGCTCGGGATCACGGAGCTGTGCTTGCCGGCACCGCCGCACACGAACACCTTGATGTGATCGGGGTGGGCGGTGAGTGGCAGGAGCGCGTCGTCGTCGACGGCGTGCATCCACGGCTCCCAGGCGACGTTGTCGAAGGCGGCGCGAAGCATCCGGGCGGGGAGGCGAGCCCTTTCGTACAGGTACGACGCGATGTCGCGGCGCGTCCAGCCGTGCGCGGCCGCGGTTGCCGCGTGCTCCGGACACAGGGCCACGAAGTACTCGCCTCCGGAAATGGCTGCGTTGTTCTGTCCGAGTGATGCCATTGCCGACGCGCACTTGTCGAGAATCCGCGCCGGGTGTGCGCTCTCCATGTCATGGAAGTTGTGGGGTGCCTCACCACAGTGGACGGTGACGGCCGACCGCGCGTCGATGCCGAGGCTTGCGGGATAGCTCTCCCAAGGTGTCGCGGCCTGGTGCTCCGCGACGCAGTACGAGTACTTCGCCGGTCCACCCTGCGTCGACGCGTCACCTGGTCCGGGCACCGCTCCCGCGATGTGCAGGAGCACCAGGCGCAGCGCACGTCCCGTCGTCGCGTTGGCGAGGTTCCCCGGGCCGAACGCGCCGAGGCCGCCGTTGTAGCCGCCCCGTTCCGCGACCTCGCCGTGCACGATCAGCAGCGGCGCGACCGGATGTGTCGTCGCGTTGACGCCGCGCAGGTTCACCTCGGGCCGGGCGAGCGCGCGTACCGCGCTCACCAGCACGGGAAGGTGCTCCGGCCGGCACCCGGCGAGCACGGCGTTCACGGCGATGATCCGCCGCGTCGCAACGCCGAAGCGGGGCGGGAGCGTGGCGACGACACCGTCGGGATCGCGGTCACCGAGACGGCTCAGCATCGCCTCGACCCGCTCGGGGGTGGGCGCGACCAACGGAAGGCCGTCACCCCACCCTCGCTCCGCGTAAAGGGCCTGCAGGCCCTCGGGGCTCTGGTCGTCGAGGTCGAGGAGCTCGTCGGAGACCGTCATGGACACCCCGTGTCGCTGCTCGTGTCGACGCTCGCTTCGACGCTCGTGTCGAAGAACATCAGGCGTTAGTCTGATCTCATTCGACTGGCGCTGCAAGCGTCACACGAGCTCGGAAGGACGGTTCATGGCGGCACGGGTCGGGCTCGACCGCGCCAAGGTCGTCGACGCCGCGGCCGCGCTCCTCGAGCAGCAGGGGCGGTTCGACACCCCGGCGCTCGGCGACGTGGCCGCGCGGCTCGGCGTGCGGACGCAGTCCTTGTACGCACACGTCGACGGCGCCGACGGTCTGCGCCGCGAACTCGCGTTGCGCGGGCTGCGCGCCCTTGCCGAGCGGCTGACGGCCGCCGCGGTGGCCCGTGCCGGATCCGACGCGATCGAGGCCATCGTGTGGGCGTGGTTGTCGTTCGCCGCCGAGCATCCGGGCTTGTACGCGGCGTCGTTGCGCGCCCCGGGCGCCGACCACGAGCTTCACGATGCGGTCGTCGCCGCCATGACGCCGCTCGAGGTGGTGTTCCGCTCGATGGGTCTCGAAGCCGACGACGGTGCGCACTGGTACCGCACGATCTTCGCCGCGGTACACGGCTTCGCGACGTTGCGCCGCGACGGACTGTTCACGATGCCCGTCGATCCCGACGAGACCGCGAGCCGAATGATTCGGATGTTCGTGCAGGGGATCGAGATGGACGCCGGACACGCCGTACCGCGACGCGCGCACGCGCGAACGCGATAAGAAGACCACTCGTGGCCGTCACGATCGATCATTCCGGCAAGGCCGTCCTCGTGACGGGCGCGGGCGCGGGGATTGGCCGTGAGATCGCCCGTTGGTTCGCGCGAGCCGGCGCCTCGGTGGCGGTCAACGACGTCAGGGGCGACAACGCCGACGGCGTCGTCGAGGAGATCCGGCGGTCCGGTGGGAACGCGACCGCGATCGTCGCCGACTGTCGTGAGGACGCGCAGGTGGACCCGCTCGTCACGACCGTGGTCGACCGGCTCGGTCGCCTGGACGTCGCCGTGAACAACGTCGGCATGCTTCCGCCGGGGCGGTCCGTTGCCCCCTTCACCGACATGGACGGCGCGTATTGGCGCGACGTGCTCGATCAGAACCTCGTGCTCTCGGCGTTGTGCGCGCGTGCCGAGGCGAAGGCGATGCTCGCACGAGACGACGGTGGTGTGATCCTGTTCGTCAGCTCGGGAGAAACGACGCGACCCTCGCCGTACAACTCGGCGTACGCGGCGGCCAAGGCGGCGCTGAACCATCTCACCGCGACCCTGGCGGTCGAGCTCGGAGCGTCGGGAATCCGCGTGAACGCGATGGCGCCCGGTACCACGTTGACGGAGACGGTGCGTCACGCGTTCACCGACGAGCACGTCGCCCGGATCGTCGAATCGACCGCGTTGCGTCGGGGGGTCGAGCACGACGAGCTCGGGCGTCTCGCGGTGTTCCTGGCCAGCGATCTGGCGCGCTGCATCACCGGCCAGCTGATCCTGGCCGACGCGGGCGCGTTCCTTTCCCGGACACGCCCGACGAATCCGGCGCCTCACGGGGGGAATGACAGCAGGTGAGCCTCTTCGGCCTTCGCTTCGACTTTCGGAATCCGCACTTCGCGGGGGCGACGATGGCGGAGCGGTACCGCGCAGCGCTGGACATGGCGGTGTGGGCGGACCGTCTCGGCTTCGTCGTCGTCGTGGTTTCGGAGCATCACGGTGCTGCCGACGGGTATCTCCCCAGCCCCTTGCCGATGGCCGCTGCGATCGCGAGCCGCACCGAGCGGATCCGGATCCAGGTCGCCGCGCTGATCGCATCGTTCCACGATCCGTTGCGCCTCGCCGAGGACGTCGCGGTCGTCGACCTGATCGCCAACGGCCGTCTCGATATCGTGATCGCGAACGGGTACGTGCCCGACGAGTTCGAGATGTTCGGCGCTCCGATCGACGAGCGGGTGAAGCGGACCGTCGAGATCGTGCGCACGTTGAAGGACGCGTGGACCGGTGAGCCGTTCGAGTTCCGCGGGCGCACGGTGTGCGTGACCCCGGCGCCGTGTCAGCCCGGCGGTCCGGGCATCACGCTCGGAGGAAGCAGCGAAGCCGCGGCGCGCCGCGCCGCGCGCATCGGCGACGGCTTCATGCCGTCGACCCCGGAGGTGTGGTCGTTCTACCGCGATGAGATGCTCGCCTTGGGTAAACCCGATCCGGGATCCGGCTATCCGGCCGACACCGGGATGTTCCACCTCGCTCACGATCGTGACAAGGGTTGGGCCCAGATCGCGCCGTACGCCATGCACGAGGTCAACATGTACGGCGAGTGGATGCGGCGCGGCGGCGTCGGCGCGATGGGCGGCTATGAACCGATCAGCGATCCCGACGCGCTCCGTGAGACCGGGCAGTACCGCGTCCTCACGCCCGACGACTTCGTCGCCGAGCTCGAGGAGAAGGGTCCTTTCGGATTCGCGATGTTCCACCCGATGATGGGCGGCATTCCGCCCGCGGTCGCGTGGGAGAGCCTGCGACTCTTCGAGCACGAAGTGCTCCCGCGCCTTCCGGCGTGACGTGTTCGCGTCGAGTTGCTACGGCGCGAGCCGGAACGGCGGGTACTCGTCTCGCATCAGCAGCATGTAGGCCTCGACGCGCAGGTCCCAGCGCAGCACACCCACCGCGAAGCCGTACAGGCCTGATGGATACCGGCCGGTGAACAGGATCGCGAACCACGCGATGATGGACGTGACGAACCACGCGATGTTCAGGAAGATCAACACGACGACGTGTGGGATCACGTAGAAGATCCGCAGCCCGACCGACAGTCGGTCGCGTTGAGCTCCGGGTCGTTCGACGGCGAACGTCGTGGGGTAGGGAGCGTCCTCGAACGGCGGGTAGTCGTCGCGCAGGAGCATCACGTACGGAACGGCGCGTGCACGCCAGCGGAGGTAGAACGCGGCGAAGTCCC
This sequence comes from uncultured Burkholderiales bacterium, assembly GCA_964548555.1. Lineage (GTDB taxonomy): Bacteria > Actinomycetota > Acidimicrobiia > IMCC26256 > JAMXLJ01 > JAMXLJ01. Next base: position 4,342 of record CAZJSY010000145.1, read on the forward strand.
AGAAGCCGCGCGGGTGCGTCGACGCGAAGACGAGGGCGAACCACGCGAACACCGCCATCACCTCGGCGGGAACGCCGAGCACGCCGCCGCTCGACGACCATCCCCAGCCGAGGCCGAGGCCCGCGCCTCCGACGAGCACGATGTGCGGGAACGCGAGGATGAGGCGGAAGCCGGTGGTCACGCGGTTGCGGTCGACGAGCTGTCGTTCGACGTCGAAGTTGACCGGATAGGACGCCGGAGGCGGGGGAGAAGGCGTCTCACTCGCGTCGGTCATCGAGCAACCCTCCAGTCCTTTCCTACGGTCCGGACCGGGTTCAGGATGGTCGACGCCCGTTCGCGCCGCAACGGGCGCGGTCATCTCTCCGAGCCGGATTCGCCCTCGCCGTGGCTGCGTCCGCGCTGCCCGTCGTCGCGAGCCCGCCGCGGTAGGGTTCGTGTTCGCCCCGGGGCGCCGAGTTCGGCGATCTCGGGCGTCGAACGGCGGCGTAGCCGAGTGGCTCAGGCAAGGGTCTGCAAAACCCTGGACGTGGGTTCAATTCCCACCGCCGCCTCGAAGCTGACCGGCACGGATATCGGGTTTGTCTCTCGCTGCGACAACCGGCAGACGTCGGGAAGCGGCTGGCCTCACCGGCGGTCGCCGATCGCGCAGGCGGAACGTTCTCCGCGCTCGTACTCTTTGCCGCATGCGGACCCACCCGCGGCCGTCGCTGCGACACGCGGGTAAGCGTGGCGCGAGCAGCGGATGAGCGAAAAAGAGGACAGGAACGATCGTGAGAGAGTTCCTGTCGCCGACGTGCGCATGGGTGACTGGATCTTGACGGGGGACGAGGAACAGGACGAACCGATCCAACTCTTCTTCCGAACGGGCCAGCGGACACCGAACGGTGACTTTCGGTGGTCATTCAAGACCAGCGCCGGGTTCCGGCAGTTCGACCAACGTGCGTGGGTCGACCGGCTGACCAGCACCCAACGACCGGCATCGGTCGACGTCGCTACTGTCGACGACGAGATGCCCCTTGAGGTCGTCTCCGCGCCGGCGCTCGGGGACGTCACCATGGCGGCGCCCGAGGCCGCCCACCGAACGGAACCGCTCGACGCGGCTCCGGCCATAGCGATCGAGGGGCAGCTGTCGGCCGAGCGAGCGATGCTCCACGCAATCATCCGCGACAGCATCGTCGCCCTTCCTTTCACAGTCGCGCTTCTCGTGGCGATGATGGCCGTGGCGCTCAGCGACAAACAGCCGTGGTACGCCTGGGTCGGACTCGGGAGCCTCATGGGCGTCTACGCGGCTGCCTTCTTCGGCACGATCGCCGGCGTCATGCTCTCGGCACACACGCTCGATGCCCTTGACGAGGCCGCTATGCACGAGCCGCCGGGCGAGCGGCGTTAGGTCTTTCTTGGCCGACGAAGGTCGTTCGAGAGTTGCCTCTTGTAGGTCCCGGCCGAGGTCTGGGCTGTCGGTCTCTCACGCTCTGCTGGGGGCAACCTCGTCGGCACCGGCGGCCATCGCTTCCGCAACCGGGGCCACAGCCCGCGGTCAACGGAAGGAACAACGTCGCCCGCGGACTCGTCATGCGTCCCGGTCGTAGCGTCTGGGGACGAGATGACGACTCGAGGAGGGTGCATGGAACGCAACGAGGTGAACCCATGGGAATGGTCGAAGGCCTTCGGGTTCTCGCAGGCCGTGAAGCTATCCGGCCTGTCTCAGGTTCTGTTCTGTTCGGGCCAGACCGCGACCGGAGACGACGGCGCTCCGCCGACGACTGCGGACATGGCGGAGCAGGTGGAAAAGGCGCTGGACAACCTCACAACGGTGCTTGATTCGGGTGGCATGACGATGGCAGATGTGGTCAAGCTCACCATCTATACGACGGACGTCGATGAGCTCCTGGCCGCGTACGGCACCGCGAGCACCTTCCTCGGGGCGAATCTCCCTGCCATCACCCTCGTCGGAGTCACACGGCTCGCGTTTCCTGAACTCAAGGTTGAGATCGAAGCAACGGCGGCGAAGTAGGCCGGCATCGGAGACCGATCGCGCAGAGCCGCCGCGGAGATGGGGGATCTCGCTGGCCACCGTGTACAAGTGGTGGGCGGTTCGGCCTCTCGAACGAGGTTTGCAACCCATGAGCGCCACGACGCAACGCATGACCGATAACCGGAAGTCCGGTGGTGACGCACCTCGAGGGCTCAGTCACGTATCGTGAGCGTCGTAGCTGCCGGTGGGCGAATCCGTCGGGCTGATCTCGACGTAGGTTCCCATGTCGGCGGGACCGCCGAGCGCTCGTTCGTAGAGTTTGCGACCGATTCCATACGCTGCCGCGAGTGCTGCCTCCGCGTGGGGCCACTCTTCCTTCGGCACGATGCGTGCGGTGCCGCGGATCGCCGGCCCGGTCGGCTTGCCGCGCACGGTCGATGGCGCGATCAGCGCGCGCGGCTCGTTGCGGATGCGCTTCACCTTGCCTGCGTCGTGCGGCGTGTGCACGTAGGCACGGCCGGCGTCATCGAGGCCGAACCATGCCGGCGATGGCACCTCGTCACCGTTACGGCGGAAGGTGACCACTACGGCGTACTTGTGCCCGCGCAACGCATCGAAGCCACCGCCGATGGCGTCCGCGTCGCGAAGTTCGAACGCGCGGCGATCGCGCATCCGGTCATACATGCGATTCGACAGCCGACTGATCCGTTCGATGATGCTCACCTCGACCGCCTTTCCGCTGAAGAACTGCGCAATCTAGGTGTCGACCGCCAGAACGTGTCTATCGCCATGGGCACGAGCCGTCCACGGCGCACCGGGGGAGACGTCGCTCACCACCACTGGTCAGGGGAACGGCAACGCCCACTGGTCGGAGCCCATCTTGCCGGGGCAGACGGGGGTGTTCGCCATGCTGCTCGCACCCTTATCCGTCAATGACATCCTGGCGAGTCCGACGGTGCCGCTGAGCTAGCTGTGATGACCCGGGACGTAGTCGTGCTAGGAGTCCCCGAGCGTTTCCCGGACCGAGTGTGTTCGTCAGGCGTCGTGGACCCGCAGACGCACGCGCTTGTTGCCCTTGCCCTTGCTCTCCGTCTTCACCACTTCGACCCGACCGACCTCCGAGGTGTCGCGCACGTGCGTGCCGCCGTCGGCCTGCTTGTCGAGACCCACGATGTCGACGACGCGGATCTCGGCGACCGACTCGGGGATCAGGTTGACCCTCGTGCGGATGAGATCCTCGTCCTCGAGCGCCGTGCCGCGAGGGAGGAATGAGACCACGATCGGGCGCGCCGCCGCGAGCTCGTCGTTGACGAGCCGCTCGACGTCTTGGCCGAAGTTCTCTGGCAACGGGTCGAACTCGAAGTCCATTCGGGCTTTGAGGGGTTCCATGTTCCCGCCCGTCACGGCTTTGCCCCAGCGATGCCAGATGACTCCGCAGAGCACGTGCAACGCGGTGTGGGTCCGCATCAACGCGTGTCTGCGGTCCCAGTCGATCTCACCGCGCACCGCGGCACCGACAGCGGGCAGCGGCCCGTCGACGGTGTGCCAGACGACGTCACCTTGCTTCCGCACGTCGGTCACCAGAGTGTCGCCGAGGCGGCCGGCGTCGTGGGGTTGTCCGCCGCCGGTGGGATAGAAGGCGGTGCGGTCGAGCGCGACCGCGGTGTCGCGCACGTCGACGGCGCGCGCGTCGAATTCCGCCAGATACGCATCCCGCAGGTACAACAGATCGGTCCTCATACTGGGGCATTGTGCCGCGATCAGACGGGTGCAACTCTCCGGTGAGGCGAACAGACGAAGACGCATCGGACTTCCCGGAAATTCGGCGCGGCGAGGGGTGGGCCGGCGGCACACTGGTTCGGTGGAGCTCGATGACACCGCACGCCATCTCGTGGGGTCGGAGCGCGACGTTCTGTTGCATTACCTGAACAAGATGCGCGACGCGGTCGTGCGGACGTCGGAGGATCTGACCGACGAGCAGCAGCGCTCGCCCGGCGTGCCGTCCGGTACGAATCTTCTCGGCATCGTTCAGCACCTCACCGGCGTCGAGGTGCACTGGTTCCAGCGTGTTTTCCTCGGTCGGGATGTCGACGTCGACCTGTCGATGGACGTGCCGGTGGGTATGACGCGCGCCGATGTGCTCGCGGCATACCGAGCGGCGTGTGCGCGTAGTGACGAGATCGTGCGTTCGTGCGCCGACCTCTCCACGATGTCCGCGATTGCCAATCCCGGTGAGGACTCCAACGCCTCGCTGCGAACGATCACCACGCACATGATCGAAGAAACGGCGAGACACGCGGGCCAGGCGGACATCTTGCGTGAGCAGATCGACGGCGCGACCGAACTCTGAGTGCGTCACGC
>CAZJSY010000146.1:0-1091 GCA_964548555.1 uncultured Burkholderiales bacterium
CGCCGATTCCCTGCGCGGCCCCGGTGACGACCGCAACGTTGCCTTCGAGCGAGATTGCCGAGCTGTCGAGCACGTTCTCCATGGCTCCCTACGCTTGCGCTCGAGACGGCTGCGCCGAGCGGAGCTCCGCTCCGTCCGCACTATCTCAAGTCCAACGACAGCATGCGGATCGCGTTGCCCCGCATGATCTTGTACACGGCCTCGTCGGATAGTCCGGCGACGAGCTCCTTGGCCACTTGTTTGGTGTCGGGCCACGTCGAGTCGGTGTGTGGATAGTCGGTCTCGAAGGTGATGTTGTCGACGCCGACCCGTTCCAACGACTCGATTCCGTGACGGTCGCGGAAGAAGCAGCCGAAGACCTGCCGGTAGTAATAGGTCGACGGCGGCTCGGGGACGATGTCCCGCACACCTCCCCAGGCGCGGTGCTCACGCCATACGTCGTCGGCCCGCTCCAGGATGTACGGCAGCCATCCGATCTGGCCCTCCGAGTACGCCAGCTTCAACGTCGGGAAGCGCACGAGCACCCCGGAGAACAGGAAGTCGGACAGCGACGCCATCGCGTTGTTGAAGCTCAGCGTGGCGGCGACCGCCGGCGGTGCATCGCCGGACGTTGCCGGCATTTTCGACGACGACCCGATGTGCATGCACACGACGGTGCTGGTCTCCTGGCATGCCGCGAAGAACGGGTCCCAGTAGCCCGAGTGGATGCTCGGCAGTCCGAGATGGGGCGGGATCTCGCTGAAGCAGACGGCGTGCGCGCCACGACCCGCGTTACGACGGACCTCGGCCGCGGCGGCGTCGACGTCCCAGAGTGGGATGAGGCACAGGGGGACGAGCCGGCCGTCGCTGTCGCCGCACCATTCCTCGACCATCCAGTCGTTGTACGCGACGACGCACGCGGCGGCGAGCTCGCGATCCTTCGCTTCGAGGAACGTCTGCCCACAAAAGCGCGGGAACGTCGGGAACGACAGGGACGCGTCGACCCAGTTCATCTCCATGTCTTCGATGCGCGCCTTCGGGTCGTAACAACCCGGTCGCATCTCGTCGTAGGTGATCGGCGACATGGTCATGTCGTCGCGGTCGAAGCCGAC
>CAZJSY010000146.1:1191-8671 GCA_964548555.1 uncultured Burkholderiales bacterium
GGAGGCGCGGTGAAGCTCGACCTGCTCTACGAGATCGACGTCCCGAAGCCGTGGCCGGGTCCGCACCCCTACGGCCAGCGGGAGGCCGAGCAGCGCGCGTATCGGGAGGCGTTCGAGCAGATCAAGCTGGCCGACACGCTCGGCTTCCACACCACCTGGCACGTGGAGCACCACTTCCGCGAGGGCCGGTCGCACTCGCCCGCGCCCGAGGTCATCATCGGCGCGCTTTCGCAGTGCACCGAGAACCTGCGCCTCGGCTTCGGCGTCACGCTCATGCCGCACGCCTTCACGCCGCCGATGCGCGTGGCGGAGAAGGTGGCGACCGCCGACATCCTTTCGGGCGGACGGGTCGAGTGGGGTACCGGCCGCTCGACGCCGATGGAGCAGATCGCGTTCGGTGTCGACCGCGAGCGCAGCCGTGATCAGTGGCAAGAGGCGATCGAAGCGGTCGTGCAGATGTGGGAAGACGAGTACTTCGAGTTCCACGGGAAGTATCTCGAGTTCCCGCGTCGCATGGTGACGCCGAAGCCGGTACAAGACCCGCATCCGCCCTGCTGGATGGCGGCGACGAGTGAGGGGAGTAGCGCGGTCGCGGGCAAGCTCGGACTCGGCCTGCTGTCGTTCGCGATCCTGCAGCCGATCCAGAAGATGGGTCAGCACATCGCGCAGTACCGCGAGGCCGCGGCCGATCCGGAGCCCCTCACACGCGTGACCAACAACCGCGTTGCCGCGTACACACTCGTCCACTGCGCCGAGTCGCTCGCAGAATGCGAACGCAACGGCATCTGGGATTCGGTGTGGTGGTGGTACAAGAATCTCGCGGAGTTCACCCTCGAGTGGGAGCTACCGAACCTCCCCCAGGCGGAGCGCGACGCGGTCTTCCCGCTGCTGAAGAAGCAGATCGAGGGGAACTTCGACGTCCGAGACTTCCACGAGGCCGACATGATCATCGTGGGCGATCCCGACCAGTGCCTCGAGAAGATGCTGCACTACGAGGCCCTGGGCGTCGACGAGCTCATCTGCTACGTGCAGTTCGGTCATCTCTCCCACGAGTCGATCATGCGCACCATCGACCTGCTCGGTACCGAGATCATCCCGAAGCTCGAAGCGCGCGACATCGAGACCAACGTTGCCGTGACCGCCTCGTGACGCGTCCGTGATGGCTCGGCCCGAGCAACCCGAACCCTTCCTCCGCGGCTGCGCATGGCCGGCAGGTGCAGGCGTGTCGTACCCACGCGCCGATCCGTCCGACTTTGCGCGGCTTCCCGTCGACACCTGGGGGAGCGCACAACTTCCCGTCTCCGTGAGATTCGAGCTGCTCGGCGACGCCGAAGCCGTCGAGCTCGCGTATGTCACCGAGACCGACGACCTCGGCTACCGGGGCGCGGGTGCAGGCACCGCCTTCTCGTTGTGGCGCGACGGCGTCTGCGTCACACAGGAGTCCGCCGTGCTCGGTGAAGGAAGGGTGCGACTCGCGCTCAGCTCGGGCGACGCGCCCGGTGCTCACAACGCGCCCGCGACCATCTACCTGCCCGAGGGAATGAGGCCGACGGTCACGTCGCTGCGTCCGATCGGGGGATCCATCGAGCCCGCACCGCGGGGTCCGCGATGGGTCGCGTACGGCGACTCGATCCTCGAGGGATGGATCGCATCGGGTCCGGCACGGGCGTGGCCCGTCATCGTGTCGCGCAGCCTCGGCGTCGACATCGTCAATCTGGGCTACGCGGGTGCGGCGCGTGGCGAGATCGTCTCGGCCGAGCACGTCGGTGCGGTCGCCGCGGATGTGATCTCGATCAGCCACGGCACGAATTGCTGGACCCGCATCCCGCACAGCTTCGACCAAATGGTCGCGAACACCACTGCCTTCGTCGAGGTGGTGCGCCAAGCACAACCGGACACGCCCGTCGTCGTGATGACCCCGGTCCTGCGTCCCGACGCCGAGGAGGCTCCGAACCGCCTGGGTGCGACGCTGGAGGATCTCCGACGCGCGATGGAGATCGCCGTTGCACGACGCATCGACGCGGGCGACGAACGGCTCACGATGGTGAGCGGCGCGGGACTCCTGGACGCGCAGATGCTGCCCGACGGCATCCATCCCGGCGACGATGGGCACGAGGTTCTCGCCCGGGCGTTCGGCCCTGCGGTCAAGGCTGCGCTCGGCTGATGGCGCGGCCGGCTCCTTCCGCGACCCGCACGGTTGCGTTGCTCGACTTCCTCGCCGCGCACCCCGACGAACGCTTCGGCCTCTCCGATCTCGCACGCCGTCTCGGGATGAGCAAGGCGACCGCACATGCGCTCGCCGCCGCGCTCACTGACGCGGGGTATCTCCTGCGTCATCCGGCTGACAAGACGTACTCCCTGGGGTCCGCGCTCGTCTCGATCGGCAACGCGGCAGCGTCCCGGGAATTCGCCGTCGTCGACTACGCACGCGACGAGATGCGCCGTCTCGCCGACGAGCTCCACGTGATGTGCGTTGCCAGTGCGACGATGGGCGACGAGATCGTGATCCTGGCCCATAGCGGGGACCTCGGACCGCTTGCTCCGAGCGTCCAGGTGGGTCATCGACTGCCGCTCACGCCACCACTCGGCACGGTCTTCATGGCGTGGTCGGATCCGGACGCCATCGGCGCATGGCTCCGGCGGCTGGGGCCCGGCGCCACCGACGCGGAGGTGGAGCGATACCGCGCGGCGGTCGCGACGGTTCGCACGCGCGGCTATTCGCTGGCGCTGGAGGCCGACGCGCGCATCAGGCTCGGTGAGGCGCTCGCCGGGCACGACCAGCACGTCGCGGCGCTCGTCGACGAGCTCGGACACGGCGAGTACATCCTCGGAGAGCTCGAGCACTCGTCGTCGTATCGCCTCAGCCTGATCGCGGCACCCGTGTTCGGCGCCGACGGGACCATCGCGCTCGTGCTCACACTGTTCGGGTTCCGCGACGTCCTGCCCGCCGGCGCCGTTCCGCGGCTCGGTGATCGCCTCGTCGAGGCCACGCAGCGGGTCACGAAGGCCATTCACGGGCGTCCGCCCGAGGCGACCGGTTCGTGAGCCAGACTGCTGGATCACATGGCTCCCTCGGCTGCGCCCTCCCGGGCGTCCGCCCAGGGCGCAGCTCGTCCGCACATTCACATGGCTCCCTCGGCTGCGCCCTCCCGGGCGTCCGCCCAGGGCGCAGCTCGTCCGCACATTGACGACGAACGGGAGTTGCTGATGCAGGATCCGAGAGAAGCGTTCCGACTCGACGGGCGAGTCGCCGTCGTCACCGGTGCCGGAAGCGGCATCGGCCGCGCGAGCGCCGTCATGCTCGCCGGCGCGGGAGCGAGCGTGGTGTGTGCCGACGTCGACGAGGCGCGCGTCAAGGAGACCGCCGCCACGATCGCGGAAGCCGGCGGGTCCGCGCGTGGAACCGCGGTCGACGTGACGAGCTCGGCCGAGGTCGACGACCTCGTTGAGGGCGCGGCGCGCGAGCACGGACGCCTCGACGTCATGTGCAACATCGCCGGGATCATGCACAACAGCCTCGTCGTCGATACCGATGACGACGACCTCGACCGTGTGCTTGCGGTCAACCTCAAGGGTGTCTTCTACGGCTGCCGCGCCGCGGCGCGCGTCATGACGGAACAGGGCTCGGGCAGCATCATCAACATGTCGTCGGGTGCTATTGACACGCCCGCGCCGACGATCGGCTGCTACGCGATCACCAAAGCCGGCGTCGCGCAGATGACGAAGACGCTCGCGGTGGAGATCGGGGAGCGCGGTGTACGTGTGAACGCGATCGCGCCCGGCTGGATCGTCACGGGTATGACCGGACGGCACTTCACGAACGTCGACGGGAGCATCGACGAGCAACGGTTCCAGGAGGTGTCGGCGCCGATGCGCAACGCCGCGGCCCTCAAGCGGGTCGGCCGGCCCGACGACATCGCGTATGCCGTGCTCTACCTGGCGTCCGACGCGTCGAGCTTCATGACCGGCCAGATCCTCCGGCCCAACGGCGGGCTGTCGATCCCGTAGTCTCGTCACGTGTTCGTGCTCGTCGACCTCACGGGACCCCAACCGACGGTGACGCTGGAGGAACCGGCCGACTGCGCACGGTTCCACGTGCAGGCCACCGGCCCTCGCGACCCGTCGCGTCTTGCCACCGCGCTCGCGCAGTCCGGCGCGGGACGGCTGCGAGGCGACGACGCGTTCGTCCTGGTCGACGCGCTGCGGTCCATGGCGAAAGGTCGGGTCGACGACGAGTGGCACGCCGACTTCGCCCGGATGCTCGACTACGCGGGGAGCAGGGGTTGGCTCGACGACGGGGGCGGCGCGATCCAGGCGCACGTCGAATGGGATATGCCGGCCTGACGTGAAGCTCGACCTCTCCGACGACCAGCGCGCGTTGCGCGCCTCACTCGCCGCGTTGCTCTCGAAGGAATCGTCGCCGTCGCGCGTGCGCGCCGCGGAGCCGCTCGGGTTCGACCCAGAGCTGTGGAGGCGGCTGACGCACGTCGGGGTTCCCGGCATGGCGACGCGCTCGTCGGGGGCAACGCTCGCCGACCTGGCCGTCGCGTGCGAACAGGGCGGCCTGCACGTCGCGCCGGCGCCGCTGGTGGAGGCCTTCGTCGTGACGCGACTCCTCGACCGGCTCGTGGCATGTCCCGACGACATCGCGTCGGGCAGCACCGTGCCCGCGCTCGCGTTGTCACCGTCAGAAGGCGGGCGATGGCCGCTCGTGCCGGCCGGCGCCCTGGCTGGCATGGTGGTGGGGCTCGACAGTGGCGAGCTCGTCGCGGTGCGTTCGGACGCACCGGGCGTCAGCCCGGCGAACCTCGGCACCCTGCCGCTCGCGACGCGCGACATCGAAGGCGAGCGCGCCGTGCTCGCCGACGGCGACGAAGCGATCGTGGCCTACGAGCACGCGCTCGACGAGTGGCGGGTCCTCACGGCCGCCACTCTGGTCGGTGTGGCCCAGGGTGGCCTCGATCTCGGTGTCGAGTACACGAAGCAGCGGCACCAGTTCGGCGCGCCCATCGGGTCCTTCCAAGCGGTGCAGCAGCGCCTTGCCGACGTCGCGACGGCCGTCGAAGGAGCGCGGCTCCTCGTGTACGAGTCCGCGTGGGCGCTCGGGGTCCGGCGTGAGCGCTTCCGCGCCCTCGCTTCGATGGCGTTCCTGTTCGCGGCTCAGGCCTCCGCCGACGCCACCGCGTGGAGCCTTCACTTCCACGGTGGCTACGGCTTCATGCTGGAGTACGACATCCAACTGTTCTTCCGGCGCGCCAAAGCCTTGACGCTCCTGTTCGGCGACACGCGTCGCGAGCTGAGCCGTCTCGGCGAGTGCCTGTACGGCGACACGTTCGCCCACTCGGGCGCATTCGAGGTCGACGAGCCGGTCGACGGGTCCTCGTTCGATTTCCGGTTGGGTGATCGCGCCGAGGCATTCCGAGCCGAGGTGCGCTCGTTCTTCTCCGATCACATGACCGATGAGGTCGTCGATCGTGTCAGTCGCACCGGAACCGTGCACGACTGGTCTCTCCACCGCGCGCTGGCAGAACGTGGCTGGCTCGCGGCGGCATGGCCCCGTGACGTAGGCGGACAGGAGCGCGATCCGTTCGAGATGGTCGCGTTCGACGAAGAGGTCGCGAGAGCCGGCGCGCCCATGGACGGCTGGGGCACCACGGAGCTCGTCGCGCGCACGCTCGCGATCGCGGGAACGGAGCAGCAGCGTCGCGAGGTCATCCCGCGCGCACTCCGAGGCGAGATCCTCATCTCGCTCGGCTACAGCGAGCCCGACGCCGGTTCCGACGTCGCGTCCGTCACCACACGGGCCGAGCGCGACGGCGAGGAATGGGTCGTCAACGGGCAGAAGATGTTCACGACGATGGCGCACGAGGCGAGTTACGTGTTCCTCCTGGCGCGCACCGACCCTGCCGCCGCGAAGCACCGCGGTCTCACCATGTTCCTCGTCCCGCTCGACGCACCGGGGGTCGAGATCCGGGCCGTCCACACGTTGGGCGGTGAACGCACCAACGTGACGTTCTACAACGACGTGCGGATTCCCGACTCCGCACGCGTCGGCGACGTCGACGGCGGCTGGCAGGTGATGACGGTCGCGCTGGCCTACGAACGCAACCCGACAGCAAACGGCGAGGCGATCCGTCTGCTCGACCGGGTCGTGAACTGGGCCCGCGTGGCGGGTGCACTCGACGATCCGTCGGTCCGTGAACGGCTCGCGCGGGTCGCCGTCGACAACGAGGTGGGTCGTCTCCTCGCATACCGGATGGCGTGGATCGGCGCGACGGGACAGCTGCCCATCGTCGAGGGGTCGATGGCGAAGCTCTTCGCCACCGAGGCGTTCCAACGCGCGAGTGCGGAGCTGCTCGAGGTGCTCGGCCCCGCGGGCGTTCTCCGGCACGGCGAGTCCGGGGCGCCCGCCGGCGGATGGGTCGAGCACGCGTTCCGCCACGCGGTGGTCACGACGATCTACGCGGGGAGCAGCGAGATCCAGCGCTCGATCATCGCCGAGCGCGGCCTCGGCCTCCCCCGCGGCCGCTAACTCCCAGCGCCCGCTAACTCCCAGCGCCCGCTCACTCCCAGCCCAGTTGGGACAGAAACTGAGCCGTCTATGGGTTGAGGAGGGGGGCGACCTCGGAGCCGAACGCGTCGATCTGGTCGAGGAGCTCCTGCAGCGTCCGGTTGCGGAACCGCACCTGCAGGTGGTTGACGCCCATGTCGCCGAACTCGCGCAGCCGTGCCGCGATGTGGTCGGGCTTCCCCGACAAGGTCTGCGCGCCGGCGTCCCAGCCGGGTTCGCCGACGTAGAGCATCTCCGTCACGACACCGAGGTCGATCGGGTCGTCGCCCCGGGTCTGCTTGCGGTGCTCGAGCAGGAAGGAGATGGAGTGCGGCATCTGGTCGCGGGGAGTTCCCTGCGGCAGCCAGCCGTCGCCCCGCTCGGCGGCGCGACGTAGCGCCGGCTTCGACGAGCCACCGACCCAGATCGGGACGTGCGACTGGCGCGGGCGCGGCGACATTCCGGCGTCGTGCACCTTGAACTGCTTCGTCTCGACGTCGGGATATTCGCTGTCGAACGCGGCTCGCACGACGTCGATGACCTCGTCGGTCGTACGACCGCGCTCGGCGAACGGCACACCCAACAGATCGAACTCGCTCTCGAGGTGTCCGGTGCCGACGCCGAATATCACCCGCCCGCCGGTCAGCTCGTCGAGCGTCATGAACGACTTCGCCGTCACGAGTGGATGGCGATACGGCGCGACGAACACGTGCGAGAGCAGGCGCACGTTGCTCGTGACGGCACCGAGGTAACCGAGCGTCGCGATGGTGTCGTACCAGGTCGTCCCCATCCGCTCGTCGGCCGGACGCGGGACCGCCACGTGGTCGCACACCGCGACGTAGAAGAACCCGGCATCGTCGGCTTTCTTGGCCATCGCGACGAGCTCGTCGCGACCGGCGCTCGCCTCCCAGTCCTCGACGAACATCTTGC
>CAZJSY010000147.1:0-1977 GCA_964548555.1 uncultured Burkholderiales bacterium
GGGTTGCCCGACGCGAACACGTCCTTGGCGGTCGCGTAGTCGGTCGTGAGCGTCACGTCGGCGCTGTCGAGATGTCCCGGTCCGAACAGCGCTCTGCCTTCTTCGGCACCCATGTGGAACTGGCAGTCGGTGTCGAACGGTGTCTCGGTGACGACGAGGTTCATCTTCATGTTCTGGTGCGCGGGCGCGTCGTTGCCGTGCTGCTCGATGAGGGCTGTCACGGCCCTGAACCACTCGTCGGACAGGAAGGGATGCTTGCTGGCCACGCGGTCCTCCTGAAGAGCCCCTGAGACGGGCGGCGACTGTACCGGAACCTGCCCCCGACCGCGCTCGGCGATGCGCGCCGGACGCACGTCTACGCTCGTTCCATGGCGGCGACGACGCGGGCCGAGCGCATCGCGACCCGGGAGCGCAATCCGAAGTGGCGCAACCCGCCGCTGCGCATCGAGATGGCGGAGTGCATCAACTGTGACGCGTGCCTGCGCCACTGCCCGGAGCAGTTCGGCGCGATCTTCAATCACGGCATCGACGTGATCATCGTGCCGGAGCTGTGCAGCGGCTGCGACAAATGCCTGCCCGCGTGCCCGGTGTCGTGCATCTACCCAGACCCGGAATGGAAGGCGGCGCCCGACGACTGGTGGGAGGAACCGGGTTCACCCGGCGATCCGTACCGCTGACGCGCGACGCCCCCGAGCGTGCTCCGGCGGCGGGAAACGCGGGTCGTGTGTTCCAGCTTCATATCTAGACTCGCCGTGATGACCCGCATCACACGTTCCGACGTGGAGCACGTCGCCCGGCTCGCGCGCCTCGACCTCAGCGATGACGAGATCGAGCGCTTCACCGACCAGCTCGAGGGAATCCTCGAGCACGCGGCCGACGTGTCGTCCCTCCACACCGAGGACATCCCACCCACCGCGCACCCGCTGCCGCTCGCCAACGTGTTGCGGTCCGACGAGGTTCGACCGTCCCTTCCGCGCGACGAGGTGCTCGCGATGGCGCCGAAGGCCGAGGACGGCCGGTTCCGCGTCCCGCGCATCCTCGGCGAGGCTCCGTGACCGCGCTCGAGATCGCTGCCGCGGTTCGCGCCGGCGAGCGGTCGGCGCGCGAGGTCGTCGAGGAGCATCTCGACTCCATCGCCGAGCGGGAGCCGGAGATCCACGCGTTCAACCTGGTGCTCGCCGAGGAGGCGCGTGCCGCGGCCGGTCGCGTCGATGCCGCCGTCGCGGAAGGCCGCGATCCCGGCCCGCTCGCAGGTGTTCCCGTCGCGTTGAAGGACAACCTGTGCACGCGCGGCATCCCGACGACGTGTTCGTCCCGGATCCTCGACGGATGGCGCCCCCCGTACGACGCGACCGTGGTGCAGCGAGTGGCGGCCGCGGGTGGCGTCCCGATCGGCAAGACGAACCTCGACGAGTTCGCGATGGGCAGCTCCACCGAGAACTCCGCGTTCGGGCCCACGCGCAATCCCTTGGACCCCACGCGTGTTCCGGGCGGCTCGAGCGGCGGGTCCGCGGCTGCGGTCGCGGCCGGCTTCGCGCCACTCGGTCTCGGCTCCGACACGGGAGGCTCCATTCGCCAGCCCGCGGCGCTCTGCGGCGTCGTCGGGGTCAAGCCGACATACGGTCGTGTGTCGCGGTACGGGCTGGTCGCGTTCGCGTCGAGCCTCGACCAGATCGGTCCGTTCGCCCGCACCGTCGCGGACGCGGCGTTGCTGCTCGAGACGATCTGGGGCCACGACCCGCTCGACAGCACGTCGATACCCGCCGCGCCGGGTTCATTGCTGCCCGACCTCGACACCGGCGTGGAAGGACTGCGGGTCGGTGTGGTCGAGGAGCTCGCCGACGCGGAGGGCGTCGACGGTGAGGTGGTGGCCGGGGTGGAAGGTGCGGCCGCCGCGCTCGAGGAAGCAGGTGCGAAGGTCGAACGGGTCTCGGTGCCGAGCGCGGTCTACGGCCTGTCCGCGTACTACCTCATCGC
>CAZJSY010000147.1:2077-8656 GCA_964548555.1 uncultured Burkholderiales bacterium
AACGGGTCTCGGTGCCGAGCGCGGTCTACGGCCTGTCCGCGTACTACCTCATCGCTCCGGCCGAGGCGTCGTCGAACCTCGCGCGTTACGACGGCGTGCGTTACGGACTACGCGTCGATGCCGACGACGTCACGACGATGATGGCGCGTACACGCGAGCAGGGCTTCGGCGCCGAGGTGAAGCGCCGGATCATGCTCGGCACCTACGCGCTCTCGGCCGGCTACTACGACGCGTACTACGGCCAGGCGCAGAGGGTACGGACGCTCATCATTCGCGATTTTGCGCGCGCGTACGAGCGCTTCGACGTGCTGCTCGGTCCGACCGCGCCCACGACGGCGTTCCCGTTCGGAGCGAAGACCGAGAACCCGTTGACGATGTACCTCAACGACGTGTGCACGATTCCGTCGAACCTCGCGGGCCATCCCGCGATCTCGGTTCCGTTCGGCTGCGGTTCCGACGGTCTGCCGATCGGTGTTCAGGTGCTCGCCGACGCGCTCGCCGAGCCGGTGATGTTCCGTGTCGCACGCGCGATCGAGATCGCCGCGGAGTCCTGAGTCAATGCGGATTCGTTCGCAGGTCGGCGAAGAAGTAGCTCACGGCACGATTGAGCACCGTCGCGGCCTCCCATTGGAGGAAGTGTCCGGCCTTCGGTACGTGAAACGGTCCGACGCATTCGGTGAAGGCGACGACGCACTGATCAGGGAACGTCGGCGGCACGACGTGATCGTCGGCGCCGTAGAGGACCAGCGTGGGCACCGGGTTCTGCTCGAACACCCGCGGCATGTCGGCGATCGGTCGCCGTCCGGTCGACGTCTCGTACACACCGAAGCTCGCGCGCAGCTTCGCCGAATCGGCGTACGGCTCGGTCATGAACGCGATGTCGTCCTCGTCGAACGTGCCGGGCGACGCCCACAAACGGTGTCCGTACATGTCGGCGACGTACGCGCGCCGGCGCTCCGCCGTGTCGAGCTCCGCGATCAGCCCGTCGGGATCATTCGCCTGTCGTCGGAAGTAGTCGGCGGTCGGCCGGGCCGCCCGCGGGGGATCGTCGGGTGGGATGCCGGCCTGCTCGTAGAGCGCGTCGAGCGGCGGCGCGAGCGTGTTGAAGATGCACTGGCGGTCCACCGTCGCCGGGTACCGCAACGAATGGTCGTAGAGCACGACGCCACCGACGTCGCCCCCCACCACTCCGTAGCGCTCGTGACCGAGAACGTCGTGCATCAGTGCGTACATGTCGAGGGAGAACGCGGCGATGTCGTACATCCCGTCGGACGCGAGATCGGATTCACCGTGACCCCTCAGGTCGGGCGCGACCACTTCGAAGCCGGCCTCGGCGAGCGGCCCGATGTTGCGCCACCAGATGCGTTTCGTCTCCGGGAAGCCGTGGATCAGCAGGAGGGGATATCCGCCGACGCCCTCGTGCACGAACGCGAGCGCGACGTCGTCCCGGACGCATTCGCGCCGCACATTGAACGCGTCGGGGTCGAGCGGAGCCGTGGAAGGCCTGGCTGCGTGCGTCATCGTGAGGGAGTCTGACATGCCGACCGCCGACTACGAGCCGGTCATCGGGCTCGAGGTGCACGTCGAGCTCGCTACCGCGACGAAGCTCTTCTGCGGTTGTCCGAACGAGTTCGGTGCCGAACCGAACACCAACGTCTGTCCCGTGTGTCTCGGGCTGCCGGGTTCGCTACCGGTTCTCAACGAACGGGTGGTCGAGTTCGCGCTCCGGCTCGGTGCCGCGCTGCACTTCGACGTGCCGCCGCAGTCGATCTTCCACCGGAAGAACTACTTCTATCCCGACATGCCGAAGGACTACCAGATCAGCCAGTACGACGAGCCGATCTGCGTCGACGGGTGGATCGGCGTCGACGACGCACGCGTAGGCATCGAGCGCGCGCACATGGAGGAGGACACCGGCAAGACCGTCCACGTCGGTGGCGGCGGACGGATCCACGAGGCCGAGTACTCGCTCGTCGACTACAACCGCGCCGGTGTGCCGCTCATGGAAATCGTGAGCAAGCCGGAGATCACGAGCGCCGCCCAGGCACGCGCCTACGTGAGCGAGCTTCGTGCGGTGCTCGAGGCGATCGGCGTCTCCGACGTGAAGATGGAGGAGGGCTCCATGCGCGTCGACGCCAACGTCTCGGTGCGCCCGGTCGGCTCGACGGCGCTCGGGACGCGCGCCGAGATCAAGAACATGAACTCGCTCCGGTCACTCGTGCGTGCGGTCGAGTACGAGATCGAACGCCAGGCGTCGTTGCTCGACGCCGGCGACCGCGTCGTGCAGGAGACGCGTCACTGGAACGAGGACGACGGTCGCACGCACTCGATGCGGTCGAAGGAAGAGGCGTTCGACTACCGGTACTTCCCCGAGCCCGATCTCGTGCCCGTCGCGCCCGACGAGCAGATGCGCGACCGCGCGCAAGCGTCGGTGCCGGAGCTTCCCGCGGCCCGCCGGACCCGCCTCGTCGCCGAGTGGGGCATCAGCGAGTCCGACGCGCGGCTCCTGCTCGAGGTGCAGGGCCTGGCCGACTACGCGGAGGCCGCCGTCGTCGCCGGTGGTGACCCGGTCGAGGTGACGAAGTGGAGCACCGGAGAGGTGCTCGGGTACCTCAACGAGAGCGGCCTGTCGCCGGAGGTGTTGCCGCTCGCGCCCGACGGGCTCGCCGAGCTCGTGCGTCTCGTGGGCGATGGCACGTTGTCGCGGGGCATGGCGAAGGACGTTCTGGCTGTGACCCTGCGCGAGCCGAAGCGTCCCGCGCAGGTCGTGGCCGAGCAGGGACTCGCGCAAGTGAGCGACGAAGACGAGCTCGCGCGCGTGATCGACGAGGTGCTCGCCGCGAACGCCACCACGGTCGAGGAGTGGCGGGCCGGCGACGAGAAGGAACGAAAGAAGAAGCGGGGATTCCTGTTCGGCCAGGTGATGAGGGCCGTGAACAACAAGGGCAACCCCGCCGTCCTCAACCGGCTGCTCGACGCACGCCTCTCCTCCTCCTCGTAGTCGTCAGCGCCCTTCGGTGTCACACCTCCGCGGTTTCATTGAACCGTGGGATTCGGAGACCGAGCTCAGAGTTTCAATGAACGGCCGGACGCGCGCGTCGCGACGCTCGCATCACGCCAGCACGGCATCGTCACCCATGCGCAGGCGCTTGCGCTGGGGCTGAGCCGACCGGCGGTGCAGCGTCGGGCCGCGGCGGGCAGGTGGCAGTCCGTGCTTCCGGGCGTCTACCGCATCGCCGGCGTGCCCGAGACCGGGCGGCAGGCCGCGATGGCGGCAGTCCTCTGGGCGGGCGACAACGCGGTCGTGTCGCATCTGAGCGCCGCGGTGCTGTGGCGTCTCGACGGCGTCGTCACGAGTCGAGTCGAGGTGACCGTGCCGTACGAGCGGGCTCGCCGTCACGCGCACGTGCGTGTTCACCGCAGCAGAGCACTCCACGCGCTTGATTGCGACGTCGTCGACCACGTCCCGGTCACGAGCGTGGCCCGTACGATCGTCGATATCGCGGGCGTGCTCGATTCGGAGGCGCTCGAGCGAGCGGTGGAGGACGTGTTCCACCGTGGTCTGTGCAAGCCGGCCTTCCTCAGGTGGCGTCTGAACGAGCTCGGCGGCACGGGTCGCGTTGGCGTCCCTCGTCTCCGAACGGTTCTGGAGGAACGCGGTCGCGACGGCGCGCTGGAGTCGGCACTCGAGGTGAAGGTGTGGCGGCTGGTCGGCGTGAGCGATCTTCCCCGGCCGGTGCGGCAGTACCGCACGCGCGCCGACGGGCGGTGGTACCGCCTCGACTTTGCATGGCCCGACGCGCGCGTCGCGCTCGAATGCGACGGCTTCGATGCGCACGGTCGCCGCGTTGCCTTCGAGCGAGACCGCGCGCGATCGGCGGCTCTCGCTGCCGCCGGATGGCGGGTCATCCCTGTGACGTGGAACGAGGCGATCCACGCGTCGTCCGGGGTGGTGGATCGGCTGCGCGTCGCGTTCGGCGGTTCGACGACGCGCGTGTTGCCGTGAGCCGGCGCGGTTCAGGCGGCCGAGGGCGGGGGGAGTGCATTCCCCGCCAGCGCGGTGTGGAGCACACGGGCCAGGCGGCCGGCATCGTCGAGCGCAAGACGGAACGTCGCCCGGCAGACGTTGCCGCGCCAGAGGCTGAGGTCGACGCTCGAGTCGCCTTCGTGCCACGTGGCCTTCAGCAGGTCGCCCCGGTCGTCGACCAGCATCTCGACGGTCGTCATGGCTCCCTCCCGGGCGTCGCGACACCAGTATCCGATGCCGTTCACCTGCCCGCCAGGGCAAGGGCCACGACGGGTGGCAGACCGCTGTGCGCGGCGTCCCAGGTGGACCCCGCGTCCTGCGAGACGAACACGCCGCCTTCCCGGTCCGCGAACGCGGCCAGCGTGCCGTCGACGTCTCCGACGAGGGTGAAGGTGTCGATGTTCCCGGCGAGCCATTCCGGGAGTCCGGCGGACGCGCGCTCGAGTCGCGCGCCCGGCGCCGCGTCGATGGGGACGCGGTAGATCGACGACCGCGTGCCGGCCGGTCCGGTCGATGCCGAGACCAGCACCGTGTCGCCGGCGAAGGCGACCGCCCGCAGGTATGTCGCGTGGAGACCGGCGTCAACGACATCCCATGTGCGGCCGTCGTCGGCGCTGCGGCACAGGCCGACGGCCGCCGCGGCCATCACGAGCCCCGGCCGGGTCGGGTGTGCGAGCACCTGGTGCACGTCACAGTGGAGGTCGATCGTGGGCTCCCATGTGGAGCCGCCGTCGGTCGAACGCAGGATGCCGCCCACGTGCACGTTCACGAGCAGCGTGCCGTCGACCGAGACCGTGAGCGACCGGACGTCCGCCGGACCACCCCACGGCGTGTACCACTCGTCCCGTGTCGGCGCGTGGTCGAAGCTGTCGACGGGCGCGACCGCGTCCCCGCGGACGCGCATCACGTGCGCACCGGCGGTCCCGACGAGGACGTCGTCGTCGAGGGTGGTGATGCATTCCGCATCGGCAACCGTCGCGACCTGGCGCCAGCCGCCACGACCACGCCGCATCACGTCGTTGCGGTCGACGAGCGCGACCACGTCGCCACCCGCTGTCGCGAACGGACCGACGCGTCGACCGGGAAGCGCCTCGACGCCGTCGACGTCGAGCACCCCGTCGGAGGTGCCGATCAGCAGCGTCGGTCGCGTCCCCATGTCGGGCTCAACGCCGAGGCCGGGTGTCGATGTTCCTCACCGCTCCCCGAGCGCGGCCGGAGGAACGCCATAGGCCGACATCAACTCCACGTACGGGCCGGCGTCGCCCTCCCAATGGAGCTGGCGGATCTCGTCCAGCGTCCGACGACCTCCGAGCAGCCGTGCCAGCTCGAACGGCTCCGCCGTCACGTGCGCGCCCGGGTTGCCACCGGACGTCTCGAATTGGTGGGTACCGGCGGACAGGCGCAGCGGGGCCAGGCCGGCGCCGGCCACCCGGGCCGACAGGCCCGGCAGGTACGACTCGATCGAGAGCAGGAGCACCTCGAGGTCCCGGCCGCCCTGCAGGTCGAGCGCGCTGCGGATGTCCTGCTCGTGCTGGAACAGGTCGGACACCGCGACCGGAGCCATCGGCGGACCGATCGCTCGCAGCGCATCTTCGAACCGGGGCGAGCCGTCGGCCCACTCGTCGAGCATCTTCTCGACGGGCACGTCGCGTCGCGCCTCGACCTGCGCCGCGGTCCAGCGGTCGCTCCCCACGCCTTCGAGCCGCCCGGCCAGCGCGTCGGCGACCGAGCCGGCGAGGTGCGCGACCACGTCGTGCACCGTCCAACCGGGGCATGCGGCGACGGTGGTCGAGGTCTGCTCCTCGTCGAGCGTCCCGACGAGCGTGCTGACACGTTCCCGTCCCGAGGCGTACACGAGTCCGTAGTCCGTCATGGGGGCGACGCTACTGCGCGGGAAAGCGCCGGCGGCGAGGAGCGGCATGCCGTCTACGCTGCGGTCTCATGGCGAGCAAAGACGACATGAGACCGCGCAGCCACGAGGTCACCGACGGCATCGAACGTGCTCCGGCACGCGCCATGTTGCGCGCGGTGGGCATGACCGACGACGACTTCGACAAGCCGCAGATCGGTGTGGCGTCGAGCTGGAACGAGGTCACACCGTGCAACCTCCCGCTCGACCGTCTTGCGAAGCGAGCGAAGGAAGGCGTGCGCACCGCCGGCGGGTTCCCGCTCGAGTTCGTGACCATCGCCGTCAGCGACGGCATCTCCATGGGTCACGAGGGAATGCGCGCGTCCCTGGTGAGTCGGGAGATCATCGCCGACTCCGTCGAGTGCGTCATGCACGCCGAGCGTCTGGACGCGCTGGTCACGTTCGCAGGGTGTGACAAGAGCCTGCCCGGCATGCTCATGGCCGCGGCCCGTCTCAACCTTCCGTCGGTGTTCCTCTACGGCGGCTCGATCCTCCCGGGGCGATGGAAGGACCAGGCGCTCGACATCGTCAGCGTCTTCGAGGCCGTCGGCGCGTGCGCGGCCGGAACCCTGACCGAGAACGAGCTCGGTGAGATCGAGATGCGGGCCTGTCCCACCGAGGGCAGCTGCGCGGGCATGTTCAC
>CAZJSY010000148.1:0-8610 GCA_964548555.1 uncultured Burkholderiales bacterium
GGTCTCGCCATCCTGGCCGGCTTCGTCGCGTGGGAACTACGCGCGCGTCACCCGATGCTCGACGTGCGGCTCTTCACCGTGCGGCCGTTCGCCATCGGCTCGTCCACCATCACGCTGCAGTACTTCGCGATGTTCGGCCTGTACTTCGCGCTGGCCCAGTACCTCCAGCTCGCGCACGGCTACTCGACGCTGCAGACCGCGCTCATCGGGCTGCCGATCGGTGTGTTCGCAATGGTCGGCGCGCCCGTCAGCGCGGGGATGGTGGGCCGCTTCGGGCCGCGCCGTGTGGTGGGCACGGGCCTGCTCGTCTCCGGAACCGGGCTCTTCCTGCTCGGCTGGGTCAGCGCGGGCACGTCGGTGCTCTACGTCCTCGTCGCCTTCGCACTGGTCGGCCTGGGCAACGGTCAGACGACCGCGCCGTCGACCGCGCTGATCATGGGTTCGGTGCCGCGGGCCAAGTCGGGGGTCGGCTCCGCGGTCAACGACCTGTCACGCGAGCTCGGCGGCGCGCTCGGCATCGCGGTGCTCGGTTCCGTGATGGCGTCGGTCTACCGGGGTCGCATCGCCGGCAGACTCGTGGGTCTCCCCGCGACGGTGCGCCGCGCCGCGCGTTCGTCGGTGGCCGGTGCGTTCGACGCCGCCAAGGGCCTCGACCCGGCGGGTGCGCACCGGGTGGTCCACGAGGCCCAGCAGACGTTCGCGCACGCGTTCGGTGTCGCCATGCTGCTCGGCACGGGCGTCATCCTCCTGAACTCACTGTTCGTCTGGACCTTCCAGCACCGAGGGTCGGTGCACGCGGCTCCGGGGGCGCCCCCCGAACCGGCCGAGACCGACGCGGCCGAGCTCGAGGCGATCGACATCGCGCTCACCGAGGCCGAATAGGGCGCTCGCCGGGGACACACGCCCGCGTCCCGTACACTGGAGGTTCCCCTCGTTTCCGAAAGGCCCTGCATGTCCGCGCGCGCCGATCTGCGCAACGTGGCGATCGTCGCCCACGTCGACCACGGCAAGACGACCCTCGTCGACGCCATGCTGTGGCAGACCGGCGCGTTCCGCGCCAACCAGGACGTCGCCGAACGTGTGCTCGACTCCAATGATCTCGAGCGCGAGAAGGGCATCACGATCCTGGCCAAGAACACGGCCGTCCGCTACGGCGACGTGAAGATCAACATCGTCGACACACCGGGTCATGCGGACTTCGGCGGCGAGGTGGAGCGGGGGCTGACGATGGTCGACGGCGTGCTGCTGCTCGTCGACGCGAGCGAGGGTCCCTTGCCCCAGACCCGGTTCGTGCTGCGCAAGGCGCTCGAGGCACGGCTCCCGGTGATCCTCGTGGTGAACAAGGTCGACCGGCCCGACGCGCGTCTCGCGGAGGTGGTCGACGAGACCTACGAGCTGTTCCTCGATCTCGACGCCGACGAGAGCCAGATCGACTTCCCGATCGTCTACACGAACGCGCGCGCCGGTTGGGCGTCGCTCGAACCCGACGTCCCGGGATCCGACCTCAAGCCGTTGTTCGAACTGCTGCTCGACCGGATCCCCGCGCCCACCTATGACGAAACGCATCCGCTGCAGGCGCTCGTCACCAACCTCGACGCGTCGCCGTACGTCGGGCGGCTCGCGATCTGCCGTATCCGGCACGGCAGGATGCGCAAGGGTCAGAGTGTCGCCTGGTGTCGCGCCGACGGATCGGTGGACCGGGTGCGCCTCACCGAGCTGTACGTCACCGAGGCGCTCGACCGCGTCGACGCGGGCGAGGCAGGCCCGGGTGAGATCGTCGCCGTCGCCGGACTCCCCGACGTGACCATCGGCGAGACACTCGCCGATCCCGACGACCCACGGCCTCTGCCGGTGATCACGATCGACGAGCCGAGCCTCGCGATGACGATCGGGATCAACACGTCGCCGCTCTCCGGTCGAGAAGGGTCGAAGCTGACCGCGCGTCTCCTGAAGAACCGCCTCGACGCCGAGCTCGTCGGGAACGTGTCGCTGCGGGTCTTGCCGACCGACCGCCCCGACACCTGGGAGGTCCAGGGACGCGGCGAGCTGCAGCTCGCGGTGCTCGTCGAGACGATGCGGCGCGAAGGCTTCGAGCTCACCGTCGGCAAGCCGCAGGTCGTCGCGCGTGAGATCGACGGCAAGCGCCACGAGCCCGTGGAGCGGGTCGCGATCGACGCTCCGGAGGACTACCTCGGCGTCGTCACCCAGCTCCTCGCGCTGCGCAAGGGACGCATGGAGCAACTGGTGAACCACGGCACGGGCTGGGTGCGCATGGAGTACGTCGTGCCGGCCCGCGGCCTCATCGGCTTTCGCACCGAGTTCCTCACCGAGACGCGCGGCACCGGGATCCTGCACCACGTCTTCGAGGGCTACGAGCCGTGGATGGGCGAGCTGCGTACGCGTCGCGCCGGATCGCTCGTCGCCGATCGCTCGGGTGCGACGACGACCTACGCCCTGCTGAACCTCCAGGAACGGGGTGAGTTGCTGGTCGGTCCGGGCGTCGAGGTCTACGAAGGCATGATCATCGGCGAGAACGCGCGATCCGACGAGATGGACGTGAATCCCACCAAGGAACGCAAGCTCACCAACATGCGCTCGTCGACCGCCGAAGAACTGGTGCGGCTCACGCCTCCCCGCCTCATGTCGCTCGAACAGGCACTCGAGTTCATCGCCGACGACGAGTGTGTCGAGGTGACGCCGGGGAGCGTCCGGCTTCGCAAGGTGATCCTCGACTCGTCGACGCGGGGACGGCTGCGTAATACGCGCTGAGCGCGCGGCGAGCGGGGAGAGCGGCGGGGGACCACCTTCCGCTCCAGGCGCTTTGCAAGCGAACGTTCCGCGGAAGGCGGTCCCCCGCCGCGTCACGCTTCTTCGCGCTTCGGGCGTGGGCGTAGCCTGGGATGCGTGGAGCCTGACGATCACCAGCGCGAGCCGGACACCGGCTTTGTGGAAGAAGGGGTGGCGCAGGTCGATCCGGGCGAAGCGCATTTTGAGCGGCCGGTGGATCGGTTTCGTCGGGGGGCGGTCGGGTCGGTGATCGCGGCGGGGATGTTCGGGCTCGCCGACGTGCTCGAAGGGCGGGAGAAGCGCGAGGAGCCGGCGATCGTCACGGAGGCCCCCACGCGTCCCGACGACGCCCGGGTCCGGCTGCTGCTGGACCCGGAGCATCCCGAACGGTCCGTGGTGATCGTGCGCCGGCCGGCCAACGGCCCCGACGGTGCCGACGGTCCCGACAGCGCCGTCCGATAACCCCTTTTTGCCAGACCGCAGGCGATCGGACGCCGCAGCCGGTACGTTGGCCGCCACGGGGCCCGGGCAGGGAGGCGACCCATGAAGGCAACGAGCCGGCCGCGGCGCGCCGGAGCGCTGCTGGTGACGGCAATCGCCGTCACGATGCTCGCGAGCGGCTGCACGTGGGTGAGCGTCGGGAGTCGCACCATCGACGGCTCCGACCCCACCGGGCCGAGCATCCAGCCCGCGCTCGACAATGCGGGCAACTACATGGTGTTCCAGTCGGACGCGTCGAACCTCGTCGCCGGCGACACCAACGGCGTCACCGATGTGTTCAAGGTCGACAACGTCAAGGGCCACGTGGAGCGCCCGAGCGTGGCGAGCGACGGCACGCAGGCAAACGCGGCGAGCCGCAACCCCGACATCGATTGTTGCGGCGGTCTGATCACCTTCGAATCGGACGCCAGCAATCTCGTGCCAAACGACACGAACGGCGTCACCGACATCTTCGTACACAACCAGACGACGAAAGTGACCATGCTCATCAGCGTGGCGAGCGACGGTGGCCCTGCCAACGGCCCCAGTACCCACCCGTCGATCAGTTCCGACGGCAAGTGGATCGCGTTCGAGTCGACCGCGACGAACATCGTGCCCGGCGTGTCGGGCCACCAGGTGTACGCACGCCCGTGGCAGACGACCGGTCCGACCCGCCTCGTCAGCGCGGCGACGTGCGTCAACGGCACCGTCACCGGCGGCAACGGTGACAGCACGCGCCCTCGTCTGAGCGGCGACGGCACCACCGTGACGTTCACGTCGACGTCGACGAACTTCAACATCAATCCTGGAAACTCCTCCCCGAATGCGTACGTCGCGCCCACGAGCGGGTGCGGCGCGTCGACGGTGCCCGCCCTCGTCGGCTACGACACCGCGGGGCAGATCCCCGCGCACGGCACCGTGGCCACGTCGATCGAGCGCAAGGGTCAGTTCGTGGCGTTCGACTCGTACGCGACGGCGTGCCCGGGGTCATGCACCGTCGGCGGCGTCTTCGTCCGTGACCGGAATGCCAACTCGACGACCGCCGTCGCGCCCGGCGACCCGAATGCCGCCGGCGGCTGGCTCAACGACAGTGGCAACACGATCGCCATCCAGGCCAGTGGACCCAACGGCGTGTCGCCCGTGGCCGCCGTCGTCGTGGTCGCGACCGGCGCCACCCGCGTCATCAGCACCGACCTGCTCGTTCACCCGCGGGCCATCCAGCCCGTCGTCGATCCCACCACCGACGGCCCGCGCCTGGCCCGATTCACCGGGTACTTCGCGTACACGGCGAGCGTGGCGAACGTGTGGCAGGTCCTCGTGCAGACCACGGTGCCCGAGCCGGTCGTCTCGAGCGTGTCACCCCCCGGCATCACCCGTGGCGCGAGCAACGTGACCCTGACGATCAGCGGCAACGGGTTCGCGGCCGGATCGGTCGTGAGTCCGCCGGCGGGGGTCACCGTCGACAGCACGACGTTCGTCAACGCCTCGACGCTCCAGGTAACCGTCCACGTCGCTTCGAACGCGCCCACCGGCTCCGCCGGCCTGAGCGTCGGCGTGCCCGGCGGGCTCGGCCTGTACTACGGAAGCCTCGGGTCGTGCTCCGGGTGCTTGACGATCAACTGACACCTTCGGAACAACCCGGTCCCCTGCTCAGAGCGGCACCGATGGCGTGACCTAGCATCGCTCGACCATGACGACGACCGTTGCCGAACCGGTCGCGCGCCCGATCCGGGGACGAGTGCTGTTCCAGAGCACGAGGCCGCTGCGAGCCGCGGGATACGCGCTGCTCGCGTTCCTCGCGTACGTCCCGCTCCTGCGAACCGCTCCGGGCAAGGTCGTCGCGGACACGAAGACCTACCTCTACCTCGATCCGGGTCGTCTGCTCGCGCGCGCGTCGTCGATGTGGGACCCGAACATCGGGCTCGGTACCGTCACGCACCAGAACATCGGCTACCTGCTCCCGATGGGCCCCTACTACTGGGTGATGCACACCGTCGGTGTTCCCTCATGGGTGTCGCAGCGTCTGTGGCTCGGCAGCATCATCTTCTTCGCCGGCATCGGAATGCTCTACCTGATGCGAACACTGCACGTGCGCGGACCCGGTGCGGTGTGCGCGGCGCTCGTCTTCATGTTCACGCCGTACATGCTCGACTTCGCGTCGCGGCTGTCGGTCATTCTGCTGCCCTGGGCCGGCCTGCCGTGGATGCTCGCGCTGGTCATCCGCGCCCTTCGCCACGACCGCTCCTGGCGGTACGCGGCCGCGTTCGCGATCGTCGTGCAGATCGTCGGCAGCGTGAACGCGACCGCGCTCGTGTTCGCGGGGATCGCGCCGGTGCTGTGGATCGTCTACTCCGTGCTGATCTCGCGCGAGACCCCATGGCGCCCCGCGTTGAAGGTCACCGGCAAGGTCGGTGGCCTCACCGCGCTGGCCTCGCTGTGGTGGATCGCCGGTCTCTCGCTCCAGAGCGGCTACGGCCTCGACATCCTGAAGTTCACCGAGACGGTGCAGACCGTGTCGCTCGCATCGTCGGCGAGCGAGGTGCTGCGCGGTCTGGGCTACTGGTTCTTCTACGGGATCGACAAGCTCGGTACCTGGACCGAGGCGAGCATGTCGTACACCCAGCACCCCTGGTTGATCGCGGTGAGCTTCGCGATCCCGATCCTCGCACTCCTCTCCGCCGCAGTGACGCGTTGGCGTCACCGCGTCTACTTCGTGCTCGTGACCGTCGTCGGTATGGCGGTGGCGGTGGGCGCGTTTCCGTACGACCGGCCGTCGGTGCTCGGGCGCACGTTCAAGACGTTCGCGCACTCGTCGAACTTCGGGCTCGCGCTGCGCAGCACGAGCCGGGCGGTTCCACTGATCGTGCTCGGTCTCGCGGTGCTCATCGGCGTGGGCGTGAACGCGGTCGTCGACGCGCTGTCGGCCCGTGGTCTCAGCACGTACGGCTTCGCGGTCGCGGGGCTCGTGGCGCTCGTCGCGCTCTTGGACATCTGGCCGCTGTGGCGCGGCACGGTGTACGGCGCCAACCTCCTGCGCGACGAGAACATCCCGAGCTACTACCTCCAAGCCGCGGCCGCGCTCGACAAGAAACCGCACGACACGCGCGTGCTCGAGATCCCGGGCGCCGACTTCGCCGCATACCGCTGGGGCCAGACGGTCGACCCCGTCACACCCGGTCTGATGGACCGCCCCTACGTCGCCCGTGAGCTGGTGCCGTGGGGTTCGCCCGCGTCGGCGAACCTCGTGGCCGCATTCGACCGGCAGTTGCAGGAAGCCACGGTCGACCCGGCGGCGATCGCGCCGATCGCTCGACTGATGAACGCGGGCGACATCCTCTACCGCGCCGATCTCGAGACCGACCGCTTCGACCTCGTGCGGGCCCGGCCGCTGTGGCTGCTGCTCACACAGCCCGTTCCTCCCGGTCTCGGGCCGCCCTCGCCCTACGGCAGCAGCCTCGGCCGCCCGCTGCACTTCCCGCAGCTCGACCCGCTCGCGCTGTCACTGCCGGCCAACACCCCGGATCCACCGCCGGTGTCGGTGTTCCCGGTAGGCGACACCGCGCCGATCGTGCACGCCCAGAGCGCGTCCACTCCCGTCGTGCTGTCGGGCGACGGTGACGGCGTGGTCGACCTCGCGAGCATCGGCGGGATCGGCAACGACGTCCTGCTCTATTCGGGCTCGTTCGCGGGTAAGCCCTCCGACTTGAAGAGCCAGATCGACCAGCCGGGCGCGGTCCTCGTCGTCACCGACAGCAACCGCAACCGCGGGCAACGGTGGAGCTCGGTGAAGTGGACGATGGGAGCAACCGAGCGTGCCGGCGAGAGGTCGCTCGCGACCGACGAGAAGGACCAGCGCCTCCCGCCGTTCGCGAACGCGGGCTCCGACGCGTACACGGTCGTGCAGACGCCCGGTGTCGCGGTCTCGACGTCGTCGTACGGCAACCCTGACACGTTCGAGCCCGAGATGCGCGGGAACCGCGCGCTCGACGGCGACCCGAACACGATGTGGCTCACCGGTGAACGCAAAGGCGTGATCGGTGAACGGTTGCGCATCGATCTCGCGAACCCGATCACGACCGACCACGTCAACCTCGTGCAGCCCCTCGTCGGTGGAACCGCGCGCTACATCACGAAGCTGAAGCTCACGTTCGACGACCAGCAGAGCGTGGTGGTCAACCTCGGCGACGCTTCGCGTACGGCTGCCGGCGAGACCGTGACGTTCCCGAAGCGCACGTTCCACCGGATCCAGTTCACGATCGCAGACACCAACGTCGGCAACAGCGCCGCGTTCCCCTACGCGAACGGCGTCGGCCTGGCCGAGATCCGGCTGCGCGACGACCGTCCCGGTGCGCAAGACATCCGGGCCGACGAGATCGTTCGCATGCCCACCGACCTCGTCGCGGCGGCCGGCGCGTCGGCCGCGGGGCATCCGCTCGTGTTCTCGATGAGCCGCTCGCGCGTCGTCGTCGTGCGCTCGCCCGACGAGGTCGCGCTGGTGCGCAAGATCTCGGTTCCCAACGCGCGCACGTTCGCACTCCGCGGTACGGCGCGGCTCGACACGACGATGTCGGATCCGACGATCGACTCGCTGCTCGGGCTCCCCGACGCGTCGACGGGCGGCATCACGGTCACGTCGTCGCAACGGCTTCCCGGCTCCGTGGCCGCGCGGGCGTCGTCCGCCTTCGACGGCGACCCCACCACGGCGTGGACGACCGCGGATCAGTCGACCGTCGGGCAGCAATGGCTGGACGTCACGACGAGCAAGCCCGTCACGTTCGACCACCTCGACCTGCAGGTCGTCGCCGACGGCCGTCATTCGGTGCCGACGCAGATCCGCATCGACGCCGGCGGGGTGAGCCGGGTGGTCGACCTTCCGCCGGTGCAGGACCAGCCGCGCGAGAACGCGGTCGCGAGCGTTCCGGTGCGCTTCGATCCGCTCACCGGGAACCACGTGCGCGTCACGATCACGGACTATCGCCGGGTCATGACGACGGAGTACTACGAGAACCAGCCGATCGAGCAGCCGATCGCGATCGCCGAGGTCGGTATCCCGGGCGTGCAGCGCGCGCCGCTACCGCAGCAATTCCCCGCCCGCTGCCGCACCGATCTGATCACGATCGACGGCGCGCCGGTCGGCGTACGCATCTCCGGCACGGCGGCCGACGCAACGGCGTTGAAGCCGCTCGACGTCTCGTTGTGTGACCCGGCGAACCCCACGGGGCCCGCGCCGACGGTCAACCTCTCCGCCGGTGAGCACGTGATCCGCTCGACGGCCGGGGCCGCGTCGGGCATCGACCTCGACGGCCTCGTGCTCGGTTCCGACGCCGGCGGCGCGGCCATGGC
>CAZJSY010000149.1:0-8601 GCA_964548555.1 uncultured Burkholderiales bacterium
ACGATCCCGACGAGTTCGCCCGATCGGTGCGATGGGGTCTCGACAGCATCGCGATCCTCGTGGTTCCCTGCGCGGCGGCGCTCGTCGCGTTGGCGCTACCGGCGATGCAGGTGGTCGCGTTCGGCCGCGCCGACACGGTGAGCGGTGTCACGGTTCTCGCGGCAGCGCTCGCGTCGCTCGCGGTCGGCCTCTACGGCTACAGCTCGTTCTTCCTCTTCACCGGTGCGTTCTACGCGATGGGCGACAGCCGCACACCGGCGGTGACGGGCCTGTGCTCGGCCGTGGTGGGTGTCGGGGTGATGGCGCTCCTCGTGCCGTTGACCCACGGCGCGGCCCGTGTCGCCGCACTCGGTCTCGGGCACTCGGCGGCGTACGCATTGGCATCAGTGATCCTCGGCGTGGTGCTCGCGCGACGCACGGGTCGCTCCTTCATGCCGCGCGCGTTGCCGTGGGTTGCGACGGTCGCCGCGGCGCTGGCGGCCGCGGTGTGGGCAGCAGAGCGCGCGTTCGGGCCATCGGGGCGGGTCCCGACGGCCGCTGTGCTCGTCGTGCTGCTCGCGCTCGCGGGCGGCTTGTATGTCGTCGCGTTGCGTCTCGTCGGCCTGTGGCGCCCCGGGGTCGAGGCGGTCGCGAGTCCGTGAAGCGGCGGCCGACTAAGAAGGCGTCGTGAAGGTCGTCCTCGCCGTCATCGTCGGCTTCATGGCGGTGCGTTATCTCGCGGTCGCCGGGCACGGCTTGCTGCGCGTCCCGCTGCTCATGCGTGAGAACTACCGCCGCGTCGCGGTGCCCACCGCGGGTGGCATCCTGATCGTCGCGAGCGCCCTCCTGGTGGAGTCGGGCCGTTCGACACTCGGCGCCTTCAACCTCGGTGATCCGCCCGGACGCAACCCTGCCCGTCCGCTCGTGCTGTTCGCCTGTTTCGGCTTCGGGTTGCTCGGGCTGGTCGACGATCTGCTCGGCGACAGCTCGGCCCAGGGTTTCCTGGGCCATCTGGGTTCACTGGCGCGCGGCCGGCTCACCACCGGTGCCCTCAAGGTGATCGGTGGTGCCGCGATCGCGCTCGTGCTCGCGGCATCACCGGGATTCATCACGGGTAAGCGGCTCGTGTCCGACGCGTTGCTCATCGCGCTCTCGGCGAATCTCGCGAACCTGCTCGATCGCGCGCCGGGGCGGACGATCAAGTGCGCGCTGGTCGCCTACGTGCCGTTCGCCTTCGTCGCCGGGACCGGCGAGGTGGCGATGGCGGTTGCGCCCGTGATCGGCGCGGCGCTCGGCATCCTGGGCGACGACCTGCGCGAGCGCATCATGCTCGGCGACACCGGTGCGAACGTCCTCGGTGCGGTTCTCGGCCTGGGCGTGGTGCTCGACGTCGGACGGGGCGCGCGCAACGGCATCCTGGTCGTGATGGTGGTGCTCAACGTGGCCGCTGAGCTCGTGTCGTTCAGCTCCGTGATCGACAGGGTTGCGCCGCTGCGCGTGCTCGACCGTCTCGGCCGTCCGGTCAGCGCCGCGGCGCGCACGGACGGGTCCACAGCGAGCGCCCGCGAGGAAACGCGGCCTGCTCGTATCCGGCGCGCTGCAGCCGGTCGGGAAGGTCGCTGAACCGTCCGAACCGGCTCGACCAGATGACGACCGCGCACACGTCGCGGCGGGCCGCGCCCGCGGCGACGGTCGCGCCGGTGATGCGGATGCCGGGCCGGCGCGAGTCGATGCGCAGGATCGACGCGTCGACGAAGTTCGGCGGCGTGGAACGCCCGGCCCGCCACACGAGACCGGGGTCGTCGCTGATCGCCTGCGCGCCCTGCGGGAGCCGCCGCAGGCGGTGAACGACCTGCGCCTCCGCGCCCTTGAACGGCGGTGGGGCCCACAGGTCGTGGACGTGCAACACGTGATACGGCACGAGCGCCACCGCGGCGACGGCGAGAAGGGCCCACGGCGGCCGGGAGATCACGACGAGCAGCGCGAGCGCAGGCACGAGGTGCACCAGGTGGTTCCGCCACATCGGCGTCTCGACCGCGAGCACGACGACGGCGAGGAGCGCCCAGACCACGACGGCCCACACCGATCCGACGCCCAGCTGGGACACTTCCTCGTGGTATGAGCGAGGAAGTGTCCCAACTCGACGACGGGTGCGCCGAGTCCACGCAGCGAACGCGGCGGCGAACGCGGCGCTGATCGCGGCGAGCGAGGACGCGACCAACGCCGGTGCGTCTCGGTCGAGCAGCGTGTCGAACGTCTTGTGGAGGTTGCCGAGCAGATGGCGGTGTCCGGCCGCGTCCGTGTGATACATCACCGACTGCTCGATCACGTTGTGCACACCCCACGGGACCGTGACGATCACCAACACCGAGGCCGCCGCGACGCAAGCGGCGACGGCGTCACCGCCGCGACGGCGACCGAGCAACAGCAATGCCGTAGCGACGAGTGCGGGCACGACGAGCAGGCTCTTGATCGCGAACGCGGCCGCAGCAAGCACACCGATGACGACGGCGCGTCGTCGCGTCGGCGCGCGGGTGTAGCGCAGCGCGACCGCGAACGTTGCGCATGCGAGCGCGGCGCCCGGGCCGTCGGACGTGAGCGGACCTGTCGTCCACCAGACGGATCCGCTGCACGCGACGATCGCGGCCGCGAGCAGCGCGTTCGCACGACCGGCGAGCTCGCGCGCAGCCGCGTACACCGAGAGCGTGAGCACGACACCGGACGCCACGGTGAGCAGCCGCGGTGCGTCGAGCGTGCGCGCGCCGAGCACATCGAACAGGTACACGAGCGGCAGGAACAGTGGCCCCTGGCTCGAGAACACCTCGCGGAAGGGCAGCGCGCCCGCGTGCATCGCCACCGCGGCCGCTCCGTACTGACCGTCGTCGAACACGAGCGGTTTCGACGAGAGCAACGCAGGCACGCGCAGCAGCACCGCGCCCACTGCGAGCACGACGGCATCGAGGCGCCACGGTGCCGTAGCCGGCAGCGCGAGGACCCGCTCCGGGGTGCGTCTCCGCTCACGGGTGCCGGCCAGCGTGTATCTCCAGATCCGGGAAGAGCGCCGGCGCGGAACCGTCGCATTCCGGCGGCGCGGCGCATGGTACCGTCGAGATCCCGAGAGCTCGTCGCGCTGGCGACACCTGTGTGTCTGGGCGCGCGCGGGCAGTCGGGGCGCTCGTCGGACGCCTCGGCCGGGAGAGCGCCTGGCGCGCGAATGCGGAGGATGACTGGGTGGCGAAGCACATCTTCGTGACCGGCGGGGTGGCGTCGAGCCTCGGCAAGGGCTTGACTGCGTCGTCCCTCGGCAGGCTGCTGAAGAGCCGGGGCCTACGGGTGACGTTGCAGAAGCTCGACCCCTACATCAACGTCGATCCGGGCACGATGAACCCGTTCCAGCACGGCGAGGTCTTCGTCACCGACGACGGCGGCGAGACGGATCTCGACCTCGGCCACTACGAGCGGTTCGTCGACGTGCCGCTCCATCGTGACTCCAACGCCACGACGGGCTCGATCTACCAGGCCGTGCTGGCGAAGGAGCGCCACGGCGCGTACCTCGGTCAGACCGTGCAGGTGATCCCGCACATCACCGACGAGATCAAGGAGCGCATCCTTCGTCTCGCCGCCGCGGAAGACGTCGACGTCGTGATCACCGAGGTCGGCGGAACCGTCGGCGACATCGAGATCCTGCCGTTCCTCGAGGCGATCCGGCAGTTCCGCAAGGACGTCGGCCGGGAGAACGTCTTCTACGTCCACGTGACGCTCGTGCCGTTCATCGGCCCGTCAGGTGAGCAGAAGACCAAGCCGACGCAGCACTCCGTCACCGAGCTTCGCAGCCGCGGCATCCAGCCCGATGCGATCGTGTGCCGCTCCGACCGGCCCATCCCCACCAGGCTGAAGGAGAAGATCTCCCAGCTGTGCGACGTGCCCGAGGAGGGCATCGTCTCCGCGATCGACGCCGACACGCTCTACGAGATCCCGCTCGTCCTGCACGACGAGGGCCTCGACGACTACGTGTGCCGGATCCTGCACCTCGAGCGCCACGAGCCGGACCTCAGCGACTGGCGCGACCTCGTGACGCGTGTCGAGCGTGCCACCGACGAGGTGCGCATCGGTCTGGTCGGCAAATACGTCAACCTGCCCGACGCGTACCTGTCGGTCGTGGAGGCGTTGCGTCACGGCGGGTACTCGTGCGGTTCGCGTGTCGTCGTCGACTGGATCGCATCCGACGACACCGAAGGCCTGCTCGCGGAAGGTCGCCTCCGTGACCTCGACGGCATCGTCATCCCCGGTGGCTTCGGCTTCCGCGGGATCGAGGGCAAGATCGCGGCGGCGGCGTTCGCCCGGCGCGAAGGCGTGCCCTACCTCGGACTGTGCCTCGGCCTGCACTGCGCGGTGATCGAGTTCTCCCGCAACGTCTGCGGGCTCGACGGCGCCAACTCCAGTGAGTTCGACCCGCACTCGCCGCATCCCGTCATCGATCTGATGGACGAGCAGCGTGACATCGTCGACATGGGCGGCACGATGCGGCTCGGCGCCTACCCGGCCAAGCTGCTCACGGGCTCGATCGTGCAGCGGGCATACGGCCAGGAGGTCGTGTACGAGCGGCACCGCCACCGTTACGAGGTCAACAACCGCTACCGCCGCCGTCTGGAGGAGTGCGGTCTCGTGTCGTCGGGCACCTCACCCGACGACCGCCTGGTCGAGTTCATCGAGCTTCCCGAGTCGGTGCACCCGTTCTTCGTCGCGACGCAGGCACATCCCGAGTTCAAGAGCCGTCCCGACCGGCCGCATCCGCTGTTCGCCGCGTTCGTCGCCGCCGCGAAGCGCCGGTCGGAGAGCAGGGTGCCGCGGTTGCCGATCGACGTCGCGTCGGTCTCCTGACGCCGACTCCCAGCGGGTTCCGTGTCCGGCTTCCGCGTCGTCGGGTCGAACCGTGTTGCCGAGGCCGGATTCCTCGCCATCGACGAGGTCGCCGTCGAGGCCGACGACGGCGAGCGGTTCTCCCGGATGGTGGTGCGACATCCGGGCGCGGTCGTGGTGGTCCCGGTGGCCGACGAGCGTCACGCGATCCTGCTGCGGCAGTTCCGTGCCGCGACGGGCGGTGACCTGCTCGAGGTTCCGGCCGGCAAGCGCGACGTCGACGGTGAGACGCCGGAGGAGACGGCGAGGCGCGAGCTGGCCGAGGAGATCGGCCTGCGGCCGCAGCGGTTGGTCAAGCTGGCCGAGTTCTGGAACTCTCCGGGCTTCTGCGACGAGTACACGCACCTCTACGCGGCCTTCGACCTCGAGGAGACCGACGAGGGTGAGGCGGCGACGCACGAGGAAGCGGCGATGACGATCGAGCAGGTGGCGTTCGCCGACGTCGAGTCGCTCATCGCCAGCCGCGAGCTCGTCGACGCGAAGAGCATCATCGGCCTGCTGCTCACGCGTCGCCTGCTGGCAGGCGAGTACCCCGGGATCGCCGACTGAGCGCCCAGTCACTGCGCAGCGACGAGCTCGCCCGTCTCCTCGCCGAGCACGAGATGTGGCTGACCGTCGAACGGGGCCTGGCCGCGAACTCGCTCGCGGCGTACCGCCGCGACCTCCGCCGGTACGCCGCGTTCCTTCGCCGGCGCGGCCTCACCGATCCCGCTGCGGTGGACGAAGAGGTCGTGCTCGCCTACGTCGCAGACCTGTCGAGCGCGCTCGACGACGAGGGCCGGCCCCGGTTCGCGCCCTCGTCGATCGCTCGGGCGGTCGTCGCGGTGCGTTCGTTCCACCGCTTCTGTGTCGAGGAGGGCGATAGCGGCTCCGACCCCTCCGAAGAGGTCGGTGCACCGCGGGTCCCGCAGGGCATCCCGAAGGCACTGACCGAGGCGGAGGTCACGGCACTGCTCGGCGCGGTCACGGGGGACAGTCCGCTGGCGCTGCGCGACCGTGCCATTCTCGAGACGCTCTACGCGACGGGCGCTCGGATCAGCGAGCTCGTCGGCCTCGACCGCGGCGATCTCGATCTCACCGACGGCATGGTGCGGGTGTTCGGCAAGGGCTCGAAGGAACGCATCGTGCCGGTCGGCCGCCGCGCCCGCCAAACGCTGGAGGCGTATCTCGAGCGCGGCCGGCCGACCCTCGTCGGGCTCCGGCCCCGCCGCGACGCCGTCGACGCGTTGGTGCTCAACGCCCGCGGCGGGCGTCTGACCAGGCAGGGCTGCTGGAAGATCGTGCGGGCCGCCGGGGCCCGCGTCGGGCTGTCGGGACGCCTGTCGCCTCACGTGCTGCGCCACTCGTGCGCGACCCACATGCTCGAGCACGGCGCCGACATCCGGGTGGTGCAGGAGCTCCTGGGTCACGCCAGCCTCTCCACCACGCAGGTGTACACGAAGGTCTCGCCGGAGCGGCTGCGGGCCGTCTACGACCGGGCCCATCCCCGAGCGCGTTTGTGAATCGCGGACTCCCCGGCGGAGTAGGCAGGAGTAACCTGCCTTCATGGCCGACACGACCCATGCGTCTCTTCGCGACCAGCTCGCGGAGGAGCGGGACCGGCTGCGCGACCAGCTACGTCAGCTCGGTCGCGGACCCGACGCGGAGCTCGACTTCGACGAGGGTTTCGCGGATTCCGGCCAGGTGACCGCGGAGCGTGGTGAGGTCGACGCGCTCGCGGGGAAGCTGGTCGAAGGCCTGCACGAGATCGAGGACGCCCTGGCGAAGTTCGACGCCGGCACCTACGGCAGCTGCGAGTTGTGCGGGCGACCGATCTCCGAGGCGCGCCTCGAAGCAATGCCTGCGGCGCGCCTGTGTATCGAGTGCGCTTCGAAGCGACGCTGACCGCCGCCTCCGTCGGTGACTGCACGAGGGTGACGCCGGAGTCGCCGTGAGCGCAGACGTCGAAGAGCGTGTCGTCTTCTTCGGCTGCCTCATCGTGGCGATCATCCTGCACGAGATCAGTCACGGGATGGTCGCCCTGTGGTGCGGGGACGACACGGCCAAGCGGGCCCATCGCCTCACGCTCAACCCGATCCCGCACATCGACCTGTTCGGTTCGATCATCCTGCCCGCGATGTTGACGCTGTCGGGCCTCGGTGCGATCGGTTGGGCGAAGCCGGTGCCCGTGAACCCGTCGAAGCTGCGGAACCCACGACGCCAGATGTTGTTCGTGGGTCTGGCCGGCCCGGCGACGAACTTCCTGCTCATGGCCGGCGCGGCGATCGCCGGACGGGCGATGCTCCAGCGCTGGCATGCGTCGCACCTGTTCGGTCCGTACCGGGTTGCGGATCTGCCGCTCCTCACGCAGGTGTTCATCCTCTTTGCACTGGCGAACCTCCTCCTCGGCATCTTCAACCTGTTGCCGATCCCGCCCCTCGACGGGTCTTCGCTCGTCGAACGCGTGCTGCCCGAGCGCTGGTTGCCCCGGTGGTACAACTTCCGGCCCTACGGAATTCTGGTGCTGTTCCTGCTCCTCTTCTGGACGCACCTGTTCGGGGCCATCCTGCGACCGTTCGAGAACGCGTTGTTCCACTACATCAGCTGGTGAAGATCGCGCATCTGGCTCGCCGGTTCTTCGGCGCGCTGCGCCCGGGTCCGCCGCCGCGCGCCGAGCTCGAATGGGTCGCGGGGGTGCTGTCGCCTTCGGAACTCGTGTTGTGGAACCGGCTACCGAACCACGACCGCCGTCATTCGGCTGCTGTCGCGCGGCGCGTCGAGACGATGCTCGGCGGCTCTGCGTGCGCGGCCGACCATCGCTGGCTCGCGGCCGCGCTGTTGCACGACGTCGGCAAGCTCGACAGCGGGTTCGGCGTTCCCGGCCGCGTCGTCGCCACCGTCGCGGCCGCGGTGGCCGGTCGCGAGAGGGCCCGTCAGTGGATCGCGCGTCAGGGCTTCCGGCGCCGCATCGGGCTCTATGTCGAGCACCCGCGCCTCGGCGCCGACATGATCCGGGTCGCAGGCGGCACGGAGGAAGCCGCCATCTGGGCGGGAGCCCATCACACCCCCGACACCTGGACTTCGCTGCCGATCCCGCGCGCCGTCGTCGACGCGCTGGTCGCGGCCGACGACGACTGAGTGATCTCTCGCACTCGGCGAGGTGGCCGGTCTACCGGGGGGTTCGTCAGCCGCGGGGAAGCAGACCCACGGCGTTGCGGATGCGGGCCATGACCGGCTCCGCGATCGCCTCGGCCTTCTCGGCACCCAGCTCGAGCACGCGGCCCACCTCCGACGGATCGCGCGCGAGCTGCTCGTACCGCTCCTGCAGCGGGCGCAGGTACTCGACCACCGCGTCGGCCACGGCCCCCTTGAGCTTTCCGTATCCGACGCCGGCGAAATCCGTCTCGGCCTGCTCGATCGTCGTTCCCGACACGGCGGCGAAGATCTCGAGCAGGTTCGACACACCCGGCTTCTCCTCGGGCGCGTAGCGCACGTCGGTGCCCGAGTCGGTGACGGCGGACTTGATCTTCTTGGTGATCACCTGGGGCGGGTCGAGGAGCAGGAGCGTGCCCTGCGGTGAGTCGGCCGACTTCGACATCTTCGCCCGCGGGTTCTGCAGGTCCTTCACCCTGGCGGCGACCGACGGGAACGTGGCGCGCGGCACCACCAGCGTGTCGCCGAACCGGTGGTTGAAGCGGATCGCGAGGTCTCGCGCCAGTTCGA
>CAZJSY010000150.1:0-8556 GCA_964548555.1 uncultured Burkholderiales bacterium
ACGGCCGGGTTCCCGCAGATGTTCGACACGATGGTGAGCGCACCCATGCTCACCAGATCGGGAAGTAGGCGAGCACCGACATCGAGCAGTCGCGACGGCAGATCGGGGAACCCCGCCGCCGCGAGACGCACGAGCCCCAGCGCGCTGCGCAGCACCAGACGAGCGGCCGCGCTGTCGCGTGCCGCGTCGACGAAGGTGCCGGTCGTGGAGCTCGTCGGCGCGTCGGCCGCGAACGCGACGTCGGGATTCGTCGCCGCGATGATGAAGTCGACGCGCTCGAACGCGGCCGCCATCACGTGGTACGCGCGCAGACGCATCTCCTCGGCCACCGCTGCGGTGCGCAGGTTGTACATCGACTGCGAGAGATACAGACCGGTCGCGACCTCGGAGGTGAGATCCGACGCGCACGAGGGCCACCGGTCCCCAAGCTCAGCAAGCAATGTCGCAAGGTTGCCCATCATCCATTGGGCCGAGAGGCTCGGGATGTCGAGCTCGAGGTCGACCGGCACCATGCCGGCGGCCCGGACCAGCGTGGCCGCGAGCTCGCGCACACGTTCCTCCACTGCGGGCGCGACCGCGCTGACCCCGCCCAGAGCGGGCAGCACCGCGACGCGCCGCCCGGCGAGCTCGTTCGTGCCAAGCCTGCGTTCCCAGTCGCCGGGTGACGGCACGCTGGACGGGTCGGCCGGGTGGTATCCCGCGCACACGTCGTAGAAGCGGGCCGCGTCCCGCACGGAGCGGGCGAGACACCCGAGCACGACGGTGCCGGGGCGGGAGTATGCGGACGGCGAGCGAGGGATGCGTCCGTACGTGCCCTTCATGCCGAGCAAGCCGGTGTAGCCGGCCGGGATCCGGATCGATCCGCCGCCGTCGCCACCGGTCGCGAGCGGGACCAGGCCACCCGAGACCGCGGCCGCGCTTCCCGCCGAGGAACCACCGGGCGAGCGACCGTGACGCCACGGGTTGTGCGTCACCCCGTTGAGACGCGACGACCCGATGTTCAAGCCGCCGAACTCGCTCGCCGTCGTGAGGCCGACCGGTACCGCGCCGCTCGCGAGCAACCGCTCGACGAGCGTGGAGCTCGCCGGCGCGAGGCGGTCCCGGAACACCAGTGACGCTTCTGTCGCCGGCCAGCCCGCCACCGTCTCCAGCTCCTTGATCCCGACGGGTACGCCGCCGAACGGGAGCGCGGGATCGGCGGATCGCGCGACCTCGTACGCGCGGTCGGCGTCGACGAACGAGAACGCGTTGAGGTCGCTCTTCCCGATCGAGCGCAGTGTCGCGTCGAGCTCCTCCAGGGGAGTCCGCTCGCCGGCCCGGAAGGCCTCGACCAGCGAGCACGCGTCGCCCGCCCACGCATCGACCATCGGCGGATCATCGTACGGCGCTGCCCGCGCCATACGACCGACCCGGACCGTCAGGCCCGTGCGCTCGAGCCGATGTGGAGTCGCCGCAGCGTTCGCACCTTGACCGGATCCATCACGAACATGAACGCGACCGCGATGGCGAACGTGAGCCCGATCAGCGCCGGCGGGACCGGTGTCATGAAGATGCCGCCGGCCGCGAACGCGCTGATGACGAGCACGTCCACCGCCGTGGCCAGCAGCAGCCATGCCACGGGCCGCGACGACCAGAACCGCTCACGCTCGCGCACCACGTACACGCTCGCCTGACCGGTGAACACAAGCATGACGAACATCAACGTCTGCGTCTCTTGCAGGGTCAGGTGGAACACCGTGCGGGCGAGCACGAGATCCAGGAACGACTCGACGACGACGACACCGGCCAGAAGCAGCGCCGCGGCGACGAGAGCCCGGATGTTCCAACGGTCCGGACGCGGGGACGGCCGCGATCGATCGACAGCCAGTGACATCGTCACGAAGTCGTTGGCGAACAGCAGCAGCACGATGAGGAATGGAGTCGTCACGAAGTCGCGGGTCAGGAAGAACGAGCCGGCGAGGAACACCGCGACCTGGATCGTCTTGATGATCTTGTTGAGCGTCCACGTGAGCATCCGCTGGTAGATGCCGCGACTCACACGCACCGCGGCGACGACGTCGACGAGCCCGGGCTCGGTGAGAACCATGCCCGCCGCGGCTTTCGCCACGTCGACCGCGTTGTCGACCGCGATGCCGACCTCGGCCTGCTTGAGGGCGGGCGCATCGTTGACACCGTCACCGGTCATCCCGACGACGTGACCGGACCTCTGCAGCGTGCGCACGATCTCGAACTTGTCCTCGGGAAGGACACCGGCGAACACCTCGGAGCGGCGCGCGAGATCGGGCTGCGCGCGCAGCTGCTCCGCAGTCGACACCGACGCGTCGATCCCGACCCGCGCCGCGATCGCGGCCGCGGTGGCGGCGGTGTCGCCGGTGATCATCTTGACGTCGATACCGAGCTCGCGAAGCTCGGCGACGAGCTGGGCGGAGTCGTCGCGTGGGCGGTCGGCGAGTGCGACGAGGCCGGCGAAGTGCAGTCTCGCCTCGCTGCCCGCGGCAACGGCCAGCACTCGGCTGCCGGTGCGGGCCAGATGATCGAGCTGCACCTCGAGATCGGCCGGCGCGTCGTTGGACAGCGCCGCCACGATGTCCGGCATGCCCTTGACGACGACCACCCGCTCACCGGCGTGTTGGTACGTCGCGCGCGTGTGCTTCGTCGAAGGATCGAACGGCTCGAAGTGGAGCCGGCGCCACCCGTCGCCACCGGGGCCGCCTGGGGCGCCTGGGCGGTCGCCTGTCGCACGCAGGATCGCGAGGTCGATGGGGTCCTGACCGGATGCGTCCGACGATCGCGCCGCGAGCTCGAGCAGCTCCTCGCGTGTCGTCGGCGAGAAGCTCACGACGTCGTCGAGCTCGAGCTGGTTGTACGTGAGGGTGCCCGTCTTGTCGCTGCACAGCACATCCATCGACGCCGCCTCCTGGATGGCCGAAAGGCGGGTGACGTAGACGCCGTGGCCCCGGTGCCGGTCGTCTGCACCGCGGCTCAGCTCCTGCGCACCGACCGCCTGAGCGAGCGTGAACGTGGTGGGCAGGGCGACGGGCACCGATGCGATGAGGATGATCAGCGCGAAGGGCAGCGTGTCGCGGATGGGGGTGCCCACGGCGAGCGCGAAGCCGAACATCGCGAGGACCAACGCGACGTCGACCACCATCAGGTACTTGATGACGCTGAACACGACCTTCTCGAGGTGCGTCGCCGTCTTCGCGCTCTGCATCAGCTGTGAGGTGCGACCGAATGTGCTCGAGGCACCAATGGCCGTGACGACGGCCGTTGCCTCGCCGCGTGTGACGATCGTCGATCCGAGCGCGGCGTCGCCGGGACCGAGGTCGACCGGGATCGATTCCCCGGTGAGCGCAGACTGGTCGCAGCTCACGTGGCCGTCGAACAGGGCGAGATCGGCAGGGACGATGTCGCCCACGCGGACGCGCACGACGTCGTCGACCACGACGTCGCGGGCCGCGATGGTCTGCCAGAGCCCGTCGCGCAGCACGCGGGCGTGGACGGCCAGCCGTTGCTTCACCGCGGCCAGCGCCCGATCGGCGCGCGTGTTGTGCCAGAAGCCGATGACGGAGTTCACGACCAGGAGGGCGCCGATGATGACGGCCTCCAGGTCCTTGTGGAGCACGATCGTGAGCAGGATGGTGGCCTCGAGGATCCACGGCAGCGGTCCCCAGAACCGGCCCGCGAGGTTCCGCCAGGCGGGCACACGGACCTCTTCGACGGCGTTCGGCCCCGCGGCCGCCAATCGACGCTGCGCCTCCTCGGAGCTGAGGCCCGTCGGCTGCGGAAGCCGGCTGATGACGGGGCTGTCGTGCATCCTTCTCCTTGACCGACCGTTGGGTGATGAGCGGATTAGGTCATGACCTGAATAGTTCAGTTACTGACCTAAGTAGCATACCCCCGTGGCCCGTACTCAACGCAAGCGCTCGTCGAGCGATCGCCGGGGTGCTCTCGACCGCGCGGCGAGCGAGCTGTCCGAGCTCGCGCCGCGCCTCTACCGGCTGCTGCGAACCGCGCTCGACGGCGACGACGGGAGCCCCTCTCTCGAACAGCTGCGCGTGATGCACCGCATCGACGAGGGCTACGACACCGTGAGCTCCCTCGCCACGGTCCGGCAGATGCGAATGTCGGCGATCACCGCGTTCGTCGACGCGCTCGTTGCGCGCAAGTGGGTGACCCGTCGCGCCGACGAGGAGGACCGCCGGCGCACCCGGCTCGCTCTTACTGCGTCCGGTCGGGCGGCGCTGACGCGAGGCCGGCGACGAGCGACCGCGCAGATGTCGACGATCCTCGACCACTACGACGGAGCACCCGAGACGCTGCTCAGCGTCATCGAAGCGCTCGACAAAGCGGTCTCCGCGCACGACGCGACGTCGTCGGATTGACGATCGCGTCATTCGCAGCGACGCTTGAGACCTTCGGCCTCGGTGTTGACGTAGCGCCGCGTGCGACCGCCGGTGAGCAGCCCGACCGGCCCCGCGAGCCAACCGCGCTGGTCGAGCGTCAGAGTGAGCCGCGTTCCGTCGTCGACAGGTGTCAGGAGGTGCGCGGCCACGGTGATGACACCGGTCGCCCGCGACTCCCACACGAACGAGCGCTCTGGGACGACCTCGGTGACGACCCAGGTGAGCGCGGGCATCCGCGGCTGTGCGACCCGCCACCGGCTACCGACCACGAGTGAGGCCTCGGGATCGACGGGTTCGACACTGTTCACCGATGCTGTCCACTCCGGCCAGCGCACGACGTCACCGAGCACCGGCCAGATGGCTGCAGGCAACGCCGCGATGTCGACGGTGCGCTCGTATCGCATGGCTCCCAGCCTTCCATTGCAAACGGATTCACCACCATCCGAGATGATGGACAGTGGTGGTAAGGGCGCTGAAAAGTCGATGACATCAGGAATTCGACCGCCGTCGGGATTGCATCAAGCGCGCGTCGGGAAAGAGCGCGTTCAACACCAGTGCGCAGTTGCGGTCTTTCTGCAATGTCTCTAACGTTCTCTACGGGAGGCCAACGGGCGGGGTCCGCACTCTGTCGCAAGCAATGCCGCTCCGATCGAGCGCGTTCGCCGTCGTTCTGCGCAAATATCCGGCAGAAGGAAGGGGCAGGACATGCGTTCTTG
Source organism: uncultured Burkholderiales bacterium (assembly GCA_964548555.1). Classification (GTDB taxonomy): domain Bacteria; phylum Actinomycetota; class Acidimicrobiia; order IMCC26256; family JAMXLJ01; genus JAMXLJ01. The sequence goes on from CAZJSY010000150.1 coordinate 5,123, forward strand.
GCGTCGCGCGATCCGCATTGGGATCGCCCTGACCGCTGCACTCGCTTTGATGGTCGGGTTCAGCGTCACTGCGGCTTCGGCCGCGCCGAAGGCGACGGTGAAAACCATCGCGACCGGCTTCGACAATCCACGGGGTCTCGCATTCGGCGACGGCGGCCGGCTGTACGTGGCCGAGGCGGGCAAGGGTGGTCCCACCTGCTTGGCTGGGGGGCCCGCCGGCGAGCTCTGCCCGGGCTTGACCGGCGCCGTCAGTGTGATCAACCGCGACGGCTCACACCACCGGATCGTGACGGGGCTGGCCTCGATCTCCGGTCGGGACGGCTCGTTCGCGACGGGTCCCGACGGGCTGTCGCGCAACGAGGGCACTCTCTACACGATCATCACCGGCTGTCCGCAGCAGGCTGGCCAAGTTCCGCCGGGCGCGTTCCCTCCGTCGCTCGTGAATGCGCTCAAGAAGCAGGCCGGGCAGGTCGTCCGGCTGGAACGCAACGGTGAGTTCGAACCCACGGCCGGGGTCGGCGCGTTCGACTGGAACTGGAGCCTCAAGCACACCAACTTGGTGCCGGCGGGCCAGTTCCCCGACTGCAACCCCTACGGCATTCTCGCCGAGGAGGGCGTGCAGTGGGTCGTCGACGCGGCGACCAACACACTCGACAAGGTCACGGGCGACGACGTCAAGATCGTGACGTTCTTCCCCAACCCGCCGTCCGCCGACGCGGTGCCGACATGCGTGAGCCGCGGCCCGGACGGCGCGCTGTACATCGGTGAGCTGACGGGTGGTGGTAACGCTCCCGGCGCGTCCGTCGTCTGGCGTGTCGACGTTCGCGAGGACAACCCGAAGCCGACCAAGTGGGCGAGCGGGCTGACCGCGGTCACCGGCTGCGGCTGGTCGGGCGGCAAGTTCTACGCGACCGAGTTCTCGACGTTGGGTCTCGACAACGCCGCGCCCGGTACGGGTGCGGTCGTTCGGGTGCCGCCGCACAGCACGAAGCCGGTCGTGGTGGCCGACGGCCTCAACTTCCCGAACGGCTTCGCGGCCAGGGACGGCGGCCTCTACGTCTCGAACTGGAGCATCTCGCCGGCCGTCGTCCCGCCGGGACCGCCGTTCAAGCCGGGTGAGGTCGTGAAGATCACCCTTCAGGGTCGCGATGACGACTGAGCAATCGACCGTCTCGACGTGACTGCTCGTGGGTGGACCCCCGCTTCGGCGGGGGTCCACCCGCATCGACTGCGAGAGAGGCGGGGTGCTCCTAGAGGACGTCGCGGCGACGGTCGTCGTAGATGACCGTCTCACGACGCCGGTACGGGGAGAACGAGCTCCAGAACATGGCCGACAACAGCGCCCCGAGCCCGCCGACCACCATCAGGATCACGCCGACGGTCTGGATGTCGAGCCCGTTGACCTGCTTGTCGACCGCGAACGCCAGGATCGCTCCGATCGCGGCGAGGACGAGACTCACACCGATTCCCACTGCGATTCCTCCTTCACGGGGGACGGCATTGTCCCCACGTAGCGTGACCTATACCCGAGGGCGTGGGGATCAAACGGCGCAGCGTGGCGATGGAAGCAACGGTGCCCTGCGCACGTTCTACGCGGTCGTGGGATTCGAACCACCGGCGATCCGGGCACCGTGTTGCGGACGCCGACCACCATTGGAGGCGTCATGCCGACATACCGGATGGTCTACGGAGACGACGAGCAGGTGGTGCGCGAGACGTTCGTCGACGTCGACGTGGAGACGGAGGACGGCTGGGTCGTGCTGTACCGAGGTTCCGACGCGATCCTGCGTGTGCAGGAGCAGCACGTGCAGTCGCTGGACCTGGTGACCGACAGCGATTCGTCGTGACACGCGCGGCGATCGGTTCGCAGACCGATCCGATCCTCGACCTGGCGCGCCGCCTCTTCGGATACGAGTCGCTGCGTGCGGGCCAGCGCGAAGGTGTCGAGAGCGTCCTCGCCGGTAGGGACACGCTCGTCGTCATGTCGACGGGGAGCGGCAAGTCCGCGGTGTACGAGCTGGCCGGCAAGTTGCTCGAAGGACCGACGCTCGTCATCTCCCCGCTGATCGCGCTGCAGCGCGACCAACTCGCTGCGTTGGAACGCCGGGGCCACCTCGTGGCGGTCGCCGTGAATTCGACGGAGACATCCCGGGAACGCCGGCGCATCCTCCAGGAGATGACGAACGGGACTCGGCCCGACTTCGTGTTCCTCGGGCCCGAACAGCTCGCCGACCCCGACGTGCTCGACCGCCTCACCGAGCTACGGCCCGTGCTCGTCGCGGTCGACGAGGCCCACCTGGTGAGCAGATGGGGACCTGACTTCCGCCCCGACTATCTCCGCATCGGTCCGGCCGTCGAGTCGTTGGGGCGTCCGACCTTGTTGGCGCTCACCGCGACCGCGGCGCCGCTCGTGCGCGACGAGATCGTCCAGCGCCTGGGCATGCGGGATCCCGCGTTGGTCGTGCGCGCGTTCGGCCGTCCGAACATCGACCTCGCGGTCCATTCGTACTTCACGGACGACGCGCACAAGGTCGAAGTGGTCATCGACGACGTGGTCACCGCGGTGTCCGAGAGGGGTCACGGCATCGTGTACGGGGCGACGCGCAAACGCGTGGACGCACTTGCCGATGCATTGAAGGCTCGCGGGCTTCGTGCCGCGGCGTATCACGCGGGCCTGCCCGGTTCGGAGCGAACCGACATCGAAGCGCGTTTTCGCGCCGACGACCTCGACGTCATCGTCGCGACGATCGCGTTCGGCATGGGCGTCGACAAGCCCGACATCCGTTGGGTCTTCCACGCCGACGTCTCGGGCTCCCTCGACGAGTATTACCAGGAGTTCGGACGCGCAGGGCGTGACGGAGACGCAGCCGACGCGGTCCTCTACTTCCGGGCCCAAGACCTCCGCCTCCCGCGGATGTACGCCTCGCGCATCGGTCCGAGCGCGGAGTCGCTCGCGTCCGTCGCCGACGCGGTGGCGAACAGCCACGGATCGATCACCCTCACCGACATTCAGGAGCGGTCGGGTCTTTCGCGTGAGCGCACCGGCGCGACGGTCATGGCGTTGGCGGACGCAGGTGGGCTCCGGGTCGACGCGAAGGGTCGCGTCGAGGTCGTCGGCGACCTGCGCGATGCAGTTCCGACAGCGACCGCGCTCGTGCGGGAGCGTCGCAAGGTCGAACGGAGCCGCACCGACATCATGAGCGCGTACGCGGAGCATGCCGGTTGCCGCTGGAAGTTCCTACTGGAGTACTTCGGTGAGCCGACCGACGAACGGTGCGGGCACTGCGACAACGACCGACTCATGGAAGCCGACCACGACGACAGTGACGGCAGGCATCCGTTCCCTCGCGGCAGCCGTGTCCGGCACCGCGTCTTCGGAGACGGCGAGGTCATCGGTTACGCCGGCGGCGGGATCCTGCTCGAGTTCGACCGGG
>CAZJSY010000151.1:0-4772 GCA_964548555.1 uncultured Burkholderiales bacterium
GGTGACGTCTTCGATCTCGTCGTCGTGGGGAGTGGGCCCGCGGGGCTGGCGGCCGCCGTCTACGGCGCATCGGAGGGTCTCACGACGATCGCGTTCGACGCGGTCGCGGCGGGTGGCCAGGCTGCATCGACGTCGCGCATCGAGAACTACGCCGGGTTCCCGAACGGCATTTCCGGCCACGAGCTCGCGTCCCGAACCGCGCTCCAAGCTCAGCGGCTCGGGGCTCGCCTTGTCGCTCCGTCCGAAGCGGTCGGGTTGCGTCCGGACGCTGGCTTCCACGTGATCGTGCTCGGCGACCGGAGCGAAATCCCGACCCGAGCCGTGATCGTCGCGTCGGGCGCGAGGTATCGACGACTCGCCGTCGACGACCTCGAACGCTTCGAAGGCGCCGGTGTCTATTACGCCGCGACGGATCTCGAGGCCCGCAGCTATCAAGGTGCCGACGTCGTCGTGGTCGGTGGCGGCAACTCCGCCGGGCAGGCCGCGATCTACCTGGCCCAACAGGGTTGTCAGGTATCGATCGCGATCCGCGGAGATGACCTCGCCCGCACCATGTCGCGCTATCTCATCGACCGGATCGACGCCGACGCTCGCATCCGGCTTCTCACCCGCACCGAAGTGCGGGCCCTCGCCGGAACCGCGCACCTCGAGCGGGTCACCCTCGAGCACACCGCCACCGGGAAACGCCGAACGGTGAGCTGCGCGGCCGTGTTCTGCTTCATCGGCGCCGTGCCGACGACCGCATGGCTTGGTCGCACGCTGGCGCTCGATCGGGCTGGATTCATCCTCACCGATCGGAACCTGCCCGACACCGGGTATGTGTCGAGCTTCTCCGGGCGCGACGCGCTTGCCTTCGAGACCTCAGTCCCGGGTGTGTTCGCGGCCGGCGACGTGAGACACGGCTCCGTCAAACGCGTCGCGGCCGCCGTCGGCGAGGGATCGAGCGCGGTGCGATCAGTGCACGAGTACCTCGCCGTCGTCGGTACGAGCTGAACGCGTCGGCGCTGTCCCAGTCCATGTGGATGCCGAACCGTGCTTCCATCGCGGGCTGGACGGTGTGATGGCTCGAGACGCGCCACAGCAACGGCATCACGCACGCGGGGAATCATCCAGCCGTTCCGGTCGGAGCGCCGATCTGGAACACGCCTACCGCGCCCTTCGACGCGTCCGCGAAGCGGTGGGTCACGAACGGGTACGCGCCCGGCTCGGTCGGGGTGAACTCGACGAAGCCGCCCTGGGCGGCGTTGAGATCCAGCGCCTGGCTTCCGCCCGCGCCCGGACGCAACAGGTACGCGCCCTCCTTGAATACGCTGTCGAAGATCGTGCCGATGACGTGGAAAGAGCTCGAGTCGGTCGGGCCCGCGTCCAGCACCCACACCCGGATCCGCCGGCCCGGCTCCACGTGGATGGGGGCGTACTTGTACTGGTCGACGTAGCCGTTGAAAACGACGGCGCTCCACCGTTCGTCGAGGAACGTGCTCATGTCGGGCACGCCGCCGTCCTTGGCGGTGTACAGCTCCGACTGGACCAGCACGTACTCGTGATCGACCGGAGCGAGGTCCGGCGGGTCGATGATGACCGCGCCGTACATGCCCATGCCGATGTGTTCGAGCACCGGCGGCGTGCCGCAGTGGTACATGAAGATTCCGGCGTGGTTCGCCTTGAACGTGTAGGTGCGCGACGTGCCCGGCGCGATGGGGCCCATGAATCGGCTCGGCGACACCATCCCGGCGTGGAAGTCGATCGAATGCGTCATCTGGGAGTCCGCGTTCACGATCGTGAAGTTGAACGTGTCGCCGACCTTGCCGCGGAACACCGGACCAGGCACCGTCCCGCCGAACGTCCACACCGTTTGTTTCACACCGGGCGCGATCTCGCGCTCGCCCGACTCGATCTGCAGCGTGATGTCGTGGACCGCGCCCGGCAACGGCGTCGGCGCGGCCGGGTCACGGGCGGTGAAGCCCGCCGGCGCGGACGCGTCGAAGTTGATCGTCTGACCCGCCGGGGCCATCGTCGCCGACGTCGTGCCCGCCTTCGCGGCCGGGCGTCGCGCCACGGCCACGATCGACACCAACAGCGCCGCCAGCGCGGCGAACGTCACCGCCCCGGTCCACCACCGGAACTCTGCCCGTGCCGTAACCGGGATCTGCGCACGAGCGCCGTATCCGTCACCGAACGGTTCCGCTTGGGCGGCGACGCGCTCGGGGAGCTTCACCGTCATTTCGATCACCTGGCCTTCGAGCTGGTTGTCGTATGCGGGACGGTCATCACGGCGCGTCCTGGTGATTGTCGCCGCGGAGGCGTTGCGGACGTTGGAGAACGGCGGGGAAGAGCACGTTGTTCTCCTTGTGGATGTGCAGGTGCGTGTCGGCTTCGAGCTCGGCGAGCGCCTGGTAGCAGGCGTGGTACGAGGCGCAGCCGTCAGCAGGCACGCGGTAGTTGTGCGTCGCGGCGCGCAGGCGAGTGAGAAGCTCACCTGCCCGGTCGTGTTCGAGCATCATCACCGAGATCGGGTTCGCGATCGGGCCGCAGTGGAACGTCGGCGCGGTCGCGGCGTTCACGAGTTCGCGGATCATCGGGAACAGCACGCGTTCTTCTTTCGTGAGGTGCGGTTCGAGATCGGCACGAAGCTGTGCGAACAGCGCCGCGACATCAGCCAGCTCGCGGTGGCGCGTGCCGTGCGCGGCGACGACCTTGTCGGTGAGCGTGCCGAGGCGGGGTAACTCCTGCCACAGATACCGGTGGTGCACCGTCTCGATGTGGTCCACGAGCGCGACGGGACTGAGCTCGGTCCATGGTTCGGTGGTGCGGGGCGCGGCGACGGCTTCGAGTTCGGAAATCACGGTGGCGGGATCGAGACCCGCGCCGCGACAGGCGTCGGCGAGACGGTCCGTGCCATGGCAGCAGTAGTCCAGGCCGCGCCGTTCCAACTCGCGCGCCAGGTCGGGATGCGCGGTCACGACGGCGCCGAGGGTCATTGCCGGGTTGATCGTCGTCATCCTCGCCTCCCTGTCAGTTCTCACGACACCAACACGCCGGCCGCGGTGACCGCGACGATCGTGAGCCCCAGCGCGAGCTGCCGTAGCCCGAGCGTCTTGGCAGGCACGGGCGGTCGCCGCACCCAGATGAGTTGCGCCGCCGCCAACGCCGCGACGGCGCCAGCTCCGGCCGCGACTGCAGTACTGGCCGCGACTGCGGCGAGTGCGACCGCGATGCCGGCGACTTGTGCGCGGTCACTGGCGTCAACGGGGGTGGATCGGTGGCGGAGCCGCCGGATCTGGACGCGTACGAAGGGAATCGCGGCAAGCGCCCGCGCCGCGAAGACGAGCCAGAGCGCGACCGCGACAGCCGCACTCGCGCCACCGGCGAGTGCGACGCTGGCCGCGGCCGCGGCGATGCCGACAGCGCCGCAGAGCTCGGGCACGAGACGGCGGCTTCGGCTTCGCATGTCGAACCACAGCTCTACGCCGACGAGCGGCGAGGCGACCGCGGCCGGCACCAGCCACGTCCACCCCGCGAGGCCGACCGCGATGAACGCGAGCGCGACCAATGCCACCAGTTCGGTCATGGCGATGCGAGCCGCAAGCCGCGAGCGTGCGAGCCGACGATCGCGCCATCGATCGACCAGCACCAGCTTCAGCGGCGTGCGTACCAGGAACGCGATCGTTGCCGCGACGGCCAGCACCACCCCGCCCGAGGAGGGCGCCACCAGCAGACCGAGCAGCACGGGCTCGGCGGTGAGCCCCCAACCCCCGTGCTCGTCCGGAATCGCGACAGCCCGCCACGCCGGCCTGGTCCCGACGGCAGGGGCGGCGGTGCTCACCGCGGCACCGCGACAACGGTCGCCGCGACGTCACTGATCGTCACCGCGCGCAGCGACGCGGTCAGCTCGTCGCGGGCGCGAGCCCACGCGCTATGCAGCGCGCAGACGCTCTCCCGCCCGCACGGCACATCCGCGACGACACAACGGCCCGTGTCGGTGGGGCCATCGACGGCTTCGACGACGTCGAGCACGCTCACCCGCTCAGGCGGCACGACGAGCAGATACCCGCCGGTCGGACCAGGGTCGGAGCGGACCCAGCCCGCCTTCACCAACGGGCCGACCACCTGGGGCACAAAGCCAGGGGTCGCGTCGAGCGCCTGCGCGAGATCGCCGGCCTTGAGCTGTCGCCCGTCAGCGAGCACCACCATCGCCCGCACGGCAAGATCGGCCCGCCTGGTGATCTCGAGTCTCATAGTCTCAGACTATTGAACTCGCCATGCCGATGTGAGGGTCGAAAGTCCCCAACTGCGCGGTGGCTTGGCCACCTCGGGGGCGGCAGGCCCGCGCGGTTGCTCTCGGGTCCCGCGCCTGGCCGGCTCCTCGGTGAGCGTGTCGAGCGAGCGGCGCATTCCGTCGACGAACAGGTCGTGGTCCTGGCAGACGCCGGGATCGGCGACGACGGTCACGTTGAACTGCCCCGCATACGACAACGCACCGACGCCAATGGACACTGGCGGTGATCGGGACGATCGGGAACAGCTCGAGCAGCCGCGCACCGGCGAAGTACAACGCCACGGGGGGACCCGGCACGTTCGCTGCGTAGGCGTTCATGAACCGCTGACGCGGCATGGCGCGCAGGAACGCGCGCTGGAGCAGGCAGTTGCCGAACATGTTGCCCGCCGGCGGCCGGGGCTTCGCGCGTCGGATCGCGGTCTCGGCCGCGATCAGCCCGAGCCGGTGGCGGTCGTCGTCGCCGGCCAGCGGAAGCGGTACCACCATGCCGGCGTCG
>CAZJSY010000151.1:4872-8404 GCA_964548555.1 uncultured Burkholderiales bacterium
CGCGGTCCACCAGGTTGGCGTCGTGCTCTTGTTGCGCGACATCGGTTTCACAGTGGCCGAGATCGCGCAGTTGCTCACCGACCCTCCCCGCCGGAAGTCGACCTGGCTGCGGCTCGCTCGCGAGAAGCTGAACGAGCTCGACGACCTCATCTCCGACGCCGAAACAGCGCGCACGGCGCTTGCCCACGCGCCCGAATGCCCGAAGGGCGACCTCGCCGCGTGCCCGACGTTCTGGTCGATCATCGAGGCGCGCCTGGAAGGGCGGCCGCTCGCCGACGCCCACGGGCATTGAGCGCTCACAGCTTGTCGTTCTGCACCCTCAGGGGGCGCTCTCGCGCTATGCCGACATCGTCACCTTGATCGCGTTCGTCTCGGCGGCTCTTGAGAACGTGTCGTAGGCGTCGAGCGCGTTCCCCATCTCGAACCTGTGAGTCGTGAACCGCACCGGCTCGACCCGACCGACACTGATCAGTTTCAGCAGAGTAGGGATCGAGAACGTGTCGACGAGTCCGGTCGTGATCGTGACGTCCCTGATCCACAACCGCTCGAGGTGCAGCGTGGCCGCGGCACCGTGCACGCCGACGTTCGCGACGCGGCCCGCGGGTCGGACGAGCTCGGTGCAGAGCTCGAATGTCGCCGGTATACCGACGGCCTCGATCGCAACGTCGGCGCCGAGTCCGTCGGTGAGCTCTGCGATGACGCTTTCCGCGTCGTCCGGTGAAACGGCGCGTTGAGCGCCGAATCGACGAGCCCACTCCCGACGCGCGTCGCTCGGTTCGACGACCACGATCTCGCGCGGTGAGAAGAGCTGAGCGCCGAGCACGGCAGCCAGACCGATCGGACCCGCGCCCACGATGGCGACGGTGTCGGCCGGTGCCACACGACCGTTGAGGACGCCGACTTCGTATGCGGTCGGCAGGATGTCGGCCAGGTAGAGGACGTACTCGTCGGAGACGTCGTCGGGGATCTTGTACGTCGACGTGTCGGCGAACGGGATGCGCGCGTACTCCGCCTGAACCCCGTCGATCATGTGACCGAGGATCCATCCGCCGCCGCCCTGGCACTGTCCGTATTGACCGCGCCGGCAGAACACGCATCGGCCGCACGCGGAGATGCACGACATGAGCACGCGGTCACCGGGACGCACGGAGTGGACGCCGATGCCCGTCTCCACGACCGTACCGACGGCCTCGTGACCGAGCACCCTTCCCGGCTCGACCTCGGGAACGTCACCCTTGAGGATGTGCAGATCGGTTCCGCAGATCGTGGTCGTGTCGATACGGACGATTGCATCCGTGTCGTCCGTGAGCTTCGGGTCGGGAACCTGCTCCCAGCGCTTGTCACCGGGGCCGTGGTAGACCAGTGCTTGCATCGTCGCCTCCAATCGCGTGCGTGATGTCAACGGCGATCGTTGAGCAGCGCGTCGTCGACCGAGAGAGGCGACCGGCCCCACACGTGAGGTCGAGAGGCCTGATTCGGACGCGTGAAGAACTCCGTGTCGAATCTGCTCACCGAGCCGGGCACGCACCGGCACATGACGAGTTCCCGAGATACCGGGACGAAGGTCCCTTCCCGCTGCGAACCCGTTCTCGGATGATGGGGATGCATTCCCGTCTGCGAGGAAGCCTGCAGCAAGGGGACGCCGGAAGCTCGAGGAGGGACCGATGGGTGTTTCGGTGCAACATCTGAGCGTCCGGGAGTGCTGGGAGCTGCTCGCGCTCGCGCCTGTCGGACGCGTCGGTGTCTTGGTGGACAGCGGGCCCGAGATCTTTCCGGTCAACCACCTCGTGTACGAGGACAGCGTGGTGTTTCGCACGGATCCTGGCACCAAGCTGAGCGGACTGACGCGTAGCCCGGCCGTGTGCTTCGAAGTGGACGACCTGAACACCGCCGATCGCACTGCATGGAGCGTGCTCGTCAAGGGTCGAGCCCGCGAGCTGCTCCCGCCGACCGCTCTCCACCGTCTCGCGGAGCTTCCCTGGGACTGCTGGGAACTGGAGACCGAAAAGACGCACTGGATTCGTATCGTTCCCGAGGAGATCACGGGTCGGCGCATCGACCGAATCGAGCGGAGCGCGTTGCAGTGATCGTTCGGGAAGTTCTGAGAAAGCGCGGTTCACGATGAGGGCCGTCGTCGTGTACGAGTCGATGTACGGAAATACGCATCTCGTGGCCGGCGAGATCGGGAAAGGTCTGGGTTCCGAGGCGGAGGTCGTCGTCGTCCCGGTCGAGAAGGCCGGCGGCGAGCTTCTCGCGGGCGCCGATGTGGTCGTCGTCGGCGGGCCGACGCATGTGCACGGAATGACGCGGGCGAGCACACGCAAGGCCGCCGTCGATGCCGCCCGGAAGCCTGAGAGCGGCCTCGAGCTCGATCCCGACGCGGAGGGCCCGGGATTGCGGGAATGGTTCGACGCGTCGGGTCACCTGCCGGCGCGCTCGGCCGCCTTCGACACACGAATCGACGCACCGGCTGTGGTGACAGGACGGGCTTCGAAGGGGATCGCGAAACGACTCCGCCGTCACGGCAGCACACTTGTCGCGGAGCCCGAGAGCTTCCTCGTGACGAAGGAGAATCATCTCCTGCCCGACGAGGCGGCGCACGCGCGGCAGTGGGGCAGGCGCCTCGCGACCGCGATGACCGGCGGGCACTGACCGAACGGGTGCGCTCGCGAGCGCGCCCTAGGGTCGGACGCGGCGCAGAACCTTCACGTCGCCCTCGAGACGAAGCCCAGCGGCCCGCGCAGATGCGACGTCGCCCTCGCCCGTGAGCAACCGGAGAACGACCGGTGGTTCACCCGTGAGCTTGAGGTCGGGGTGGGGCACGGTGCCCGGTTTCACGCGCACGCGGCCGTCGACGGTCTGCAGCACGATCGGCTGATCGCCGGTGTGGATCTCGATCGTGACCGGGTCACGGTCGGGCGCGTGATCGGTCAGCAGACTCTCCAACGGGAAGGCGAGCCAGTGGGTTCGGAAGTTGCCATCGGCCGGCGTCGCCCGAAGGAGCGGCCGCCCCCATTGGCCGAGCGCTTCGAGAACGGGACGCAGCGCCTCACCGCGGGCCGTCAGCCGGTAGAGCGTCGTCGCGACAGGCGGTGGCGCGTCCTCGCGAACGATCACTCCGTTCTCCTCGAGCTCCCGTAGGCGTTCGACGAGCAGGTTCGTCGCAATCCCCGGAAGCCCGTACCGCAGCTCGGTGTAGCGACACGGCTGCTGGATGAACAGCTCCCGCATGATCAGCAGGGTCCAGCGGTCGCCGACCACGTCGAGGGCCCGCGCGAGCGCGCAGTACTGGTCGTAGGTCCGCACGCTTCGACTCTACGCCTCACGGTTGAAAATCTCAAGTGTTTGCTTGACTGTCACTATCAACAGTTTTACTTTCGCCCGAACCTCATCCCCACCTGGGAGGAACGGGCATGGACGCTGCACCCGCCACCGGCCGGCGCAAGGGGCTGATCCTCTTCGCTCTCTGTCTCGCCGCGCTGATCATCAACATCGACGTCACGATCGTGAACGTGACGCTGCCCACGCTCGT
>CAZJSY010000152.1:0-8398 GCA_964548555.1 uncultured Burkholderiales bacterium
GCGTGGTGGCTCGACATCGTCGACGACATGGTGCGGCGCCAGGGGTACTCGTTCCCGGCGATCACGGCGATGCCGAGTGAGTACTTCCATCGCAACATCCATCTCACGTTCATCGACGAGGGTCTCGGCCTGCAGCGGATGCGCGACGTGATCGGGATCGAGAACCTCATGTGGTCGACCGACTTCCCGCACCCGGTCACGAGCTTCCCGAACTCGCGTCAGATCGTTGAGGAGCAGTTCGCCGGCATCCCGGCGAACGAGCGCGAGCTCATCCTGTCGGGAAACGCGACACGCGTCTGGAACCTCTGACGCGTCAGTCGAGCTCCGCTTCCTGCGCGACCGCGACGCCGTGCAGGAACCGGCGCAGCGCGTCGGGCCGCAACGGACGAGCGCCCGGGATCGGGATCACCCGCGACACCTGCTGACTGATCGCGAACCCGCGGATCGCGTGCAGCAGCGCGTCGGACTCGGCGCGGCTCGGCGTGGAGCCGTGTGCCTCGCGCAGGAGCCTGCGAACCGAGCCCTCGGCCTTGGCCGCGTGCTCCGCCACCTCGCCCATCGCCTCGGCCGACGTGTCGGGGTCGTGCTTGAGGTCGAGCAGGATCTGGAAGCGAACGAGCCAAACCGGATCGGTGTAGTGCCGGCCGAGGATCTCGTACAGCGACGTGATCCGCTCCTCCATCGTGTCGCCCTCGACTTTCGCGCTGTCGATCGACTCGAGGAAGCGCCGGTCGAGCTCCTTCAGAACCGCGAGCATCAGCGCCTCACGTGTTCCGAAGTGGTGCTGCAGTGAACCCCAGCTGACGTTCGCGCGGCGCACGATCTCGTTCGTGCTCGACCGGTAGAAGCCCACCTCTTGGATGGACGCGATCGCCGCCTCGATGAGCTGCATTCGCCCGCGACTCGGCGCGGCGGCGTTCACGTCGCCACCGGCGCGTCGAGCACCACCTTGTCCGCGACCAGCGCGTCGATATCCGCATCGACGTAGCCGTGCTCGCGCAGGATCTCGCGTGAGTGCTCGCCGCACAGACACGGACCGCGCCGCACGACCGCGGGTGTCGCCGAGAAGTCGACGAGGATGCCCGGGTCCTCGAAGCGGCCGACGTTGCCGGCGCGCGTCTCGACGACGAGCCGGGCCGCGCGGGCGTCCGGGTCGTCGAACAGCCCGCGGCAGAAGGCCTCGCCGACGATCTCGACCGGGACGCCGGCCGCATCGAGGGCGTCGAACCACTCGCCTGCGCTTCCCCCGCGCAGACGCGCCGCGAACACCTCGGCCGCCTTGTCGTCGTCGCCGATGGCGGCGGGCTCCTCGCAGACCTTTGCGAACGCGGCCCGCTGCGTCTCGGTCACCGCGGCGACGAAGATCCACTCGTCGGCAGCGCAGCGGTACAGGCGGTACCACGGGGACAAGCCGTACTGGCCCGCGTCGACATGGCCCCAGTCGGCGGGAGTGCCGTCGGCGGCGATCCACGCGTACGACGTAGCGAGTAGCTGCGCGTTCACGATCGACGTGCTGACCGCCTGGCCCTCTCCCGTCCGTTCGCGGTGGTACAGCGCCGTCACGATGGCGATCGCCGCGAGCAGCGCGTTGCCGGTGTCGCCCATGCTCGACCGGGGCCACAAGGGTGGGTTGCCGTGGTCGCAGGCGCCGTCCTCCCACTCGACACCCGTCAGCGCAGCAGCCGTCTGGTCCGTCCCGGGAAGGCCGGAGCGCGGTCCTTTCTCGTACCCCCGGGTGTTGCAGTACACGAGACGCGGAAAGCGCGTGTGCAGCGTGTCGAAGTCGATGCCGAGCCGGGCTGCTGCACCCGGACGCCAGTTCGTCGTGACGACGTCGGCTCGCTCGATCAGCTTGTCGAGTGCGGCGCGGCCGCGGGGATCCTTGAGGTTCAGCGCGATGCTTCGCTTGCCGCGGTTGGTACCGAGGCCCATGTGCGTGCCGGTCCAGAACCCGTCGTGCATCGCGTGCACCTTGATGACCTCGGCGCCGAGATCGGCGAGTGCGCGGCCGGTGTACGGACCCGCAACACCCAGCCCGAGGTCGAGCACGCGAATGCCGTCGAGCGGATGCGCCACCGACGCGCTCGCGCTCGACGCCGGCGAGATCGCCATACCGACGGCCGCAGCGCCCTCGGCGCGCACCGCGGCGGTGTGCTCGCCTCGCCGCGGTGCCGGCCCTCGCACCCGGCCGGGCGTTGCCGAGAACTCGAGCACGGTACCGATATGGCGGATCGTCCCGACGTCGGGGTCGTCGATCTCCACGACGCACCCGTCGGCGAGAAACGACTCGTCGGCGAGTGCTTCGGCGGGCGAGCGCACGAGCGCCACGCCCGTACCGGCACGCGCCGCGGCTCGCACCCACTCGTGCGAAGGGAATTTGGCGAACGCTGCCGCAAGCATGGGATGGAGGAACGTGCCCGTGAGCAGGTCGTCGGCCTCCATGCCGATCCGGTCGGGATCGTCGCGGTAGGTGGAGCCGAGATCGACGTCGGCCAGTTCGTCACCTTCGGCGGAGGAGAGCACCCAGCTCGGCCGGACGGTCCAGTGATGCACCCACCGGCCGTCGGCGCATTCGTAGAGACCCTCGATCGCGCGCGAGTCGACCGGCCACATCCAGTAGAGCTGTGCATCGGGGTTCTCGACCCGCTGCCAGTTCAGAGCCGTTGCCGCGAGCGCTCCCTGGAGCAGCGACGTCTCCACCCACTGACCGACACCGGTCACCTCCCGCACGCGCAGTGCCGCGGCGATACCGAGCGCGGCGTGATACATCGCGCCGAGGCTGGGCCACGACGTCCGCGGGAACACCGGACCATCGCGATCGGCGCCGCGCACCATTCCCTCGGGGCCGCCGAAGTCGGGATACGGACCGGTACGGTCGTTGATGTACTCCATCACCGTGCCGCGCCGACCCTTCTGGTCGTACAGCAGGCCTGTTCGCGCCGCGACGAGCGCATCATCGGCCGGTCGGTTCCGGTCACGGTGATGACGGCCGTACGCGGTGATCGAGCACGTGACGAGGCGCGGGTTCGTCGACGCCAGCGTTGCATGATCGAGGCCGAGCCCGGCCGCCGTGCCCGGTGCGAAGCTCTCGATGATCACGTCGGCGCGCTCCGAGAGAGCGCGTGCGACCTCGCGATCACCCTGTGTTCCGAGATCGAGCACGGCGCTTCGCGATCCGCGCGTCCAGACGCGTTCGCCGGTCGTGAGGGGTCGCGCCGCGCCATCGGGCGATTCGATGCGCGTGACGTGAGCACCGTTGTCGGCGAGGAGCATCGCCGTCATCGGCCCTGCGATGCCGATCGAGAAGTCCAGCACCCGTAACCCGTCGAAGACACCCGGCCCGTCGAAGACGCTCGCCATGAGGGCTACCCTAGCAGTTACTATGGTCGCCATGACAGAGCCCCGCCGGCCGCCGCCGATCGTCACCGACGACAGC
This sequence comes from uncultured Burkholderiales bacterium, assembly GCA_964548555.1. GTDB lineage: Bacteria > Actinomycetota > Acidimicrobiia > IMCC26256 > JAMXLJ01 > JAMXLJ01. Next base: position 3,437 of record CAZJSY010000152.1, read on the forward strand.
GCGGTCTTCTGGGACGCGGCTGCAGAGGGCCGTCTCGTGGCGCAGGCGTGCGCCGACTGCGGCCGCCTGCGGCATCCGCCGCGTCCGATGTGTCCCTCCTGCAATTCACTCGTGACGGAGGTGCGCGAACTGTCCGGCAACGGGACGCTCTACAGCTACGGGATCCTGCACCACCCACAGCACCCGGCGTTCGACTACCCCGTCCTCGGGGCACTCGTCGATCTCGACGAGGGAGTCCGGCTGGTGACGAACCTCGTCGATGTCGAGCCCGCCGCGATCCGCATCGGCATGCGTGTCGAAGCGACGTTCGTGCCCACATCGGGTGGGGCGCAGGTGCCCGTCTTCCGACCGGCGGGTGACGCGTGATGGCCGGCTTCTCCGGACAGGCCGCGATCGCGGGCATCGGTTCGACGGAGCTCTCGCGTCGCGCGGGTCGTACCGAGCTGCAGCTCGCCTGCGAGTCGATCCGGGCCGCACTGGTCGACGCCGGCCTCTCCCCCGCCGATGTCGACGGGATCGTCAGTTACACGGTCGATCCCGTCGACGAGACCGAGCTCGTCCGATCGATCGGTTTCCGGGAGATCGCGTACTCGAGCCGCATCCCGTACGGCGGTGGCGGCTCGATGGGCGTGCTGCTGCACGCGGCAGCGGCGGTTGCGAGCGGAGCCGCCGACGCCGTGGTCGCGTACCGCGCCATCCGTGCGCGCTCGGGTGCGACCCGGTTCGGCGCACCGAAGACCGCGCCAAGCCCGACGTCGGGCCATTCCGGCACCACCGCGATGCAGTGGTGCATGCCATACGGACTGATGACGCCGGCGTCGTGGTTCTCCCTCAACAGCACGCGCTACATGCACCAGTACGGCGTCACGAGTGAGGACTTCGGTCGCGCCGTCGTGCAGCTGCGCGCGTACGCCGCGACGAACCCGGCCGCGTGGGGCTATGGGAACCCGATCACCCTCGACGACCATCAGGTGTCACGGTGGATCGCCGAGCCGTGCATCCGACTCTTCGACTGCTGCCAGGAGACCGACGGCTCCGTCGCGCTCGTGATCACGAGAGCCGACCGTGCTGCCGATCTCGCGACCGTGCCGGTGGCGATCGCCGCCGCGGGAGGGGCCGGACTGTTCGAGCAGGAGATCGCGTCCGACCACTACCTTCCCGATCTCTCGGTCATGGAAGGCTCGGTCGCGCTCGCGCGGCGGTTGTTCGGCCGCTTCGGCATCACACGTGACGACCTCGATGCCGCGATGATCTACGACGCCTTCTCTCCCCTGCTGCTCATGCAGATCGAAGCGCTCGGCTTCTGCGGCTTCGGCGAAGCGAAGGACTACATCGCCGACGGGAACCTCGCGCTCGACGGCAAGCTTCCGACCAACACGAACGGTGGGCTCATCGGCGAGGGATACATCCACGGACTCAACCTCGTGTTCGAGGCGACGCGTCAACTGCGGGGCACCGCCGTCAACCAGGTTCCGGATGCGCGCACAGTCCTCGTGTCGTCGAGCAGAACCGGTGCGATCCTCACCCGGGACTGATCGCCGATGGTTGTGGTCGACGCGCGCATGGTCAGGGTGACCGACCCTGCGCTCGCCGACGTACGCCGGGTCGCTGTGACGGTCTTCCAACCGGGCGCGAGCGTGCCCGTGGATCGAGCAGTGTTGTGGTGTGTGCCGGGTGGCGGGATGACGCGGCGCTACTTCGACCTCGAGGTCGACGGGTACAGCATGGCGCGCCACCTCGCCGAGCTCGGCCACGTCGTCATCAGCGTCGACCCACCGGGTGTGGGCGACAGCGACGTGCCCGGCGACGGCTGGGCGCTGCTGCCCGAGGTGATTGCCGACGTGCTCGAGGCCGTGCGCGTACAGCTCGGGTCCGAGCTCGGGCTCGCCGAACGAATCGAGATCGGTGTCGGCCATTCGGCGGGCGGCCTGCTCCTCGCACGGCAGCAGGCGCGCCATCGCGGCTTCCACGCGGTCGCGCTCCTCGGGGTGTCGGGCGCCGGGCTGCCGGACGTCACCACGCCCGACGAGATGGCGTACGCGCACGACGAAGGCCGGCTCGCCCCGGCACTGGTCGATCTGGCGAAGGCCCGCTTCGGCGAGCCGTTACCGGTGATGGCCCGAGGCAGCTCCGAGCGGCTCGTCGGTCACGAGATGGACTCGCACGTGCACGAGGCGTTGGTGAGGACGCGCGCTCCGTTGCTCGCGCTCGTCGGCACGATGAGCCTGATACCAGGATCGTCGGCGAGCGCGTTCGAGGCGATCGACGTGCCGGTGTTCCTCGGCGTCGGTGATGCCGACATCGCCGGACCACCGCACCGGATCCCGCGGCAGTTCCGGCGCTCTCGCGACGTCACGCTGGTGGTCGTGCGCTCGGGTCACAACCACAACGTCGCGCCCGGACGTCACTTGCTCTGGGACCGCCTCTCGCAATGGACGATCGTCGTCGGCTGATCGTCCAGCCGGGCCGATCACCGCAGCGCCACCATGTCGGGCGCGACGTCTGCGACCGACGGCGCGCCGCAGAAGGCCATCGCGCGCGCCAGCTCGTCGTGTAGTCGTTGGAGCACCTCGCACGCGCCTGTCTCGCCGCCCAACGCGAGGCCCCACAAGATGGGGCGGCCGACGAGCACTGCCGAGGCGCCGAGAGCGAGCGCCCGCAGCACATCGACACCCGTACGGATGCCACCGTCGACGTAGACCTCCGCGCGGCCTTCGACGCCCGTGACAACATCGGCGAGCGCTGCAGCGGCGTCGATGCATCCGTCGAGGATGCGACCGCCGTGATTGGACACGTACACCGCGGCCACACCGGCGTCGACACACTCGCGGGCATCGTCGCTGCGGACCACGCCCTTCACCACGACGGGCAACCCGCTCCACTCGCCGAGTCGCATGACGTCGTCGATCGTCACGGACGCGTCGTACTCGGCGACCAGGCCGGCCACGCGTGCGCCCAGTTCCGTCGCACCGCGACCGTACGGGATCGCGCCGGCATCAACCGACGCGACGATCGCACGCGCACCGGCATCGCGCGCGGCCTCCGCGATCGCTCGGGACCTCCCACGGTCTCGAAGCATGTACATCTGCGCGAACTGCGGCCCATCGGGTGCCGCCGCGGCGATCTCGGCGAACGGCCGGGACGATGCCATCGAAGAGACCATCACGGTGCCGGTCGCTGCGGCCGCACGCGCGGTCGCGCATTCGGCATCGGGGCAGACCAGGTGTTGTTGCGCGGTCGGCGCGACGAGGATGGGCGCGGCCACCGGAATGCCGAGCACGGTGGTCGAGGTGTCGACAGCAGACACGTCGCGCAACACGTGCGGACGCACCTGGAGCCGTCGCCAACCGTCGAGGTTCGCCTGACGGGTGTCGTTGCCGCCCGCGCCGCGAGTGATGTATTCGGCCGCAGCCGGCTCCAGGCGTGCGAGAGCGCGAGCCTCCAGATCTTCCATCGCGACATGCTCGCACGCGACCTCGGAGCAGTCCCGTCGAGGCTGTCTGCCATTACCGGGCTCGGCCTAGAGTCACCGAGATGGACGCCGACGTGCTTTTCGCGGGTGTGCCGATCTCCGATCTGGCCGAGAGCCAGTCGTGGTACGAGCGGCTCCTCGGCCGCGCCGCCGACATCCCCGTCGCGGACGACGAAGTGATGTGGCGCATTGCCGACCACGCGTGGCTCTACATCGTCGTGGACTCCGAACGGGCCGGGCGTTCACTGGTCGCCCTGTCGGTTCGGGATCTCGATGCAGTGCTCGCCGAAGTGGAAGGGCGCGGCGTTGTCATCGATTCCGTCGAGACGGTCGGCGACGCGGGCCGCAGAGCCTCGGCGCGCGACCCCGACGGCAACACGATCGCGATCATCGAGGTGCGGCAACCGAACACGTAGCTGTCGATTCCAGCAGCGCGGCGTTGAGGCATCACTCGACGACTTCAGACGAACGTCCCACGGCTCACGCGACATGAGGACCACCGAAGAATCAGCTCGTGAGTTGGTGCGCCGCGTATGCGAGCTTGCGAGGATCCGCGATCGCGTGGATGTCGTAGATGACGTCGTCGCGGACCTCGAAAACGAGGATTCCGGCAAGCTTCCCGTTGCGGAAGCCCAGCGCTCCGGCGCGGCCGTTGACGGGTTGGGAGACGAGCGTCGCGCCCGTCGCCGGCCCGAAGAAGGTGAGCACTCCCCGTGCGACCCGCCAATTGCCGTGAAAGACCGACCGGACCTGCCCGAGCGGCCCGAGATCGACGTCACCGACGACCTCAGGATCGAGTACATGCATCAGGCTCTCGAGGTCACCGCCGGCGCACGCGGCGATGAATCGCTCCACGACCTCGTGGTGCTCGTTGCCGTCGGGTTGGAACCGCTCGGGGGCCGTCTCCGACTCGAGGTGACGGCGCGCCCGGCTCGCGAGTTGCCGGCACGCCGCCGGTGTGCGACCCACGATGCCGGCGACCGTTTCGAAGGAGAATTGAAAGACGTCATGTAGCACGAACACCGCGCGCTCGGGAGGAGTGAGCTTCGCCAGTACGACGAGCAACGCCATGCTGACGCTGTCGTCGAGCGTGATGCGGTCGGCCGGATCGCCTCCCACGTCGGTCCTTCCCCCGGCGCGCGTGTCGTCGACGACTTCGACCTGTGTCTCGCGCCGGCTTCGTGCTGACCGCAGCTGGTCGAGACACAGGCGACTGACGACAACGACGAGCCAACCTCGGATCTCCTCGATCTGGTCGACGTCCACCCGCATCAGACGCGTGAAGGCTTCCTGCACGACGTCCTCGGCGTCGTGAATGCGTCCGAGCATGCGAAAGGCGAGGTCGACCAGGTACGGGCGGTGCTCGCGCCAGATCTCTTCGATACGGAGGTCTGCGCCGGCGTGGTCGTCCATCGAAGCTCCCGCGGGTCGACGTCTGTTCATCAACAAGGACGGCGCGGCCCGTTCGAATGTGACACCGGGCTCGAGTG
>CAZJSY010000153.1:0-8380 GCA_964548555.1 uncultured Burkholderiales bacterium
CCGAGCGCGCGGTCGAGCTCGAAGCGGTCGCGTTCCGTGAACGGACGATCGATGCCGACCATCTCGGGCGGCACCTCGGTCCGTTCGGCCTCGAGCCGCTCGTCGGGCACGGCGGCCCGGGGGGCGAGCAGCTTCGCCGCCAGCGGCAGGAGAACCAGGTTCGCGGCGGTGAGGGACACGAACCACCAGTTGCTGATGGTGTGGGTATACGCCAGCAGGTAGACGGCTGCCTCGAAGCCGATACCGGCGGCGAGCACCGGCTTCGCTCTCTTGAGCGGAGCCCATTGGAGTGCCATGTCGTGCACCGCGCCGCTCGGGTTCCTGCCCATGCTCACGCCGATCAACGCGGGCAACACCGTGGTCGCGCGGGCGAAGAAATCGACGAGCCCGGAGACCTGTTGATGGTCGGCCCCGATCTTGTCGAACGTGCTCGAGAGCGCAACGAACGCGACCCCACTGAGGATGCCGCCGAAGAGCCCACCGCTCACGTACCCGATGCCGCCGACGACCGTCAGCATGATGAGGCTCAGGCTGAGAAAGATGTCGAAGCGGTCGAGGTTGGCCGAGCCGAGCTGCGCCGACATCAACGCGCCGCCGACGCCTGCGATAGCGGCGGACAGCATGAACACCGACAGCTTGAGGCGCACGACGTTCATGCCCAACGTCGCGGACGCGGCGGGACTGTCCTTGAGCGCCGCCAGCCTGCGCCCGTAGCTGCTGTGCCTGATCGCGATCAGCGCGACGCCCAACACCGCGAACAACACGGTCACCGCGACGAGGAACGCGTCGGCGGACCTCAGGTTCAGCGGGCCGATCTTGGGTCGGGGAACGACGAGCTGACCGGCAGGGAAGATCGAGAACCGCCAGTGCAGCAACGGCAACTTCCGGTCGCCGATCTCCGTGAGGATCATGCGTGAGATGAAGACGCCGAACGCGAACGTCGCCAACGCGAGGTAGAGGCCCCGGAGGCGGAGTGCCGGAAGCGCCACCAGACCGCCGACGACACCGCAGACGACGGCGGCGAGCAGGTAGCCCCACAGTGTCGAATACGCGGCCGCGCCCGAGCCGCTGACGCCCAGATGGAACACGACGATCGCGCCGATGGCTCCGAACGACATCGCCGCGAGGTTGATCTCGCCGCCGTAGCCGGTCAGCAGCACGAGCGAGAGCGCGACGACCGCCAGGGTCATCCCGAAGCTCAACGAGTTCACCGCTGTCTCCGCCATGAGCCCCTGGAGCAGGACCACGACGCCCACCAGCACGACGCCCCAAACCATCGCGCTGCGGATGCTGGGGAGCCGGAACCGCTCCCGCGTGCGCAGCATCGTCGCACCGCGCAAGCGGCTCTGCGGCAGGACGAGCAGGACCACGAACAGGAGGATCATCGGCAGAGAAACCCGGAAGTTGCCCGTCCACGTCCACTTCGTCGGGAAGTATCCGACGATGTAGTTCACTGCCAGGCCGAGCACGATGGCGCCGAGGAACGTGCGGGGCAGGCTGCGAAGCCGACCGAACATCGCGGCCGCGAACGCGTCGATCACGAGCAACGTCAACGCGGTGGCGGTCAGCGCGCCGCCCTGGATGGGCGTGATGAGGATTCCCGCGAGCGCGGCGAGGAAGGCGCCCAACGCCCACGAGAGCGCGGCGAGCCACTCGGGCCGGCCTCCCGTGAGCTCGAGCAGCGCCGGGTCGTCGACGACGCCCCGCATCGCGACACCCTGACGGGTACGGAAGAACAGCAGTCGCAGTCCGCCGGCGATCGCGACCGCCAGGACGACTGCGATGATCTCGTGCCAGGTCACGTTGACGCCGAGGATCTTCACGCGCTCACCGGCGCCGAAGAACTTCTGGATGATCCGCGGCGTTCGGGGCGTCGGGTCCCAGATCCACGTCGCCAGCGAGAGCAGTCCGAGCATCACGCTGACCGAGACGATGATCTTCGTGACCTCGGCCGTGTTGCGCAACCCGCGGAACACGACGCTGTAGAGCACGATGCCGAACAGCGGCGCCGCGATGCCGAGGACCGCGACGAGAGCGAGCGGGGCCGGCCAGTGCCACGCGACGCGCACCTGCCAGTACGTGAACGCGGCCATCATCGCCGTCGCGCCATGGGCGAAGTTGAAGATGCCCGAGGTGGTGTACGTGACGACGAGTCCCGAGGCCGCGATGCCGTACACGGCGCCGAGAATCAGACCGAGGATGGTGTACTGCAGGAAGTTGTGCATCGGGGCGGCGTGCTCCCGTCGTCCTCGCTACTTCTTGTTCTTGGTGGAGATGCGGTCGGGCCCGAGCTGAGCCTGGGCGACAACCCGCTCCGTGCTCGGGATCGGGACGTTGTCGCCCGGTGAGCAGTCGAACGTGTTCGCCGGTTTGGGGGCGAAGCGCACCCACCGGGTGCCCTGCAGCTTCACGAGCGCCCCGCACTGCGGACCGATGTTCTGCCCGGGGTTCACCTCGGTGTGCAGGCCGCCCGCGGTCCACTTGGTGATCTTGTGGAGGTTGTCGAGCACGCACTGGCGCGTGAGCGTCGCGCCGCACTCCTTCGCGCCCGTGGCCCACAGCAGGAAGCTCGAGGCGGCGCGCAGTCCGAGCGGCGCGTAGTCGCCTCCGTTCTGCTTCACCACGTCGATGTACTGCTTGGTCGCCTTGTTCTGGGCGGCTTCCTCCCACGGAGTGAAGGCCATCCGAACGTAGAGCTGGTCACCGAATCCGTTCGTGTTCCACTTCGACAACGACGGGTCGTAGTTGTTCTCGTCGGCGAACCAGATGGGGTGATAGTCCAGCTGCGCGGCGGCGTCGAGCAGGTTCTGGAAGTTGGGGTACGGCGGCCCGAGGAAGTTCACCATCTGGGCTCCACACTGCTTGAGCTTCTGGGCGAAGGGCCGCCAATCGGCTTCGCCCAACGGGCTCCACTGCTGGTTGCAGTCGAGGAACTGCCACCCGAACTTCGGGAATGCGTAGACCAGCTTGTCGCGGCTGTCGATGGTGGCCGGCGCGTTCGCGTACACCACCGCCGCCTTCTTGACCTTGTCGGGAAAGGCCTGGGCGAGCTGACGCGCCCACGTGCCGTACATGTAGTCGGCGGGGTTCGGGAACCCCTGCACCATGAGGGGTGCGTTCGAGAAGTCCGCGGTCACGGCGTAGCTCGGGACCGCAGGAAGGTTGCACCCGAGCCGCGTCTGTTCCTGGGCCTGATCGTTCGCCCATCCTTCACCGACCAGCATGAACACCTGCGTGCAGGCGTCCCGCACGACGTTGACGACCTCGGTGTACTTGGCGTCGTAGTAGCGCCCCTCGATCTGACGCCCGTTGATGCCGCCCTGGTCGTTGCACCACTTCACCAGGGCCTTGACGGCGTCGCTCAGCTCGTGGTTCAGGCCGGGCAGGATGCTGAAGCCCGCGTCGTCGCCGTAGCCGATGGTGATCTTGGTGTCGGTGACGCCTTGATCCGTCGCGCCCTTTGCGTTGCCGGGGCCACACGGCGAAGGCAGGTCACCAAAGGTTGCCGAGGCCTGTTGAAGCGTCGCGCTCGACGTCGCGGTCGCGCCGGCGCCGTTGGCGCCGACGACAGCCTCCGGCTTCCGGTTCCCGGTGCAGGCCGACGCGAGGAGCATCAGCGCCACGACGACGACGAGCGCCGAACGACGAGACGGCATCACGGCGAACAGTGAGACGACGCGCTTCAAGAAAGCCTCAATTCCGATGTCTCAATGGCTGATGCGCGCGGGCTCGGCGAACGCCAGCAGCGCGGCGCGGTCTTCGCGCAGGGCGAAGCCGGCCCGGATGGTCGCGGCGACGTCGGCGCGGTAGCGCTCGAGGTACTCGTCGCGTGACGGATAGAGCGCTGCGAGCCGAGCCGGCGAAAAGGGCGTCGTCGAGCCGAGCAGCAGGCAGATGGTCGAGGGATTCGGCCCGGGCGCGCCAGAGAGGGTTGCCACGGGGACGTCGACCGGCGGCGTGCGAACACCACCACGTGCGATGCCGTCGCCGTTGCGGACGATCTTCGGCGGCGAGCCCGGGACGACATCGATGCGCGGCGCGTGCGGCGGAGCGTCGTCGGTCGTGAGCCAGGTGGTGAGCGCGCGCAACGCCGCCTTGGCGACGATGTGCATCGCCCCGTTGTTGATGGGCACACCGCAATCGATGTACTTCACCGTCGTGGGGCCGACGAGGTGGGCATCGGCGTGCGCGGTGCCCGCCACCTCCCAGAGACGGAAGTGTTCGTTGTCCGGTTGGCGCGCCGCGTACGAATTCAGGATGCTCGTGACATCGCTCTCGGTCTGGATGTCCAGCACGGGTGTTTCCTGGTCGGTGCGGAAGATCGTCGGCGTACCGGCGATCGCTCCGGCGATGTCGGCGTACTTGCCCGGCGCGACCAGCGGGAGACCAACCGCGCCGCGGCTGTGTACGAAGAAGCCGTCGAAGGCGTGCGCGCGCGGGTGCACTCCGTTGAAGTACGTGACGAGCGCGAACGCCGACTGCGATTCACCCGCGGCGATCAGCCGCCGGGGCCGCAGCCCGTTCAGTCCGTCCCCGCTGCGGATCGCGCGCGCAACCTGGGTGAAGATGTCGAACGAGTAGCCGTCACCCGGGTGCACGAGCGTGCCGTAGCGCGCCGGGTCGATGGCCTTGAGCCCTTTGCCCGCGTTCTCCGCGCCGGGAACGTTGACCCTCACGAGCACCGGGCCGCCCTCCACGCCGATCCTCTGGGCCGAGACGCCGACCCAGACGCCACCGCTCCGCACGATCTCCTCGGAAGTGCTCACCCATTCGGGATCGGCGTCCACACCGCCGCTCACGTTGAGCCACTCGACGACCACCGTGCCGCTGAACGCGGCGCGGCTCGCCGGGGCGCGGACGAGCACGCGGGTTCGGTACGGCGCGGTCGTGTCGGGCACGAACGTCCAGCGACCGTCCGCCGTCAGCGCGCCGGTGGGCTTGTACGCGGTCGCAACGCCGGCCGCCGCGTACTCACGCTGCACGTAGTGCAGACGTTGCACGTCGGTCGGTATGGGTTCTCCCATGAAGACGCCGTGGCCGCCGGCGAGCCGGGAGAGCTCCGCGGCGGGGCCGGACCGGCGCGCCCGCGTGGTCGCAGCGGCCGCGCTGGTCGGGGATGCCGCCAGTCCCAGCATCGCCGCGCAGAGCGCGACGGCCCCGAGGCGCGCGGCGGGAGAGGCGGCGACAGCCGCTCGCAACGATCGTCCGTCCACTCGCAATCCCCCCTGTGCGGACGAAGCGGCGCCCGTGGCGGACCCCGGGAGGGTGCAGCCAGAGGAGCCATGGAACGTGGAGCGCCAGCGTGCGTCGATAAGGCGACACTCGCCCAATGGAATCTCCGACTAGCGTAAATGAAGAATGCCATTTCCGCAACGGTGTCGGGGAGCGAAACATCGAAGGCCGTGCGAGCGATCGCTGGCGGCGTCGACGTGGTGGAGGTCGACGAACCGACCGGCAGCGGCGAGCTACTCGACTCGTCACGCACCAGTTCGCGATCGAGGACGCGCGAGAGGCCTTCCGTGTGGCCGGGGACAGGCGATCAGGCGCCTACGCCTCACGCGACTTCGAGCACGACCTTGCCGATGGCCCGACCGTCGGCGACGTAGCGCAACGCGGCGCCGACCTCGTCGAGCTTGAACGTCGCGCCGATGTGGGGCATCGCGCGACCGCTCGCGAGCAGCTCCATGAGCTCGGCCTCGTTGCGCAGCATCTCGTCGCCCGCGTGCACTCCGAACGAGCGGAACTCGAAGCCGAGGATCTCCACGCCTTTCAACAGCACCAGGTTCAGCGGGATCTTCGGAATCACGCCTGACGCATAACCCACCGTGACGAAGCGGCCGCCCCATCGCAGCGAACGCAGGGCCGGTTCGGCCAGGTCGCCGCCCACGGGGTCGACCACGATGTCGCCACCGTTCGGCAATGACTCCCGCAGCGCCGTACGCAGATCGCCCGCGCGGTGGTCGATCACGCGGGTCGCGCCGTATGCACGCGCGACATCGAGCTTCTCGCTCGACGACGCGACGGCGGTCACCGTGGCGCCGAGCTGCGCGCCGAGCTGCACGGCGGCGAGTCCTACACCGCCGCCGGCGCCGAGCACGATCAGCTCCTCACCGGGCTGCAGACGGGCAACGGAGCGCAGCACGTGGTACGCGGTGCGGTGCGCCACACCGAACGCCGCTGCGTGCGAGTCATCCACACCTTCGGGCACGCGTGTGACCGCCGCGGCCGGCACCACGGCCTCCTCTGCGAAGGCACCCACGAACCCGGTGCCGATGACGCGCTCCCCCACGGTGACGTTGCCGACCCCTTCGGCCACCTCGACCACTTCACCGGCGAGCTCGCTGCCGGGCACGAACGGCAACGGCGCGCTGAGTTGGTACTTGTCGGCGACGATGAGGACGTCCGGGAAGTTCACGGCCGCGGCACGCACGCGAATGCGCACCTGACCCGCGTGCAACGGCGGCGCCGGAACATCCTCGACGCGCACGGCCTCGGGCTCGCCGTACGCACGGCAGAGCGCGGCGCGCACCCGGTTACCGGCCGTAGTCGGTGGTCTCGGTGAGCTCCGCCGCGCCCTTCATGAGGTCGACGACGATCGGCCCGAACGCGTTCAACTTCTCGTCGTCACCGGCGCGCGCGAAGCCCCGTTCGAGCACGATCGCGAGCTTCCACTTCGCGAGGATCACGTAGTAGTCGATGTCGTCGACCTGCCGTCCCGAGACCTGGGCGTAATGCGCGAGCACCTCGTCGCGACTCGGCATCCCGCGCATGTCGACGTAGCCGGAGTTCGACGCCTCCGGTGCCATGGTGTCCTCGGGCCAGCTCTGGACCATCCAGCCGAGATCGAGCTTCGGATCCCCGACGGTGCCCATCTCCCAGTCGACGATCGCCGCCAGCTTCGCCGGCGCGCCGTTCTCGTACATCACGTTGGCGAACTGGTAGTCGCCGTGCATGATGCCCGGGATGTAGTCGATCGGCTTGTGCTCGCGCAGCCACGCGGACGCGACATCGATGCCGTCGAGCTCACGGATCTTGAACCGTTCGAAGAACGACGTCCACCGGTCGACCTGCCGCTCGTGGAAGTTCTCGGGTCGCCCGAGCCCAACGAGTCCCCGGGCCTTCCAGTCGACCTTCGACAGCAGCGCGATGCCTTCGGCGAGTTGGTACCCGAGCCCGGCGCGTGCCTTCAGATCGGTGTCGAACGGTTCCGGCCATCTGTCGCGACCCATGGGCGACCAGCCGTCGACGAAACCCATCAGGTAGAAGGTGCGGCCCAACACCGACGGGTCCTCGCACACGGCGACCGCCGGTGTGTGAGGCGCATCGGTACCGTCGAGCGCCTTGACGATGCGCCACTCACGCAGGATGCCTTCGTCGCGGTCGGGCGGTGCGAACGACGGTGGGATCCGGATGACACAGCGCTCCTCACCGCGACGGATCTCGTAGAGCTCGTTCTGCGAGCCACCGGACAGGAAGCTGTGCTCGATCGGCTCTCCCTTGCCGGGCAGACCCTCGTCGTCCATCCATGCGGCGAGCCGCTCGAAGTCGATCACAGGTTCCCCACTTCCAGCTCGAGGAGATCCGCGAACTTGGCCTTCGCCGCGTCGATCTTCCCGGGGATCCAGGCCGTCGGCCACATGCCTTCGGTCCCGCGGTAGTCGCGCAGGACCTGACGCGCCACGGTGACCTTGTGCACCTCGGTGGGCCCGTCGGCCAGCCCCATGACGGCGGCTCCGTGGATCATCCCGAAGAGCGGCATCTCGTTCGTCGTGCCGAGCGCGCCGTGCACCTGCATCGCGCGCCAGGCGATGTCGTGCAGCACCGTGGGCATGACCACCTTCGCGGTCGCGATGTCCTTGCGGACCCGCTTGTAGTCGTTGTACTTGTCGATCTCCCAGGCGGTGTAGAGCACGAACAGCCGGAACTGCACCAGTTGCGCGTACGAGTCGGCGATGTAGCCCTGCACGAACTGTTTGTCGGCGAGGAGGCTTCCCTGCGTCTCGCGGCTGAGCGCGCGCTCACACATCATGTCGATGGCCTTCTGCGCCATCCCGATCGTGCGCATCGCGTGGTGGATGCGACCGCCGCCAAGGCGCGTCTGGGCGATCACGAACGCCTGACCCTCACCGCCCAGCAACGCTTCCTCGGGAACGCGCACGTCCTCGTAGTGGATCAACGCGTGAGAGCCCTCGTTGAGCCGTTCGCCGGAGAGGCCCACGTTGCGCACGATGTTGACCCCGGGCGTGTCGGTCGGTACCAGGAACATCGACATGCCCTTGTACGGACTGACGTCGGGGTTGGTGACCGCCATGACGATCAGGAACGACGCGGTCTTGGCGTTGGAGGAGAAGTACTTCCAACCGTTGATGACCCACTCGTC
>CAZJSY010000154.1:0-8320 GCA_964548555.1 uncultured Burkholderiales bacterium
TGTCGTACTTCGCGTCCGCGGTGAAGGACGAGAACCCGATCTTCCACGACGCGGGCGCGGCCAAGGCTGCGGGCTTCTCGAACATCCCCGCCCCGCCGACGTTCTCGTTCGCGGTCAACCACATGGGTAAGCACCGCGAGGACCAGCCGGCCGACCCGACCGGCGGCACCAACCCGATGCACAAGCTCATGGGCGACCTCTTCGCGAAGGGCGGGCTCGTGCTCCACGGCGAGCAGGAGTTCGAGTATCACCGCCCGATCGTCGTGGGCGACGTGCTCGTGAGCGAGGGAAAGATCACCGACGTCTACGAGCGCGAGAGCAAGGGCCGCACGATGACCTTCGTCGTCGTCGAGACGGTGTGGTGTGACGACGCGACAGGGGAGCCGGTCGTCACCGAGCGCTTCAACCTGATCCACCGCGCGTAGAAGGCGTCACGCCGGTCGGCGACCGCAGACACGCGATGCCGGCGTGCCGGAGACTCAGCCTCCGATCAGCGCGCCGCTCGGCAGGGACGGCAGGTCGACGGTGCGGGCGCCGCCCGCAGGGCCGATCGCCACGAGCCGGCCGTCGTCGACCATCACGAACAACCAGTCGGCGCTCCACGCGAGCGTCGTCGCGTGGCCGCCGACGTCGACGAGGCGCGCGACGCCGTCCCTCGTGACCAGTACCCGGCTGCTGTCACTTCCCGGCGCGTTCACCAGCGCGGCGATCGCACCGCCCCCGAGTCCGACCGCGCTCGGACCGATCGACCAGTCGCCCGGGAGCGGCGTGCCGACCCGGTGCTGACGCCCGGAGTGCAGATCGGTGAGGACGATCGCGCAGGTGCGTCCCGCGCAGTCCAGCGCGGCGACCGACGTGTCGGCGAGACCCAGAACGACGTCGTGACGGGGGACCGGGCGTGACCGCTCGCTCGACCCGACGACACGGCGTCCGTCTTCGATCCGGTCGAGCACCAGGCCGTCGGGCTGGACCACTCCGAGCGGACGTCCGGTTCCCGAGGCCGTGTCGGTGAGGAAGGCCGCGCCCTGGGCTCCGGACACGGTCGAGACCATGCGGAGATCCCACCCCGAGCTCGTCGCCACCGCGACCCACACCCATCCCTCCGCTCCCGAGCGGAACACGACGTCGGCGGGACCGAGGTCGACGGCCGGGCGGTCCAGCGCGCGGTCCACACCCCAGGCGCGACCGCGCACGACGACGGCGAGGGTGTCCCCTGCGGAAACCGCCGCGGTCGCGGTGCCGTCGGGAATCCCGGCGAGGCGGGTCACACGTTCCGCGCGTCGGTCCACGTCGATGGACTCGATCCGGTCCTCGGCGACGATCACCACCCGTGCTCCGGTGGGCGCATCCAAGACGCGTAAGGCATCACCGCCCGATGCCGCCGTGGTGGACTGGCCCGGGTTCCCGATGAGTACGGCGAGCATCGCCACGACGACGGCGAGAAGCAGGACCCACATCGGCGCTCGTGACGCGCGATCGGCGTGCACCCGCCGCCGTACCGTGCCGAGACCGAACGCGAGCTGTGCGAACTGCTCCTCGAACGCTTCACGGTCGGTGCGGACCCACAGGGGCGGCGCTTCGTCGAGCTCCACGACGACGAGGTCGCTGTCGTCGAGCCCGCGGTCGTCGAGCCGGCGGTCGTCATGCCCCACGAGCGTCCCGTGGCGCGCCACGCCGCGATGGTACGACCGCGGCGGGAGTTCCGCGAGGAGGGGCGAAGGAATAGGGTCGTCGCCGTGACCTCCTCCGTCACCGTGATGGCCACCTACCGGGTGAAGCCGGAGCGCGAGGCCGACATGATCCATCTCCTGCGGCGCCACTGGCCGACGCTGCGGGCCCACGGCCTCGTCACCGACGATCCCCCGGAAGTGTTCCGCGGTACCGACGGTCACGGGCGCCCGCACTACATCGAGGTGTTCTCGTGGCGCGAGCCCGAGTGCGCGCGTTCGGCCCACCAGCATCCGGCCGTGCTCGAGGTGTGGGCGCCGATGGAGGACTGCTGCGAGGAACGCGACGGGCGTCCCGCGATGGAGTTCCCCGGCGTCCAGCGCATCGAGCTCAGGGTCGAATAGATCGTCGTCGCCCGGTCGACCGCGACGGGCAGGGACTCACTCGAGCGCGCCGTCGGCGCGCAGCTTCTCCTGCTCGTCGGCCGACAGCCCGAGCAGCTCGCCGAGCACCCAGTCGTTGTCCTGACCGAGCGTGGGGCCGCTGCGCCCGTACCCGCTCGGCGCGTCGGACAGGCGGAACCCGTTGCGCTCGTAGAAGGTCGGTCCGGTGAAGGGGTGCGTCAGCTGCACGAAGTGCTCCCGGTGCGCGACCTGTGCGTCGTCGTGGATGTCACCGAAGTCGTATACCGGGACCGCCTCGATCCCGGCATCCTGCAAGGTCGTCGCCACTTCCTCGCGCGAGCGCGTGCGGGTCCACGCCGCGACGGCCGTCTCGATGTCGTCGATACGCGCCCGGCGCGCGTCGAGTGTGCCGAGGTCCGGGCCGTCGAACCCGATGATGCGCGCGAGACGCGCCCATTCGTCGTCGGTCCACGCCGCGATCGCGATCCACCGGTCGTCGCCGGTGCAGGGGAAGGCACCGTGCGGCACGGCCCGCGAGGACCGGTTCCCGTCACGCATGCCGAGTACGCGTCCGTCGGCGTAGTCGAGGATCCACGGCGACAGCGTCCAGATACCGACCTCGACCTGCGAGAGATCGAGGTACACACCACGCCCCGTGCGGCGCCGGTACAGCAGCCCCGCGCCGAGCGCGGACGCCACGTAGCGCGGCGCGAGCGAGTCGGTGATGGTGCCGAACGGTCCGACGGGCTCGCGATCGGGCCATCCGGTCAGCCAGTTGTATCCCGACAGCGCCGCGCCCTGACTTCCGAATCCCGGATAGTCGCGGTGCGGACCGGTCTGTCCGTTGAGGCACGCGCTGATCATCACGAGATCGGGTTTGATCTGCGCGAGTGAGTCGTAGTCGAGACCGAACCCGCGCATCGCTCGCGGTGCGAAGTTCTCCGCGACCGCGTCGGCCCACTCGACGACGAGGCGCCGTACGACCTCGACCGCCTGCGGGTGCTTGAGGTTCAGCGTGATGTTGCGCTTGTCGACGTTGAGCGCGTCGTACAGCGCAGACCCTTCGAGCCCGTGAGGATTCGAAGGCCCGAGCGCGTAGACGCGGAGGAAGTCGGGCCGGCTCTTCGACTCCACCCGCAGCACCGTTGCGCCGTGCTCCGCGAAGTAGCGCGTGGCGATCGGCCCCGCGGCTCCCGAGCCGAACTCGAGGATGTTCACGCCCGTCCACGCACCGCCGCTCTTCGCCGGTTGGGACACTTTCCCGCCTATATCGCGGTCAAGTGTCCCAACTGAAGAGAGGTCGGACGGGTTCGTGGAGCCGAGGGCGGGCGCAGGCGAAGACGCGCGCGCCGGCGCGGCCTCGCCGTCGGCGCTGCGGAGCGTCACGAACGACAGCGGGAACTGCTCGATGCCGCCGAGCGGACCGAAGAAGCCCCGCGCTGCGAGTTGTTCGTTCGCGAGGAGCTCTCTCGGTGAGTTGGCCGGCGCGATCATCAGGTTCGTCTCGCACGCGATGTCGTAGAGCTCCTTCATCGTGTGTCGCGAGAAGTAGTCAGCGAGCGCGAGCTCCATGGCCTCGAGCTCTTCGTCGGTCGCGGTGTTGGGCGAGAAGTCGTTCCAGTCGCGCTCCGTCATGACGGGCGCGTCGATACCGTCGGCGGCAACGAGCTTGGTGAGCGTCTGGAGGGTCGGGACGCGGGCCTTCCCGCCACGGAGACCGAAGGACACGAAGCCGTCGAGCGTGGGCCAGATCTCGCGCGTGCGCCCGATGTTGGCGCCCCGACGGGTCCCGCGCTCGCCCGTCTTGGGGAAGCTTGTCTGCCCGGCCATGTTCGCGATGAACACGATCTCCTGCATCGAGACGTCGACGCGCTGGGGCCGCCCGGACACGAGCGCGGTGATCGCCGCGAACGCCACCTCCCCGCCGGTGTGTGCGTAACCGGACGGCTCGGTGCAGCGGACGGGCGCCCGGTCGGGGTCGCCGGTGCTGTACATGTTTCCGCTCGACGCCATCACGCCGAGATCCGACGCGCGCCAACCCGAGCGCGGCCCCGTGAGTCCGAACGGCGTGACGCTCACCCAGACGGCCTGCGGCGCGCGTTCGGGGTCGAGCTCCCATGCACCCGGGAAGCCCGGCGTGTCGAGCACGACGTCGGCTCGTGCGAGGAGTTCGTCCACCACCGGGTCGTGGGGCGACGTCGCCACCACACTGCGCTTCCCGGCGTTCCACGCCAGGAAGCGGTGAGCCTGCTCGCGCAGCGGATCACCCCCGGGCGGCTCGATCTTGACGACGTCGGCGCCGAGATCCGCAAGCACCCGACCCGCGATCGCGGCGGGTTCGCCCGCGAGGTCCACCACGAGCACCCCTTCGAGCAACCCCTGAGACATTCGACGCTTCCTCCCGGGCCTGACGTCGACGTCACCCTACCGTCGACGCAAGGGAGCACCTCGGAGGCGTTTCTGACGCGATATCAGAGTTGACACGCGCGTCAGGGAACTGAAGAATTCCCCTGTCCACCGTCGCGGTGAGCTGTCTCGACCGGGGAAGGGGTCTTCATGTCGAAGTACCGCATCGTCGACGCGGACTGCCACATCCTCGAGCCGCCCGACATCTGGAAGAACCACCTTCCGAAGAAGTACCAGGACAAGGCGCCCCAGCTCGTCAAGGACGCCGACGGCGGCGACGCCTGGCAGTTCGCGGGCTCGCCGATGCCGGATCCGATCGGCCTCACCGCGACTCCCGGGATGTCGTTCGACCAGTTCCGCTGGACCGGTGTCACCTACGACGAGGCGCGCACCGGTTGCTACAACGGCGCCGAGCGTCTGAAGGACATGGACATCGACGGCGTCGACGCGGAGCTGCTCTACGCGCCGCAACGCACGATCGGCCACTTCCTCGGTGACGAGGACGACGACTTCGTGCTCGCCGGTGTCGAGGCGTACAACTCGTTCCTCTTCGACGAGTTCTGCGCGGCCGATTCCACCCGGCTCATCGCGCTGGCGCAGATCCCGTCACTCGGAATCGACAGCGCGGTCGACGGTCTTCGCAAGGCGAAGGCCCGGGGTTCCAAGGCGGCGGTGATCTCGAACTGGCCGTCCGGTGGGACGTCGGTGTCGCAGGCGGACGACCCGTTCTGGGCCGCGGCGTGCGATGAAGGCATCCCGGTCGCGATCCACATCAACGTCATCTCGCGCGAGCAACGTCAGGCCCAGCGCAAGGCCGCGGCGAAGGGCGGCCAGACCGTCTACGGGGGCAAGGGGGAGGCCGCGAAGGCGAAGGCCGTCGGGGGCCTCGGCAGCGTGTTCACCTCGGTGCCCGGCAACATCTCGCAGCTGATCTTCACCGGTGTCTTCGAGCGCTTTCCCGAGCTTCACATCGCCTGGATCGAGACCGGAGTCGGGTGGCTGCCGCACTTCCTCGAGATGATGGACGACAAGTTCTGGCGCAACCGCTCGTGGGGTGAGCTGCCGATCAAGGAGCCGCCGTCCTCCTACTGGTACCGGAACATGAGCGCGACCTTCATCACGGACCGGTCGGGGATCGACCTGCGCCACAAGGTGGGCGTCGAGAACATGATGTGGTCGAGCGACTATCCGCACCACGGCAACGACTGGCCGTACTCGCGGCGCGTGATCGAGGACACGATGGGCGGCCTGCCGGCCGGCGAGCGGCACGCGATCGTCGCCGGTAACGCCACGCGCATCTTCCGGTTGGACGACTGAGAACGCTCAGCTCTCGACGATCGGAACCTCACCCGACTCGTCGACGTCGACGACCCGGCCGCTGCGCGGGTTGTCGCGTTCGACCGCCTGCAGGGTCAGCCGGCGAAGGGTGCGCTCGTGCACGTACTGCACGATGCGGGTCACGATCGGCAGGAGGTTCGACGCCGACGCTGCGGTCGCGTTCTGGAACGTCTCGAGCTCACCCGGCTTCCAATCGGGGCCGCGGTCGCCGCGGAACAGCTCGAGCACCTGCCGCTGCATCTGCTCGATGCCTACCGCGTAGATCGAGACCAGCTCGACCATGATGTCGGCCGGCATGCCGGTGCGCCGCAGCTCGGCCGCGGCCCGCATCACGTCGAGATCGGCCGCGTCGTAGGCCTCGCGTCCGAATTCCTCGGGGTCCCTGAGCAATCCCGCCTCGCGTAGGCGGCTCGCGAGCTGCGGTTCGATTCCCGAGCGCTCGACGACCGCGGCAAAGTCGTAAGCCGCGTCGCTCGAGCCGAAGATGCCGTCGATCATCCCGGGCCGGTCCGCGTCGAGCAGGGCCCGGATCGCCGCGAGCGAGAACCGGCGTTCCTGGAGCTCCCGGATCCGCTGGAGCCGCTCGAGGTGGTGCGGGCCGTAGACCTTCGTGCGGCCCTCCCGCTGCGCCGGGGGCATGAGCCCCTCGCGCTGGTAGAAGCGGATCGTGTCCACGGTGAGGCCGGCGCGGTGGGCGAGGTCGTCGATCCGCCATCGCGCTTCGGAGCTGCTCACGACGCCAGTGCCCGCGTGCTCACGTGTGTGACCCCCGTCACTGTTTGACAGTACTCACTTTAAGAGTAGATACTGTCAAGGAACAAACACCAGGTGTCGATTGTCTCATAGAGAAGACACCGACTGCTTGTGCACCGGAGCGCAAGCTGAAAACGAGGATTGCGATGACCGCCAGCACCACCAGCATCGAAGCACGCCGGGAGACCGAGCGCCGTCAGGCCGCCTTGACGTGGGTTGCCCGCCAGCTCGAGTGGGAGCGGGTCCTGAACGACCTTCGGGCCCGGCGCAACGCCACCGAGTCGCGGCGCGCCGCCTGATCGCTGCCCCGTCCGGGGCCGCGCCGTCTCGACGCCGTGTGCGCCGGGTCACGAATCCCCCCTCGTGATTCCCGGCCCACGCGGCGTCGTTTCGCGTCCGGCGCCGTGCGTCCCCGCCTAGCGTTCCGCTGTGGACCTCCCGCGGGCGTGGGAAGCCGAAGCGCACAACTGGCTGCGCTGGGCGCGGACGCCGGATCACGACTCCTATTGGTACTACCGCGACGCGTTCTTCGACCGTGTGGTGCCGCCAGCCGGCGAGCTCACGGTGGAGCTGGGATGCGGAGAAGGTCGCGTGACGCGCGACCTGCGCGCACGCGACCACCACGTCGTGGCGCTCGACATGTCCCCCACCCTGCTGACGCACGCCCGCGCGGTCGACGACGTGAGCGTCTATGTGCTCGGCGACGCTTCGGCCTCGCCGCTGCGTGACGCGAGCGCGGACCTCGTGGTCGCCTACAACTCGCTGATGGACGTCGACGACATGCCGGCGACCGTACGCGAAGCGGCCCGCGTCCTCGTACCCGACGGCCGATTGTGCGTGTGCGTGACGCATCCGCTGAACGATGCGGGGGCATTCGCGGGTGACGGGGCGAACGCGCCGTTCACCATCACCGGCGCGTACTTCGGTGCCCGACGGCTCGAGAGCACGTTCGTGCGCGACGGGCTGACGATGACGTTTCGCGGCTGGGGATACCAGCTGCAGCACTACGTGGACGCCGTCCTCGACGCCGGCCTCGTGCTCGAGCTGCTGCGCGAACCGATGCCGGCTCGCGCGTTCCCGGGCTACGAACGATGGAGCCGGATCCCGATGTTCCTCCATCTTCGGGCCCGCAAGCCCGGACCGGTCAGCGCAAGGTCCAGCGAGGAAAGGTGACGTCGTCGACGGGCTGGAAGACGACCTGAACCGGCGCGCCGATCTCGATCGTGGCCGGGTCGACCGAATTGATCGCGCCGTCGGGGGAGTCGACGAGGTTGCCGACGAAGCGGATCGTCGGGTCCTCCTCGAGCTCGACCACGACGACGTTGTAGGGCGCGAACTGCGAGTACGCGGGCAGCAGCGGGGGATGAGGCACGACGTACGACCAGATCCGGCCTCGGCCCGACGTCGGCTCGAAGCGGCGTCGCGTCGACTGGCAGTACGGACACATCGGCCGGGGCGGCATGCGGCGCCGGCCGCATGCCTCACACGCCTGCACGAGCAGCTCGCCGCGCGCGCAGCCCTGCCAGAACGGCGATCCCTCGTCGCCTTCGAGCAGCGGCAGCAGGAACCCGGTACTGGTCGTCATGTGGTCTACTTCCTCAGGAGGAGCGCGCTCGTGGGGACGCCCTCACCACTCGTGACCAGGCAGTTGCCGGCTCCCTCGACCTGGGCGGTCGACGTTGCGCGTACCTGGCGCACGCCTTCGGTGATCAGGTTGAACCCGTGCACGTACGCCTCGCTCATGCCGGCAC
>CAZJSY010000155.1:0-8283 GCA_964548555.1 uncultured Burkholderiales bacterium
GCCTCGATCATGTAGACCTCGACCGGCATCCCGATGTGCACCTCGTCGACGTCGACGTCGGTGATGTTGCCCATGAGCATCGGGCCCTCGTCGAGCTCGATCATCGCGACGACGTACGGCAACAGCTCGCGAAACGGCTTCGCGTAGTTCTGCCGGATGATCGTGAAGGTGTGGACGGTGCCGCGCCCCGACGTCTGCTCCCATTCGGGGTCACCGCCGCAGGCCGTGCAGACCGCACGCGGGTACCACTGCCGCGCGCCACACGACGGGCAGTGTTGGATCAGGAGCTCGCCCCGCGATGCGGCCTCCCAGTAGGGCCCCGAAACCCCGTCCTTCGCGGGCTTCGGGCGCTCCCACTCCTGTCCGCGGATCACCTGGGAGGGCGTCATGGATGCTCCTTGCCGAGGATGGCGGTACCGATCGCGCTGAGCCAGCCGCCGGAACCGGCCGCCAGCGCAACCTTGCAGCCGGGGACCTGGGCCTCGCCGGCCTGCCCGCGCAGCTGCCGGACCGCCTCGATGATGAGGAAGATCCCGCGCATCCCCGGGTGACACGACGACAGCCCGCCGCCATCGGTGTTGAGCGGGAGCTTGCCCCCCCGCTTGAGGTGACCCTCGGCGACGAACGGACCACCCTCACCGCGCTTGCAGAAGCCCATTCCCTCGAGCAACAGCAACACCGTGATCGTGAAGCTGTCGTAGAACATGATCATGTCGACGTCGTCCGGCGTCAGACCGGCGCGTGCAAACGCTTCAGGGCCCGACTTCGCGCCGCCCGTCGTCGTGTAGTCGGGCATCTGCGAGATGTTCCAATGCGTCTGTGCGCCCGCGGCACCGAAGACGTAGACGGGCGGCTGCGGGAGGTCACGTGCGCGTTCGGCCGTCGTCATGATGAACGCGCCACCGCCGTCGGTGATCGCACAGCAGTCGAGCTTGTGCAACGGGTCCGCGATCATCCGTGAGGTCACGACGTCGCCGACGGTGATCGGATCGCGGTACATCGCATGGGGATTGAGCGTGGCGAACTCGCGTACACCGACCGCGATCTCCGCCAGCTGCTCGGACGTCGTGCCGTACTCGTGCATGTGCCGGCGCGCCGCCATCGCGTAGGCACCCACGAGCGAGTTACCGTACGGCGCCTCGTACTGGACGGGGCCGGCAACACGGGAACCCGGACGCTGGAAGCCGCCTGTGCCCAGCATGCGTCCCATGCGCGACAGCTGGTCGGAACCATAGGTCACGAGGATCGTGTCGCACGCGCCGTCACGGATCGCGGCCGCGCCGTGCTGGACGTGGAACTCGAAGCTCGAGCCACCCGTCATCGTCGAGTCGATGTAGCGGTGGTCGATACGGAAGTACTCGGCCATGGTGACGGCGTCGTCGACCATCATCCCGCCGCTTCCACCGGCACTGATGTAGCCGTCGATCTGGCTCTTCTCGAGACCGGAGTCGGCCAGGGCGCGTTGCATGGCGAGCGCGTGGTGCTGCACGGCGTCGAGATCGGGCGCCTTGGGGTAGTCGGACAGCCCGACGCCCACGATCACGGGAGTTCGGTCCATGGGCGGGAAGTAGAACAGACGGCTGTTCGAGCTGTCCAAGATGGAGACCGCACGCGCCGCCGTGTCACGCCGAAAGAACGTGTTCTAATCTTCGGCCTCATGGAGTACAACCTGGCCGACCTCTTCGAGCGCGCCGTCGACCACTTCGGCGACCGTGAGTACATCGTCGCCGAGGGCGAGCGCCGCACGTACGCGCAGATGGAGGACCGCGCGAATCGCCTCGCGCACCACCTGCTGGCGCAGGGCGTCCGACCGGGCGACCACGTGGGCATCTACGCGTACAACTGCGTGCAATGGGTGGAGACGCTCTGGGCCGTCTTCAAGATCCGGGCCGTTTGGATCAACATCAACTACCGCTACGTCGAAGACGAGCTCCGGTACATCTTCGACAACGCGGACCTCGTCGCGCTCGTGCACCAGAAAGAATTCTCGCCGCGCATCGCGGCTGTACGCGGGAACCTCCCCCGGCTCCGACACAGCATCGTCATGGACGACGCCACGGCCGAGGACCTCGCCGGGCTCGACTCGATCCGCTACGAGGAAGCCCTGGCCGCCGCGTCACCGGAGCGCGACTTCGCCGCTCGCAGCGCCGACGACCGCTACATCCTCTACACGGGCGGCACCACCGGTATGCCGAAGGGCGTGGTGTGGCGCCAGGAAGACGTCTTCTTCGCGCTCGGCGGCGGCATCGACCCCGTTACGAACAGCCGTGTCGAGCGGCCCGAGGACATGGTCGAACGAGGGCTTGCCAATCCCGGGCAGATCACGATGATGCCGATCGCGCCGTTGATGCACGGCGCGACGCAGTGGGGCGTGATGGGCGGCAGCTTCGTCGGCAACAAGGTCGTGTTGATGGCGAAATTCGACCCGCGCCGCGTGTTCGAGCTGGTCGAGCAGGAACGGGTCAACGGGATCATGATCACCGGCGACGCGATGGCCCGACCGATGCTCGAAGCGCTCACCGATCCGGCTTCTGCGTACGACTTGTCGTCGTGGGCCGCACTCAGTTCGACGGCGGCGCTGTTCTCTCCATCGGTCAAAGACGAGTTCCTCCGCCGGTTCCCGAACCTCATCGTGACCGAGGCGATCGGCGCGTCGGAGAGCGGATCGAACGGGTACACGATGGTGGAGGCCGGCAAGACCGCGATGAAGGGCGGCCCCACGGTCCGCGCCATCCGCGACACGGTCGTGCTCGACGACGATTTCAACCCGATCGAGGCCGGCTCCGGCACGGTCGGGCGCCTCGCGCGCAAAGGGAACATCCCACTCGAGTACTACAAGGATCCCGAGAAGACCGCGGCGACGTTCGTCACCGGTCCCGACGGCACGCGCTACTCGATCCCGGGCGATTTCGCGACCGTCGAAGCTGACGGAACGATCACCCTGCTCGGTCGCGGATCGGTGTCGATCAACTCGGGCGGCGAGAAGATCTTCCCCGAAGAGGTCGAGGGCGCGGTCAAGTCGCATCCCGACGTGTACGACGTCGTCGTCGTCGGGGTGCCCGACGAGCGCTGGGGCTCGCGCGTGTGCGCGGTGGTCGAGCCGCGACCGGGTGCAAAGCCGACGCTCGAGGAGATCCAGGAGCACTGCCGCACGAAGATCGCGGGCTACAAGGTTCCGCGCGAGCTACACCTTGTCGACAAGATCGAGCGCTCGCCGAGCGGCAAGCCCGACTACCGGTGGGCCAAGGACGTCGCGCTGGAGACAGCCCCCGCGTAGCCCCACCCGCTCAGTTGGGACACTCTCCCGGGATATACACGGAAAACTGTCCCAACTGAAGCGGGATTACAGGGGCAGGCCGAGCCCGGCGGTGTGGCCGCCGTCCACGACGAACTCCGCACCGGTGCAGAAGCCGCTCTCGTCGGACGCGAGGAACAGCGCGAGCGAGGCGACGTCGTCCGGCACGCCGACACGCTGCGCGGGGATGCGGCTCGTCGGGAAGCGGTCGACGAGCCCCGCGATCATCGGCGTGTCGATGACGCCGGGATGGATCGAGTTGACCCGGACCCCCGCCGGCCCGAGCTCCAGCGCCGCGACTTTCGTCATCCCGCGTACCGCGAACTTCGACGACACGTACGCGAGCGCGCCTGCGTGTCCCGTGAGCCCGTCCACCGACGACACGTTCACGATCGAGCCGCCGCCGGCTCTCGTCATCACGGGTGCTACCGCCCGCATGCCGAGGAACACACCGATCTGGTTGACCTCGACGACCTGGCGGTAGTCGGACAGTTGGAGATCGACGAGTGGCGTTCCCTGCCGGTAGATCGCCGCATTGTTGACGAGAACGTCGACACGATCGAACCGGGAGACCACTTCGTCGACAGCGGAGTTCCACCCCGACTCGTCGGTGACGTCGAGGTGGACCGCGATCGCGTCGGGCCCGAGGTCGCCGGCGATCGCTTTGACGTCGTCGAGGACGTCACCGAGCACCACACTCGCACCCTCGGCGACGAAGCGCCGCGCTTCGGCCTCGCCCTGGCCCCGCGCCGCGCCCGTGATGATCGCGACCTTGCCGTCGAGCCTTCCCATCACCGCTCCTTCTCGCCGTATGGTCTGCACGTGCATCCTGCATCCTCCGACGACCGCGTCACGCGCCGGAGTCGCAAGACCTCCGAGCTCGTCGCCCGCGAGATCGTGCGCGACATCGTGGCGCAGCGACTCGAGCCGGGCGAGATGCTCCCGAGCGAGCAGGCGATGCTGGCGCGGTACGGCGTCGGGCGTCCCGCGCTGCGCGAGGCCGTGCGCGTGCTCGAGGTCCACGGCCTCCTGCGGGTCAAGCCCGGCCCGGGCGGTGGTCCGGTCGTCGGTACCGTGACCGGTCGGGCGTTCGGAGAGATGGCGAGCCTGTTCTTCCGGCTCGCGGGGACGACGTTCCGCGAGCTGATCGAAGCGCGCCTCGAGCTCGAGCCGATGGCGGCACGGCTGGCAGCCGAACGGCGGGATCCCGACGCGCTGGCCGAGCTGCGCGCGGTGGTCGCGCGCGAGTCGGCCGTCGACCTCACCGACGACGACGCGTACGCCCGTCTCGCGCGCGACTTCCACGGAGCGGTCGCGAGCGCGTCCGGCAACGGCGTGGTGAGCCTCATGGGCAGCGGCCTGCTGGAGCTGTACCAGGATCGGCTGAGGATCCCCATCACCCCGCGCGCACAACGCGAAGGCGTGCTCGCGTCGCACGCGGCGATACTCGAGGCGATCGAGACGGGCGATGCGCCGCGGGCCGAGACCCTGACCCGAGACTCGCTGGCGGTGGTGCTGGCCCGACTCGAGGAACTGCTGCCCGACCTGCTCGACCAGGTCATCGACTGGGCCTGACCACGCCGTTGACGTCCCATGCGAAACTAGATACAACATAGATCGCAATTCCGGCACACGGCGCGTTGAGCGAGGAGGCCCGGCACGTGCAGTTCTCCATGATCTTCGAAGCCCAGATGGCCGATCCGTCGCCGGAGCACGAGCACCAGGTGCTGCGCGACTGCGTCGAGCAGGCCGTCTACGCGGAGCAGATGGGCTTCGACCGGATCTGGGCCGTCGAGCACCACGCCTTGCGGTGGTACGCGCACATGAGCGCGCCCGAGATCTTCCTCAGCTGGGTCGCGGCGAAGACGTCGCGGATCCGCGTGGGTCACGGCGTGGTGTGCATGCCGTTCAACTACAACCACCCCGTCCGGGTCGGTGAGCGCGCCGCGATGCTCGACAACCTCTCCGGCGGTCGTCTCGACCTCGGCGCGGGACGCGGAGCGACGCTGCAGGAGATGTCGCTGTGCGGTGTCGATCCCGCGCGCACGTATCCCGAGGTCGAAGAAGCGTTGCGGATGATCGGTCACATGTGGCAGGAGGACACGTTCGAGTGGCACGGCGACCTGATCGACATCGAGCCCGCGCCCATCCACGGGCCGCATCACCTGTTGCCCCGTCCGCTCCAACGACCGCACCCGCCGCTCTTCCTGGCGTGCACCAAACGCGACACGGTCGCGCTCGCCGCCGAATACGGGATCGGCGCACTGGTGCTCGGCTTCGCGGGCATCGAAGAGGTCGCCGGGCTTCGCAAGATCTACGGCGACGCCATCGCGACGCGCACCGGTGAGCGGTTCGTCTCGACGGTCGTGAACGACCATTTCTCCGCTCTGTGCCCAACCATCGTGCTCGACGACGGCGACGAAGCTCTGCGGCTGGGCGCGCGCGGCCAACGGTTCTTCGCGGAGGCGATCGCACACTGGTACGGCGGCGGACCCGCGCCCGCGCAGGACACCGAGAACGAGGACAACATCGCCGCCATCGAACGCGACAAGGAACAGCTCGTCGCGAAGCTCCACGAGGCGAACATTCCCGTCAACCCGAACACCACGGCGACGTTCAACATCGACCATGCGTACGGCACCGCCGATCGCGCGATCGCGTATGTGGAGCAGCTCGAAGAGGTCGGCGCCGACGAGATCATGTGCTTGATCCAGATGGGGACGATCCCGCAGGCGGCGTGCATGGAGACGATCCGCCAATGGGGCGAGAAGGTGATCCCCCACTTCCGAGCGAAGAGCCGCAATTCCGGCTAGGCGAGACCGCGACGCCGGGCGGAGTCGCGCTCGGCCCGCACAGGGGGTTCCAGCAATGCCTCTTCATCCGGCTGCGCAGCAGATGGTCGACCAGCTCTCGACCGTCGAAGCTCCGCGACTGTGGGACATCCCGATCGAGGACGCACGCGCGCAGGGCTTGTTGTTCGCGGCCATCGGAGCAGGTGAGCCCGTCCAGGTCGGCGCGGTCGACGACCGTGTCGTTCCCGGCCCGCACGGCGACATCCCCGTTCGCATCTATACGCCCTCGACCGAACAGGCAGCCTCACCGCTTCCCACGGTGGTGTACCTGCACGGCGGCGGATGGGTGTTCATGGGTATCGAGACGCACGACCCGATCTGCCGGCGCTTGACGGCCGCTTCGGGCTGCGTCGTCGTCAGCGTCGACTACCGGCTCGCTCCGGAGCATCCGTTCCCGATTCCGCTCGACGACTGCGACGCGGCGGTGACGTGGGTGGCGCAGCACCCGGCCGAGCTCGGTGCGGAACCGGGCTTGCTCGCCGTCATGGGCGACAGCGCGGGCGGCAACCTCGCGGCCGCGGTCGCGCTCGTCGCCCGCGACCGCGGCATGCCCGACCTCGCCGCGCAGGTGCTCGTGTACCCGGCCCTCGATCCGACACGCGACAGCGGCTCGTACCGCGAGAACGGCACCGGCTACATCCTCGACGATCCCGGCATGGAGTGGTTCTGGCGCCAGTACCTCTGCGACGACGCCAATGCGAAGAACCCCCTTGCCGCCCCGGCGTGCGCCGACGACCTGAGCGGTCTCCCTCCGGCGGCGATCATCACCGCGGAGTTCGACCCCTTGCGCGACGAAGGCGAGGCCTACGCCGCCCGCCTCGCCGCAGCGGGCGTGGCGACGCGCACCCGTCGGATGGCCGGGATGTTGCACGGGTTCCTGGGTATGCCCGACATGTTCGGCGAAGCCGAAGAAGCGATGAACATCGCGGCCCGCGCGCTGCGCGAGGCGTTCGGCACCGCACGGTAACCGTCGCGAGAAGTTCACGTCCGGCCGTCATCCGTGGCCGCTCATTGCTGCGAACACCGCTGACGAGGCAAGGAGTCTCGGAGCGACGGAGCTTCGGGCGACAGACCTTGGGGCGGCGGTGGAAGCAACGGCGGGCGACACGTCGGGGGCCACCCGAGCGAAGCGGCTGATTCGCGACAGCGCCGTCGTGGTCACTGCGCTCGCGTTGGGCTTCGGCGTGTCGGCTCTCGTCAACACGGTTCGCGATCGCGGGGGTCGGAGTCAGACGTCGGAGGGACGTTCGTCGCTGGGCGCGAAGTCCGGTCGGAACACCGCGGCCGGGTACCAGCCAACCGCGACCGGGGCGGACGCCTCGCCGCGCTTCCCGTCTCCGGACAACACTCCGGCCCCCGCCCTGGCCACGCCGCAAGCGGCTGTCGCAGCGTTCCTCGGCCTCGAGGCGCAGCAGGACTTCGCCGCCTCGTTCGGATACCTCGCCGCGCCCGACCGAACGCAACAACGGACGCGCGCTGAGTGGATCGCGAGCCACGAGCACCTACCCCCCGTCACCGGATACTCCATCAGGAGCGTCGACGGCACGAAGGCGCTCGTCGATCTCCGGCTGCGCGCGGGTCTCGACTTCGTCCGGGGCCTCACCCCCGCACGCGCGACGGCGACGTTCGCAACCGCAGCTGAAGACGGCGGTTTTCGTGTCGCCTACGCGTCGAGCATCGTGACGCCCGAGTATCTCTCCGACGAGAGCGCACCTGACGCGGTACGTCAGTGGGTCGACGCCCGTCGAGCCTGTCAACATCCGCCGGAGCTGGCCGGCGGCCTCCTCGGGGCCACCTATCTCGTCGACGGTCTGTGCCGCGCATCCGGCACCGTTTCCGTCGGTGGTGTGGCGGTGCTCCCCGACTCACCCGCGGTGGAGCCGTTCCTCGCCGCGTTCGGACCCGACGTCGGACGCTGGGCGCGTGTCGTGCCCGTGTCGTCACCGGTACGTCTGAGTGTCGTCACCGCCCCGGTCGGCGAGAGCTGGCTCGTCATCGGGGTGCTCGCAGCGTCACCGGGAACCGGCACCTAGGTCCCGGGACGGTTGGGGCGTGGCGCCGCGCCATCGCTCCCGTCGAACACCCTGATGAAGGAGGAACCATGCGAACGAGGCGAAGGTTCCTGTCGAGAGCACT
>CAZJSY010000156.1:0-8252 GCA_964548555.1 uncultured Burkholderiales bacterium
ACGCAAGATGTCCGCCGTTACGCGCAGGAACACGGCATCGACGCGTGGGAAGCGATCGATCTCGGGATGAAGGAGAAAGCAACCGAGTTCGTCGCGGCCGGAAGTGAGCTGTACCACGGGCCCGATCAGCCGGGCCACCAAGATGACGGTGGAAGGGAGACGTGAGAAGTCCAGCAGAGGGTGCCGGTATCGATGCGGTTTACGACACCATCGCGCGACGGCGCGACGTGCGGAGCGAGTTCACGGGGATGTCGATTCCCGATGCGACATTGGAGCGGCTGCTCACGGCAGCGCATGCCGCGCCCAGCGTGGGGTTGACCCAGCCGTGGGACTTCGTCCTCGTCCGGGCCGAGTTCACAAGAGCGCAGTTCCGCGAACACGTCCTGAAGGAGCGTGAGCGCTTCGCCGCGACACTCCCGCCCGAGCGTGCCCGCGTCTTTGGCGACATCAAGGTCGAGGGAATCATGGAGTCGAGTCTGGGCATCGTGGTCACGTACGACTCGACGCGTGGAGCGCCGCACGTTCTCGGTCGTCATGCCATTGCCGACGCCGGTCTGTACTCGACGTGCCTTGCCATTCAGAACTTCTGGCTCGCCGCGACCGCGGAAGGGTACGGCGTCGGATGGGTCTCGTTCTATCGAGAGGAATTCCTGCGCGACCTGCTCGGCATCCCGCGCCACGTTCGCCCGATCGCGTGGCTCTGCGTCGGACCCGTGTCACATCTCGAGGACGTGCCCGACCTCGAACGCCACCAGTGGCGAGTTCGACGGCCCCTGCGCGCGGCAGTGCACCGAGAACGGTGGTAGCGACCCGCGCAACGCTCTCCTCGTACCCATGCCGAGAGATGAGCGTGGCGCGCTCGGCGAGCTCTCGGCTGGGGATAGTCTGATCTTCTCAGCCGGTATACGAGCTGATCTCGCCGGTAACGCGCCCCTGGACCCGGACGCGGTCGAGCCAGAGGAGCGCTGCCATGTCTGTTGCCGCCGATACACCGCGCGCACGGTCTCGGATCCCGTCCGGTGTCACCTCGAGCACCTTTCCGCCCGTGGGCGGTGCACCCCTGGCGGCATCGCGCGCGATCACCGGGCTGCTGGTTCTCGGACCTGCCTTGGCGCTCGGTGCCGGCTTCTGGCTGCTGTGGGGGCACGGGCTCGGTGTACGCGACGTATTCCTCGCAATCGGGTTCTATCTCCTCACGGCGTTCGGGATCACCGTTGGGTTCCATCGTCTCTTCACCCATCACGGTTTCAAACCCAACCGCGTGCTGAAGATCGTGCTGGCCGCTGCAGGCTCGATGGCGGTTCAAGGCTCGCTGATTTCATGGGTGGCCCTGCACCGCCGGCACCACATGTTCAGTGACCACGCCGGTGATCCGCATTCACCCCACGGCTTCGGAGGCGGCACCCGCGGGTTGCTGCGCGGCTTGGTGCATGCCCACGTCGGGTGGTTGTTCGCGCCCGACAGCACGCCGGCGGAGCGGTTCGCGCCCGATCTGCTGGGCGATCGTGATCTCGTCATCGTGAGCCGGCTGTTCCCGCTGCTGGCGGTGGTCTCGCTCGCGGTGCCGTTTGTCATCGGCTGGGCCTGGTCGGGCACGCTCGCGGGCGCCGTGACCGCGTTGCTCTGGGCAGGGATCCTGCGTATGGCGGCGCTGCATCATGTGACGTGGAGTGTCAACTCGCTGTGTCACGTCTTCGGTAAGCGGCCGTCGGCGAACAAGGACAACAGCACGAACCTCGCGCCGTTGGCTCTGCTGTCGTTGGGCGACAGTTGGCACAACTTTCACCACGCTCACCCCAGCTCCGCTCGTCACGGGGCGACGCGTGGACAGATCGATCCCTCGGCTGCACTCATCCGCCTGTTCGAGCGTGCGGGATGGGCCACGAAGGTGCGTTGGCCCACGACGGCCGCCTGAAATCACGAGCGAGCAGCGTTCGAGGGTTGGGCATCGGTCGAGCGTGATCGACTTCTCACGGCGATGGCGCTCTTGGTGGGCGATCTCGAGGCCGCCCCATCTCGTGACCGAGGAGGCACTGCGTCGTGCGTTCCGTCGCTGGACGCGCGCCCGCTCGACCGCGAACCCACGCCGCTGGCTCTACGGCCTCGCGTTGCGCCGCCTGCGCGAGCGCCAGAATCGGCGCCGTGCATCCTGGCGATGTTGGTGTTGGTCGTGATCGCTCGGCATCCCGACCGTCCTCGTGCTCCAGAGCGGCGTGCTCGACGGACTCTCGGGGACGCTCTCCCTCGCCCGCTTCGCGCCGTAGCGGTCCCGTGCCCGACGGACGGGCACGAGGCCGCTCAGCGCTTGCTGCAGACCGTGCAGGTCTGGTTTCGTCGTTCGTACCGTCAGTTCTGCCGCAGTCCCGGGAGTTCGGGAAGCACGCGCACGTGCTCGACACGGACCGAGTCCAGCTTGTGCGGATCGAGTCCGAGGAAGGCCAGGATCGTCGGGGCGACCTGGTAGTTCTGCACCGCATCGTCCACGGAACGACCTTCGGCGCGGTCGTCGGACACGCGCGAGCCGTCGACGACGAGCAGGGCCGTGTGTGTGTCGTTCGCGGAGAAGCCACCGTGCTCGGCGACCTTCTTCACGCTCTTCGAGTAGATCGTGCCGACGATGGGCTGGACGATGATGTCGGGCGTGCGGGGATCGGTGGCCGGGTTGCCGAACTGTTCCTGCAGGGATTCACCCGACAGGATGTGCTGGATCCGAGCCGTGTTCGCGCCCTTCTGGTCCTTCTTGAGCGCGGCAACCGCGGATGCGACGCCGGCGGGGTGTTGGTACCACATCAACGAGACGTCGTCGTCGGTCGTCTGGTCGGGCTGGGTGACGCCCGCGGCCGTGAGGACCGCGTTCTCGGCGCTGCCGATCATCCTCAGCTGGGTGGGGTCGATCGGTGACTGGCCGTGCTTGGCGCCGATGATGATCCGGGTCGACGACAGCAGGTGCTTGGCCCGCAGTTCCTTGACCATGGAGCCGATGCCGGCGTCGACGAAACCGATCGCACCCTTCAGCTGAGGGGTGAACGCCAGCGTGCCCGGCATGTAGCCGCCGGGTGTGTAACCGGCCTGGCACGGGATCGGCCGCTGCGTCGACTTCGTCGTCCAATCGCAGAAGTTCGGGTCGACCAGCTTCTGACCCACGCTCACCGACTGGAAGTTCATCCCGAAGATCGCCGGGACGTCGGCCTTCTTGGTACCCGTCGAGTTCCAGCCGTCGATCTGGTTGAGGATCGCGTCGACCTTGATCTGGTCGTAGGACTCCGTGTCACCGACCGAGTCGGTGATCGCGGCGCCGGGGAACGTGGTGGTGTCACGAGGGAAGGTCACCGTGTGCACGGTCCCCACGCGGGTGGTCTGCAGCGTCGGGGGGATGATGTCGGCGTTGATCTCCGTCTGGAACGGGTCGTCGACCGCGTTCGGCGTTCCGTGTCCGGCGACCGTCGAGTTCGCCGCAGGATGCTTGTCGGCCCAGGCGGTCCGCAGTCCGGCTGCGTGCGCGACGCTGAAAACGGAGTTCACCCGGTTGAAGTCGTTCGGGAAAATCGGTACGCACTTGCCCTTCACGATCCCGCGATCGAGCTGGGCGGGATCGATCGCCTCGTTGAGGATCGTGCGCGTCCCGTTTTGGTTGCTGAACGTGGGGGCACCGACGTCGAGGTTCTCGAAGTACTGCGCCTCGGTGCCGGCCGGTCCGGTGCAGTCCTGCTTGCCTGAGGCCAGCTGCGCCGGGGGCGGGAACATGCTGCGGTCGTACGAGTCGTCGTAGTAGACACCCGAGAGCTTGGGGTCGGCGCCCGTGGTGAGCGCGACGATCCCGGGAGACGAGTCACTGGGCTTCGAAGTCGAGGCGTTCGTGTAGGTCGTGCCGACCTCGGCGAGCTTCGCCAGGTTCGGACATGCGCCCGTGGCCTCGCACCGGGCGAGATCGGACGCGTGAAGCCCGTCCACACTGATCAGCAGCACGTGTCGCGCGCTGTCGTCAGGAGATCCGGCGAACGCCGGAGCCTGCACTGCGGCGAGCCCGCCCACCAGCGCCAGAAGGGCCGCCGCACCGGCAACCCAGCGATGAAATCTCCGCATCGGTCCTCCCTCGATGAGTTTCGGGGACATGGTTCGACCAGCAGTCAGGAGCTGGAGGGCGCGAACACGCCGCGCGCGAACCCCGGAACCTGCCCACCGCAGCGTCACACGCGACCGCAGCCGCGATCACCCTCGGATCGAAGGCTTTCATCGGTCGTTCAACTGTGTTCAACCCAGTGGTTCACGACCGGTGCGTTCTCACGCGGAGCTCACGATGCCGGGCGTCGGCCAGTCGCGCCGCGCTTCTGTCGGTGCGTCCGTTGACCGGGCCGGCGGGCCGCGGTCAGGAGCGGCGGCGGATGCGAAGGAACGCGGCGTGCACGGCGAGGGAGACGGCGCTGCCGCCCGCGAGGACCGGTCCGACCCACTCCTCGAACGGCACGCCACCGATGTGGGCGAGGATCATCGGTAGCTCCCTTCGTAGGTGTCGTGGCGACGGAACCACGAGAAATCACCCTCGTTGCGACCGAGCGGCGCGCGGTCGAGCCACTGCCACATCGTCCACATCGCGTCGAAGCCGCGCGAGTAGGCAGAGTAGGTGTGGTACACGACGCCGTCCTCCGATGCGAACGCGCTCATGCCGGGCTGCTCCCCCGACCAGTCGCGCCACGCGACGTTCAGCCGCTCGAGCTCGGCCTGGTCGCGGTAGTTGTATTCGACGGGCGCGACTGACGGGTCGATCGTGACGTGGAAGTCGTAATTGAAGTCGCTGCGCCCCGACGAGACCCAGGGGAAGCTCCAGTCCATCCGCTTCCGGTACGCGAGCAGCTTCTCGAGCGGTGCCCGTGAGACCGCGGTGAACGCGACGTCGTGGTTCTGCAAGTGCAGATGGCTCTTGTCGAAGCCGTCGGCCATTCCCGAGCAGCTCGGGCACCCTTCGTCCCAGTCGGGGTCGAACATGAAGTGGTACACGATGAGCTGGGAGCGACCACGGAACAGGTCGGCGAGTGTGGCTTCGCCGTCTTCGGTGTCGAAGACGTAGTCCTTGTCGAGGCGTACCCACGGCAGCTCGCGCCGGCGTCGGGCGATGTCGTCGCTGACGCGGGTCAGCTCCTTCTCCGCCTTCAGCAGGTCGCGTCGTTCTGCGAGCCACTGGTCACGGGTTGCGGTGCGATGGTCCGGCATCGGTCGATCTCCCTTGCTCGGCGGAACTGTCGGGTCACGCGTCGGAACGAACGGTGCACTCGAGCTCGCGCAGGATGTCGAACCACCCCCCGTGGTGCGAGGCCTGCGCTTCCTCGTCGGGGAGACCGACTTGGTGGATCTCCACGATCGTCGACCCGTCCGACGACGGTTCGAAGGTCACGGTCACGAGCGACTCGCGGAACTTCGTGGCCGGCGAAGACCATGTGAACACGAGACGGCGCGGTCGGTCGATCTCGCGATAGGTGCCGCTGTGTACGAGCTCGTTCTCGTTCTCCACCATCACGATGCGGAACGCTCCGCCCTCGCGGGGATCGGTCTCGGCGCGCGTCTCGCGTATGCCGGCCGGCTTGAGCCACGTCCCGAGGCTCTCCGCGTCCAACCACGCCTCGAAGAGCACCTCTGCGGGCGCGGCGATGTCGCGCCGGACGGTGAGCGCGTAGTCGTCCGTCACGACGACCCTTCCGTGTCGGCGCGGCCGGTGACGAACGCGTCGAGCGACTCGAGTTGGCTGCTCCAGAACCGGCGGTAGTGGTCGATCCACTCGGCGGCTTCGGCGAGCGGAGCCGTCTCCAGACTCAGGAAGTGTTCGCGGCCGCGCACATGTCGTCTCACGAGGCCCGCTGCCTCCAGTACGCGGATGTGCTTCGACGTCGAGTTGAGCGAGATCGGGAAGGCGCCGGCGAGGTCGGTGACGCGCGCCTCCGAGTCGGCGAGGCGGGCGAGGATGGCGCGCCGTGTGGGGTCGGACACCGCCGAGAAGACCCGGTCCAGCACCGCGGCGCTATATTCACCCATCGGGGTGAATATAGCGATGGTCATCCCGGACGGCAACCCCTCAATCGGGGTACGCGGTGTGAACGGCCGCGGAGCTCACGAGGCCGTGTTGCATCGCCCGCATCGCCGCTCCGGCTCGGTTCGTCACGCCGAGCTTCGTATAGATGCGTTCGATGTGGTTCCCCACGGTCTTCGGACTGATCTCCAGTTGGCGGGCGATCGCCTTGTTCGACAGTCCCTGAGCGAGCAAACCGAGCACGTCGCACTCCCGGGCCGTGAGACCCGCCGGGCCGCCCGCTCGTGAACGGCTGCCCGGGTGGCCGGCCGCCTCGAGCACCGCTTCGGTAGCCGCGGGGTCCAGCCGTCCCTGGTCTGCTTCCCGCCGCAGCTCGTGCGCGGCCTCGTCTTCGGTCCTGGCGTCGCGGTGAGGACGTCGCTGTGTCATGGCGTGGTAGGCGTCGGCCGCCGCGAGCACGCGGGCCGGCATCGAGAGCATCGTGCCGCCGAGGCCGCGGTGGTAGCCGGAGCCGTCCATGCGTTCGTGATGTGTCGCGGCGAGGAGGCCGATTCTGCGGAGCGGTTCGGGTCGATTGAAGATCCGCTCGACGTAGTAGACGTGCATCCGCATGCGCTCTCGGTCGCGGCTCGCGAGCGATCCGGGCTTGTCCCACACCGATCCCGGCACACCGAAGCGTCCGACGTCGTGGACGAGTGCGGCCCGGCGGGCGAGCGTTGCCTCGGCGGCAGGCATCTGCAACAACGCGGCGGTGGTGGCGACCAGATCTGCGGTGCCGCGACTGTGACCGGCAAAGTACGGGCAGCGCATGTCGCAGAAATCACCGATCGCTTCGAGTGCGAGGTCCAGATCCTCGTCGGTCAGAGGCGGACGGTCGACTGGCTCGGCGTTGAGGAGCTCGTCCACGGTGTCGGCGTCGAGCCCTTCGAACAGCGCCTCCGGCTCGGGCTCGACGACGGTGGCGATGGCGGGATCGAAGTGTGTACCGCTCCTCGACCGGACCATCTCCATCGCCGCTTCGACACCGGCGGTCCGCTGGAACACCTCGCATGCCTCGGCGACGTGCGAGATCCGCGCCGAGAGCGCAAGCGCATCGCCGGCGAGTCCTACCGGGACGCCTTTTCCGTCCCACCGGGCATACGACTGCTCGATCCCCGCCCGCACCTCGGGACTCAGGTGTAAGCGATCGGCGAGCTCGCCGGCGGCAGAACAATGGTTTGCCATCTGTTCGACCACGGCGCGCCCGCCGGTCGCCATGATCGTCGCAGCCTGGCGGGCGCGGTTGAACGGTGATGTTCCATGGCCGGCCCGTCGCAACATGAAGACCATTGCCGGAAATCCGGCGAGATCGATCTCGACCGCGCCGGCACGGAAGTCGATGTCGTCGCCAAAAAGAAGCGCCGCTTCGTTGCCATAGACCGGGCATCCGACATACGTGAGGATGCTCACGTCGTAGAGGGTGGCGAGTTGGCCGGCGTCGAGTCCGAGCCGCTCACCGAGACGCATGCTGATCCGCGCCGCTCGGAGCATGTGCTCCGCGGGTTGTCCGAATCCGAGGTCGGTCGCCAGCGACAGCGCGATCAACAGGTCGGTAAGTCGCACAGCCCCGTCCGACATGGGCGAACCGTACCGCCGTTTCCCGTGGGGTGCATTGAGGTGAATGCCTCATGCCCGCTGGACGGCTTCTCCGTATGTTCCTGATAAGGAAACATCGACCTCAGGGCAAGGAGACGAGACGATGCCGAAATACGTGATCGAACGGACGGTGCCGGGTGCGGGCCAAATGGACGCTGCCGCCCTCGCTGCCATTGCCGCCAAGTCGAACGAGGTACTCAGAGATCTCGGTCCCGACATCCAGTGGATTCACAGCTACGTGAGCGACGACACGATCACCTGCGTGTACTTCGCCGCGAACCCGGAGCTCATCCGTGAGCACGGCCGCTGCGGCGGCTTTCCTGTCGACAACGTTCGCGAGGTCCGGGCCACCATCGACCCGTCGACTGCCGAGCTCGTGCGATGAGCGCAACCGCTTTGACGCTTCGCGATCGATCGAAGACGCTCGCCGCCTTCGTTGCCGGTGTTGCGCTGGCGAGCGCGGTCGCAGTCGGCTTCGAGGCGGCAGGCTCGAGCGGCACATCGCCGAAGCCGGTACCGCTCGCGTCCATCGGCGTGAGCGGGCCGGAGTCTCCGACGTACCGCAGCTGCCCGGTCGTGCGTGGCGCGTGCTGAACCG
>CAZJSY010000157.1:0-8127 GCA_964548555.1 uncultured Burkholderiales bacterium
AAGCACGGGAACGTCCCCCTGTGAAACCGGTGCTGCGCTCGATCTCGCCCGAGGCGACGCTCGAGGAGGTCGCCGCGATCGTCGCCGCGATCGGTGCGCTCACCGCAGAGGCTGCACCGCTCGAGGAACCGCGCGATCCCGACCGCCTCGACGCGTGGGTACGCGTGTCACGGTTGTCGGCTCACCGCGCCGGGCTGCAACGTGGGTCGTGGCGCCTTTACGGTCGTATCGGCCGTCGCGCCCGCGCGTAGCGCCACCATGTCGACGATCCGTGACGCCGAGGTGATGACCATCGGCCCCGACGAAGTCGTCGTCACGTTCGTCACCGATCCCGATGTCGCGGTCACGACGCGCGTGGGCGAGCACGAAGTCGTCACACAGGGCCCGTACCACGTCGCGCGAGTCACGGGCCTGGAGCCCGCCACGCACTACACGGTCGAGGTGGAAGGGGCGCCGCACGATTCGGAGCATCTTCCGCCGCGTGTCACCACCCTGGCGCGCCCCCCGGGTCGGTTGCTCTCGACCGTTGTCACCGTCAACGACGTGCACTTCGGCGAGACCGAGTGCGGACGTATCGAGCAGGTCGATCCTGAGGAGCTCGGGCCCGTCCTGCGGGCGGCGCCGGGCGAGCCGCCGTACCCCGAGGTGATGAACCGGGCCGCGATCGCCGAGATCGACGCCATCGGTCCGGACGCGGTCGTCGTGAAGGGCGATCTCACGAACCGCGGCACGGACGACGAGTACGCCGCCTTCCTCGCCGCCTACGGAACCCTCGGGCGACGCATGCGCCACGTGCGCGGCAACCACGACGCGATGATCGACCCCACCCTCGCGATCGAGGACGCGCCGTACTCGATCGAGCTGCCGGGCGTGACGGTGGCCGTGCTCGACACCGTGGTGCCCGGTATCGACCGTGGGCGCGTCGGCCGCGAGCAGCTCGGCTGGCTCGACGACCTCGC
The DNA here is from genome assembly GCA_964548555.1 of uncultured Burkholderiales bacterium. Lineage (GTDB taxonomy): Bacteria > Actinomycetota > Acidimicrobiia > IMCC26256 > JAMXLJ01 > JAMXLJ01. The sequence continues at coordinate 960 of CAZJSY010000157.1, forward strand.
GGCGGCGTCGAGCACGCCCGTCCTCGTGTTCGGTCACCACCACTGCTGGAACGTCGGGAGCACCGAACGCAGCGACACGTACTTCGGCATCAATCCCGACGACAGCGAGGCGCTCGTCGGACTCGTGGCGCGGCGGGAAGCGATCGGGGGGTACTTCGCTGGTCACACGCATCGCAATCGCGTGCGTAGATTCGCTTCTGCGAGGAATATCCCCTTCGTGGAGATTGGTGCGACAAAGGACTATCCGGGGTGTTTCGCGGAGTACCGGATCCACGAAGGTGGTTACAGCCAGATCGTTCGACGGATCTCGTCGCCCGCCGCGCTCGCGTGGACGGAGCGGACGCGGTACATGTTCGCCGGCCTCTACCGCGACTACGCGCTCGGCTTGCTCGACGGGCGCGGGTTCACCCAGACCTGGTGAGGGGTCGCTGACTCCACCGGCCCATTCGCGCGCCGAGTGATGATGCGAGCACGTAAAGTTGGAAATCCCTCGCGCGCTGGGTAGGTTGCTTGCGACCATCGCCCGTGGCGCGGATCTGGAGCTCGACGTGCACGATACGCGTTCTCACCACCTGTTTGATGGCGATGCGGCGTTTCGCGCGGTCGCGCCCCCGAGGCCGGAGTGGGCCGCGGCCGGCACCGGGAGGCGCTGAGCCGTGCTGCACCGTCAACGCCGGAAGGATCCTGATACGAGCGGGTCGGTGACACGGTTGCCCATCGCGCTCGCGGTCGAAGAACAGGACCGTCTCAGGTTCGAAGCCGAACGCGCCGCGCTGATCGCCGATGTCATGCAGGAGATCAGCGCGTCGCTCGACGACGTCCGAGCGACCACCCACGCGCTCGCACACAAGGTTCGGGAGGCGGTGGGCGACGCGTGTGCGGTGTCGCTGCTGTCTGACGACGGTGAGCGGCTGGAGGCTGTCGCGATCTCGTTGCCGCCGGCGGTCGACGCATCGCTCGCGCGCAGCACATCCGACGCGGTGACGCCCGACCTCGACGCGGGCTGGGCCAATCGGGTGCTGCGTCAGTCCGAGCCCGTGTTCCTGCGCCACGTGGAGCTCGACGAGATCGCGGCGAACGTCGACCCGATGCATCGCGAGCTCGTTCGTCGTTACCCGCTCGGCTCCTTGATCATCGTGCCGCTCACCGCGCGGGGCGAGACCTTCGGGTCGGTCGCCGCGGCGCGCGTCTCGTCGTCGGAACCGTTCACCGACGCGGACTTCTGTCTCGTGCGGGACATCGCCCAGCACGCCGCCCTTGCGGTCGACAACGCACGGATGTACGCGGACCGACTCGATGCGATGCGACGCGTGCGACAGCTCCAGGAGATCACCGACGTCGGCCTGGCCCGCCTGGGGCTCCAGGAGCTCCTCGATGCGATGCTCGGTCGGCTGCGTCACGTGATGGAGGCCGATACCGCCCGCATTCGCCTGCTGAGCGACGATCGCTCTTCGCTGGTCGTTGCCGCGACCGTCGGGCTCGAGGATACCGACGACGTTCCCGTCCGGGTCGGCGAGGGCTTCGCGGGAACGGTGGCACGTACGCGCGAACCGGTGATTCTCGACGACGCCTCGCCGGAGACGATCGTCAGCCCGCTCCTGCGGGCCAAGGGCCTGCGGAGCCTCGCGGGTGTCCCGCTGCTGTCGGGGGACCGACTCATCGGCGTGTTGCATGTCGGCAGCTTGGAGCCGGCTCGCTTCGGCGAGGCCGACGTCGACCTGCTCCGGCTCGCCGCGGACCGAATCGCCATCGCGGTCGAACGCACCCAGGCCGAGGAGAGCGAGCGCGAAGCACGCGAACGCGAGCGGTTCCTGATCGACTTCGAGGCGAAGGCGGAAGCCGCTGATCTCGAGACGACCGTCGAGCTGATCCCGCGCCTGTTGGTGCCGGACGTGGCCGACTGGTGCGCGCTGTATCTGGTCGACGAGTCGGGCGCCACACGGGTGGGGCTCGCGCACGCGGACAGCGCGCGGTTGACGACACTCTACGAGCTGTACTGGCGGTACGTCGTCGCCGAGAACGGCGAGCTGCCCGACGACACCGTCGTCGCGGGGAAGCGCCTGCGCATTCACGACATCGAACCCGGCGACATCGAGGTGCTGGCAACCGACGCGCGCCATGAGATGCTGCTGCGCCAGCTCGATCTGCGCTCGTCGATGGTCGTCCCGTTGGTGAGCCGTGGCCGCACGTTCGGTGCCCTCACGTTCGCATCGACGGGCGCGTCGCACCGGCGTTTCGGGGAGCGGGACCTGTCGTTCGCGCGCGAGATCGGCGAACGCGCGTCGCACGCGCTCGCGCTCGCCGGCGAGCACGCGGGACGAGTCGCGACGCAGGAGGCTCTCCGCGTCAGCGAGGAGCGTTTCCGGGTCGCGTTCGAGGACGCGCCGATCGGCATGGCGCTCGTCGATCTCACGGACCCTCAGCCGGGCCGTATCGTCCACGTCAACAAGGAGTTCTCCAACCTCACGGGTTACTCCGAGGCGGAGTTGGTCGCGATGACCCCGGCCGACCTCACCGATCCGGCGGAACGCGCCGACGACGCCGACGCGCTCGATCGCATGGTGCGGGGTGAGTCCGCATCGCACCAACGGGAGGGACCGATCCGCCACGCGCACGGCGAACAGGTCTGGGTACATCTGACGATGCGAGCGGTGCACGACCAGAAGGGCGCGCCGCAGTACGCGATCCTGCAGATGGCCGACGTGACCGCCCGACGCGCGGCCGAGGACCGTCTCGTGTTCCAGGCGCTGCACGACCCGCTCACCGGGCTGTCGAACCGCCGCGTCCTGATGGACCGGTTGCAGCACGACCTGGACGACCTGAGCCGGCGCACCACGGCGGTGGCCATCTTCTATCTCGACCTCGATCGCTTCAAGCGCATCAACGACGACCTCGGTCACGAGGCGGGTGACCAGCTGTTGATCGAGGTGAGCCGGCGCATCGAGACGGTCGTGCGGCCGCCGGACACGGTTGCGCGGCTCGGCGGTGACGAGTTCGTCGTCGTGTGCGGCGGCCTCGCCGACGAGACCGACGGCATCGGTATCGCGGAACGGCTGCTCGACGCGATCTCGCAGCCGGTGATGCTCACAGGACGAGCGGTCGTCGTGTCACCGAGCATCGGGGTGGCGTTCACGCGATCGGCGGATGCCGATCCCGTCGAACTGCTCCGTCGGGCGGACACCGCGATGTACCGGGCCAAGGGTCGCGGGCGCGCGTGTTACGAGCTCTACGACGAGAGTCTCCGGAAGCAGGCCAGCGCGCGCGTCCAGATGGAGTCCGACCTCAGGGACGCCCTCGAGCACAACCGCTTCCGGCTCCATTACCAGCCGATCATCAATCTGGAGCGCGGCAACATCGTGGGCGTCGAAGCGCTCCTCCGTATGCAGCATCCGACGCGCGGGCTCATCGGACCCGACGAGTTCATCGAGGTCGCCGAGGAGAGCGGGCTCATCGGGTCGATCGGCCAGTGGGTACTCGAAGAGGCGTGCCGCCAGCAGTCGCGCTGGCAGGCGATGCTTCCCGTGCCGCTCCACATGGCCGTCAACGTGTCGGGCCGTCAGGTCGCGCAGCCCGCCCTCGCATCGATCGTGGAGTCCGCGCTCGCGCATGCCGGGATGGCGCCCGAGCTGCTGACGCTGGAGATGACCGAGACCGTCTTCATCGACGCGGTGCACTCGGTCATCGACAACCTCCATGCGCTCAAGGATTCGGGCGTGCGGCTGGGCATCGACGACTTTGGCACCGGTTATTCGTCCCTCACGTATCTGCGCAATTTTCCGATCGACGTCGTGAAGGTCGACCGGTCGTTCGTGCGCGAGCTCGGGGACCATCCGCAGGACCAAGCCATCGTCAGTGCCGTGGTCGAGCTCGGTCACACGCTCGACCTCACGACCATCGCGGAAGGTGTCGAGACCGAGCACCAGCTCGAGCTGCTCCGGGTGCTGGGCTGCGACCTCGCGCAGGGGTTCCACTTCGCCCGGCCGCGTCCGCCCGAGGAGATCACCGAGCTGGTCCTCACCGGCACCGCTTGGTGACCCTCCTCATATCCTGACGGCGTGCAGGCGCTCGACGGGCTCAAGGTGATCGACCTCGCGACCGTGCTGGCGGGTCCGGGCGTAGCCCGTCATCTGGCCGACTTCGGAGCCGACGTCGTCAAGGTCGAGCGCCCCGAAGGCGACACGACCCGCGGCATGGGCTGGCGGGATCCGCGCGACGGCGAGACGCTGATGTGGAAGATCGTCGGCCGCGGCAAGCGAACGATGACACTCGACCTCAAGTCGCCCGAGGGTCTCGAGGCGATGCTGCGTCTCGTCGACTGGGCCGACGTCCTGGTCGAGAACATGCGGCCGGGAACGATGGAGCGACTGGGCCTCGGTCCCGACGTGCTGCTGGAGCGCAATCCCCGTCTGGTGCTCGTACGCGTGAGCGGCTTCGGTCAGGACGGCCCGTACGCGCGGCGGCCCGGCTTCGCCACGATCGCCGAGGCGATGAGCGGGCTCGCCGGGCTCATGGGCGAGCCCGGCGGCGCGCCTCTGCTGCCGCCGGTCGCCCTCACCGACGAGATCGCCGCGCTCGCCGGCGCTTTCGCCACGTTGACTGCGCTCCGACACCGCGACCGCACGGGAGAGGGTCAGACCGTCGACGTCAGCCTGCTCGACTCGATGCTGCAGATGATGGGCCCGCTCCCTGCTGCGTACGCCGCTTCCGGATATCTCCAGCCCCGCCTCGGCGCGGGGATCCCGTACAGCACGCCGAGGGGCACGTATCGCTGCGCCGACGGTGTATGGGTCGCGGTGTCCACCTCGAGCGAGTCGGTGGCGAGCCGGGTCCTGGAGCTGCTCGGCCTCGGTGACGACCCGCGTTTCACGACGTTCCGGGACCGGATGGTGCACCGCGACGAGCTGGAGCAGGCCGCCGCGGCCTGGATCGGGACCCGCCACTCGGCGGAGGTGCTCGAAGCGTTCGACGCCGCACAGGCAGCGATCGCTCCCGTCTACTCGGTGGCCGACGTGGTGGCCGATCCGCACGTGCGGGAGCGTTCGTCATTGGTGGACGTGGACGGTGTGTTGATGCAGGCACCGGTGGCGCGCCTCTCGGCCACCCCTGGCCACATCCGCCACGCCGGTCGTCCGGTAGGGGCCGACACCGACGACGTCCTGCGCGAGCTCGGCCTCACACGCGATCCGCCCCGAGGAGGGTCGGAGTAGAGAACGCCGGTCTTCCGGCCGGCCCCAACGACCTCCTCGGGGCGGAACGCCGACATTGTGCCCGATGGCACCCACGTTTTCCAGAAGGACCTGTGGAATCCGTGTGGATATCGCGGGGTTTCGGTGGATAGAGGGACGCGCACGGGCTCGGTGTGGCCATGGTCACACGGCCCGTCACGCGCTACGAATGGTGCGAAGGGGTGTCACCGCGCCCGTTGGGGAGGTCACGTGGCCGCGACGAACGAAGAGATCGCTCGGTCCGTGGCGGGCCAGACCGTGCCTGCCGCATTCGCGGCGACGGTGGCGTCCCGGCCCGATGGGGTCGCCCTCCGATGGCGCGACGGCGACGACTGGCGCGAGCTCACCTGGGACGAATACGCCCGGCAGGCCGCGCACCTCGCCGGGGCGTTCGCCGGGATGGGCGTCGACACGGGATCCCGGGTCGTGCTCATGCTGCGCAATCGCCCCGAGTTCCATGTCGCCGACATCGCGGCGCAGCTGCGGCGGGCGACACCGATCTCCATCTACAACTCCTCGTCGCCCGACCAGATCGAGTATCTCATCCGGCACTCCGGTGCCACGGTGGGCGTGGTCGAGGCGCTCTTCCTCGACGCGTTCCTCGCCTCCGGCGTCTTTCCGGGGCAGGTCACCCACCTCCTCGTGATCGACGACGCGCCCCTCGGTGAGGGGCGCACCGCATGGGAGGACGCCCTCCGCGCGGACCCGGTCGACCTCGACGTGGCCGCCCGCGCCGTGCAGCCGTCCGACATCGCCACGGTGATCTACACGTCCGGCACGACGGGGCCGCCCAAGGGAGTCGTGATCGACCAGGCGAACGTCTGCTGGACGGTGGAGAGTCTTCGGCGTGCCGTCGACGACCGCGACCTCACGGGCTACCGCGTGGTGTCGTACTTGCCGATGGCGCACGTCGCCGAGCGGATGACGTCGCACTATCAGGGCGTCACGGTCGGTTACGAGGTCACGACGTGTCCCGAAGCCGGGCGGGTGGCGACGTACCTGCCCGAGGTGCGGCCCCAGATCTTCTTCGCGGTGCCGCGCGTGTGGGAGAAGATCCACGCGGGCGTGCAGGGGTTCCTGGCGGGCTCGAGTCCCGAGGACCAGCAGCGGTTCGCCGACGCCCTCGACCTCGGCCGTCGGGTCGACGAGCTGCGCGCCCGCGGCGAGGACGTGGCCGCGGAGCTCGAGGGCGCGCTCCGGCAGGCCGACGATGCGACGCTGCGTCCGGCACGTCAGCTCCTCGGGCTCGATCAGCTCTTCCTGGCAGTGTCGGGCGCGGCACCGCTTGCTCGCCACGTCCTGTCGTTCTTTCGCTCCATGGGTGTGCCGCTGTCGGAGATCTACGGGCTCTCCGAATCGTCGGGTCCGTTGTGCTGGGCACCGTTCCAGGTCCGCGTCGGTACGGTCGGCCCCGCGATCCCGGGGCTCGAGGTGCGCCTCGGCGACGACGGCGAGGTGCTGTGTCACGGCGGCAACGTGTTCCGCGGCTACCTCAACGATCCCGAGAAGACCGCGGAGGCGATCGACCCGGACGGATGGCTCCACACGGGCGACATCGGACGCTTCGACGACGACGGCTATCTGAGCATCGTCGACCGGAAGAAGGAGTTGATCATCACCGCGGGCGGCAAGAACGTGTCGCCGGCCAATCTGGAGGCAGCGCTGAAGTCGATCCCACTCGTGGGGCAGGCGTGCGTCGTCGGCGACAACGAGCCGTTCATCGCCGCGTTGCTCGTGCTCGATCCCGAGGTCGCGCCCCTGTGGGGGAAGGCCCACGGCATCGACGATCTGTCACTGCCCGCGCTGGCGCGTAATGCCGACGTCGTCGCGGAGGTGCAACGCGGGGTCGACGAAACGATGGAGCCCTTCAACCACGCGGAACGGGTCAAGAAGTTCGTGCTGCTCGGCGACGAGTGGCTGCCGGATTCCGCGGAGCTCACGCC
>CAZJSY010000158.1:0-8063 GCA_964548555.1 uncultured Burkholderiales bacterium
TGCGATTGGACGAAGCACACCCGTACTTCCAACTCCCGGTCCAGAAGAACGGGCGACCGCAGTACCTCCCACTTGGCACGCGACTCCGCGAGCAGGTGTTCACGCCTGAGCACGTCGCCGTGCTGCAGTCACCGGAGCACGACATGTTCAGCCGTGACGCGCCGGTGTACGTCTTTCCGTGTACGTACTCGAATGTGCGAGGTGAACTGATTCATCACTGCGGCGTGGTCGGCGTTCCTCATCGTGGCCTGCACCGCTTTAGACACACGTTTGCAACGGCCATGCTGGCTCGTGGTGTGCCACTGCACGTCGTGAGCAAGCTCCTAGGCCACGCGAACGTGGCCATTACTGCGCGTACGTACGACTGGACCGACGCGCTCAGCTTTGCCCACTACCTCAACTGAGGCTCTTCCCTGGGTGGGTAGAGACGTTCTTCTCGACGCCTGAGCGGCCCGCCGCGGCGCCAAAGGAACCACTGCAGCATCAAGACGGTGAAGCCGAGGATGGCAGCAAGCCATAGCGCTTGGCTGGTTGCTGCTACCCACGCGGCCATCACGGCGCCGCTCACGAAAGCGACTCGCCACGGGTGCGCCGTCGCGTAAATCGCGGCACGGCTCTGCGTTCTCGGTCGCTTCGCCACGTCCCTGAGTGTACGAGGGGTCGCACTGACCTTCGCCCACTACCTGGAGTGAGTGCGCTCCTCGTACCTACGCGGACCGCGCCCGCCTGGTCGGAAGAGAAAGAATCCGTAGACGGGCCAGAAGAGTCCCACAAGCACCCAGCACGCGAGTGCGGCAGGCCACGCGCCGAGCACGAGGAGCCAGAAAGCACAGAGCGCCCCACCCACAGCCGTTACGAGCGCGTAGCCCACGGGGTGCTCCACGGCCCACGTGTGCATGGCGGTCGGCCTGAACGGGTTGAGCGGCACCCACTACCTCGACTGAGCTACGGCAGAGCGCCGAAAGCAGTTACGCGCCGCGACGAAGCACCCCACGGCACCAAGCGCGTACGTCGTCATCACCAGGTAGCCGAGCCACTGGCCGGCAAACAGCTTCGTGAATGCCACGTCCGCGAACAGAAGCACACAAAGGACTGTGCCAACCGTGAACGCCCCAGCCATGAGTTTGCGCACGGGTTGGACAGTAGCCGGATGGTCTCCTCCCGCGGCCGTGGGCGCACCTAGTGACGCCGGCCTGAGCGGTGCACGTAGCGACCGTCCAGCGCTCACGGAAGCGCTGCGCATGCTGGAGCGTGGGGACGCGTGCACGCTCGTGGTCAGCAAGCTCGACAGGCTGTCTCGCTCACTCGTGCAGTTCGCAGAGCTGATGGAGCGCTCACGACGCAAAGGTTGGAGCTTGGTAGCGCTCGACCTCGGCGTGGACACGTCAACCCCGGCCGGCGAGATGATGGCGTCAGTCCTGGCGTCGTTCGCGCAGTACGAACGCCGGCTCATTGGGCAGCGCACGCGTGACGCGCTCGCGGTCAAGCGTGAGCAGGGCGTCAGGTTGGGGAGACCGTGTGATGTCGTTTGCGCGTGACGAGCCGTTGGAGTGGCACGACTCCCGGCCCTTGTCGGCGCGCATCGCAGACGTGTACGTGGAAGCCGACAGCGGGCTTCCGCTTGGTTGGGGCCACGATGAGTTACTGGATGGCCCGCGGTGAGCACCACAAGCATCGGCGTCAGTCACGCCCGCATGGTGCGCTCCAGTACTTCGCCACGCGGTGCTACATCGCCGGCTCCCACCAGTACAGCGACCTGGCCAGCGATGGCGTGCTGTGGGAGTCGAAGTCTGGGGAGCGCGCCACCGAGTGGTTCATCGACAATCGATTCAACAAGTGGAGTGAAGGTAACTGGGATGACTAACAGCATTCAGTACGCAAACATTGGACCCTCGGTCCAGCCGACGCACCTGGAAGGCGTCGAATACACACCGACACGGTTCGACACGAGTCCCGCTGGTCTCTGCGAGCTCGGCACCGTGGGGACAATACGCACCCCATTCCGAAGACTGCCGTAGGCCGACGGAACAAGCTCGCGCGCTACGGCGTGTCGGTTCACAGTTTGGCACTTGGCATTGGGATGACGTTGGGGCAAGAGGTGACCGAAGGGAATCTCCGTGTCGTCGTGGAGCAAGGCGAAGCCGCCGAAGGTAATGAATGGAACCCCAACGTCCGCAACAAGGGTGTATTGGCCTGTTACCGCGCGTACTGCTCGTGTGTCGATGCCGGCATGTTGCCGGAGGTCGCTGCGCTGGAGCCCGAGCCTGACGAGGCGGACGCGCCGTCCGCACCGACATTGACCGACTTGGAGGCGTCGGTTCTGGAAGGCGACCTGACGCCGACACGCGCCAAGCGCGTGCGCCGCAAGGAGACGGTCGAAGACGCGGTCGCGGCCTACAAGCGTGCGACTGCGGCAGGTGACGCATGACCACGACTGACCCCGGCTGGGCAATCCCGACGTTGCGCGGGCTGCGCAAGTCATTCGCGAAGCGAAGGCGTAGAACGACAAGCTCAAGTCAGCGGTGCTTGGACGCGGTGGGACCAGCTTGTTTTCGCAAGCCGGACCGGAACGTCGCAAGCTCACCCGTGAAGTTGTGGGGTGGTCTCGCGTTAACGTTGCCAAAGCGACCGGACTCACGCCGCAGCAAGTGGAGCCGTACGAAACGCGCGACGCGGCAGGCACCGCGATTGACCCCACGTCAGTGTTGGCGTCCGCGCACCGAATACGTCGTGCCGCGGGGAGTACCACTCTATGTGGTGCGATAGACTGTTTCCGTGACGCACCTAGGTCACACAGTGGAATCGCATCCTTGTGATTCCGCATCCGGGAGGTCTCCGGGAAGGAGCCTTCCATGTCGCACGACACGGTCCTGTTTGCGGCGGGCTTGCTGACCGGAGTCCTCGTGGCGGTCGTCGTCGTGGTTGCGGTGACCGTACCGGAGGCTCTCTCCGCGCTCGTGGCGATTGGGGTCGTCGTCGAAAGCGCCACCTTGTTGGTCGTCGTGCTCGACCGCTTCCGGGCGAAGCCTCCCAAGGGGCGCTGCCCCTGACCGCGGCGACGCCGTGTCAGGGTCGTCTCGCGTTCCCACGGAGTACGGAGCCGGCCCGGCCCTGGAGGGAAGTTACCTACGGCGGGGGTGGGCCATCACCCGGCCAGCTCCATCTACGTGGATAGCAGCGAGTGGAAGTCACCCCGAAAACGGGTCCAAGCGCCCGCCGTCTGCCTGAGCCTGACGCCACCCACGGTTCCACTCGGCGTGCTCACTGGTCGTGTAGCCGTAGGGGTTCGCGCTGAGCTGGGAACCACCTAAGCACGCGTTATAGCCCTGGTCGTAGGGAGACATAGGCCGAGGGTACCGAACGTATGTTCGATATGCAACGCCGCGTGCACTCCCACAGTCATAGGGGGGTAACTTTTCGGCAGAGGGAGGGGCAGACGATGGCCAAGCCCCCCAAGCACGAGTCGGCACTCATGTCGTTCGTCGTAGTGCTTCTGTCGTGTGCCGCCCTCGCCGCCGTGATTCTGGGTCTGACCGCTTACGCCCTGTTCGCCCCATCGAGCCCCTTGGGTCCGAAGCAGGCAGAGACGCTGACGGGACCACCAATCGCGACTACAACGACCGTGCCGCCATGCCCACCTGGCAAAACGGAAGAGCCTGCAATTGGCGTCCTAGCGCTCGCCAGCGTCTACGGCGTGCGTCCCGATGGAACCGTCTGCATCCCGACTGCACTGCTGCACGGCGACCCCTGAGCCAACGCGGCCGTCAGTCCAGCCAGCGTGTAAAGGTCAAACGCGGGCTAGGTTCGCCGGACACGCCCACAGCGCTCCGGCGAAACTCCATAGCGGACCAGGCTAGTGGCGGAGGCTCCGAGCGCCGGGTCTGCATTTCGGAGAAGTCGCGGCGACGCGCGGTCGTCGGGCGGAACGCGCGGGAAGATTGGCCGAAGACGCCGCGCGTACCGGCGACACCGGCAGCGATGAGGCGTACCGTGAGTTCGTCCGGGTTCGGGCCTCTACACCTGGCTCCCCTGCCCGCCGGGCCGTAGGGGCCCGCCCGGAGAGGGCCGCTGACCTGCAGATCCTCCGGTGTCTCGGGAACAACGCCGGTCTCGGGAGCGTTGCAACGGTACGGCGACCGGGAGGCGACCCTGCCCCTGCCCCAGGTGCCCCCGCCCCCGGTTGCCGTCGCCTCCAGTTGGTCGCCCCGGTGTGCGCGCGACCTCGGCGACCGGGCAGCCGGTGTCCCGGCGGAGCGGAAACCTAGACTGCGTTCCCCGTGTTCCCGGCCGGCCCAGCCGGCTCCTGTTGGAGGCGCGCATGCCCGTCATCGAGGAGATCTCCACCCGCCACTGCATCGTCGAACGCGACGGCCCGGTGGTCACGCTCACGATGAACCGGCCCGAGAAGCGCAACGCCTTGAGCTCCGACATGCTCGTCGGCCTCGCCGACGGCTTCACGTATGTCGACGAGGACCCCGACGTGCGCGTGGCGATCCTCACCGGCGCGGGTGGTCACTTCAGCTCCGGTATGGACCTCGTCGCCGTCGGTACCCCTTCGGAGGACGAACGCGTCCGGCGCCGCATGGCGGAGGAGAGCAACCTCCACTGGAAGGGTCTGCTGCGCGACTACCGGCTCAGCAAGCCGCTGATCGCGGCGGTCGAGGGATACGCCGTCGCCGGTGGTTCCGAGATGCTGCAGGGAACCGACATCCGCATCGCCGGTGAGAGCGCGACCTTCGGCGTCTGGGAGGCAAAGCGAGGGCTGTTCCCCCTCGGCGGCTCCGCCATCCGTCTTCCCCGTCAGATCCCGTACACGATCGCGATGGACATCCTGCTCAGCGCGCGGCCGGTGAGCGCGCTCGAGGCCAAGCAGATCGGGCTCATCGGACGCATCGTTCCCGACGGTCAGGCGCTCGCCGCGGCGCGTGCGGTCGCCGAACAGGTCGCGCAGTGCGGTCCCTTGTCGACGAAGGCGATCCTGCGCGCCTGGCGGGAGACGGAAGGCCTCCCCGACGCGGAGGCGATGCAGATCCAGGACAAGATCGGCTGGGAGGTCTTCGCGAGCGAGGACGCGAAGGAAGGACCCCGCGCCTTCGCCGAGAAGCGACCGCCGGTGTTCAAGGGCCGCTGAGCGTTGGCGATTCCCGACGGATCCGACCGGTTCGACTATCCGAACGCCGAGTCGTTCGCCACATCGGAACGCCTGCGTCTCGCCGCGGCAGCGCGTGATCTCGTCGACACCGTGCTCGCCGCGCACGACATCGACGGCGAGATCCTCGACACCGCGGCCACCGGCATCGCCCGCATCGTCGACGACCTCCGGGCCGCGGCCGGCGCGCGGCATGGCTACCCCGCCGAGCTCGCGGCCGACACGGGGCACAACGACTATCTCCCACGCAGCCCGGTCGTCGGGGCCGCGAGCCCGATCGCGCCGCCGTTGCAGTGGGAGGCGCGCGAGGGTGCGGTGCATGCGCACGGAATCTTCCCGACCGCGTGTGAAGGTCCGCCCGGCTTCGTGCACGGTGGATGGATCGCGCTCGCGTTCGACGAGGTGCTCGGGATCGCGAACGTCGCGGCCGGGCACGCGGGCATGACCGGACGGCTCACGGTTCGCTACCGCCGGCCGACCCCGTTGCGACGAGAGGTTCGCTTCGAGGCCGCAGTGCAGCACGTGGAGGGGCGGCGCATCGTCACGCGGGCGACGCTCACGGTCGACGGCGAGCTGACAGCGGAGTGCGAAGGACTGTTCGTGCAACCGACGGCCGAGCGCCGTCGCGAATACTTCGGACTCCGCGCCGGCGCGCCACACGGTTCGTGAGCGACCAGCTTCCGCGCGTCGGGCTCGCACGGGATGAGGTCGTCGCGGCCCTGGAGGTCATGCGGGCCCGCGACGTCGACTGGAGATCCGGGCGTTGCTTCAGCCTCGTCCACGACGGCGGTGAAGACGTCCGGGAGGTCGCCCGCGCCGCGCACGACCTACACCTGAGCGAGAACGCACTCAACACGAACGCGTTTCCCAGACCCATGATCGACGAGCTCATCGAGGATCTTGGAGACCTCGCCGCCGGTGTCGGGCGGGTGCGCTCGGCGAAAGGCACCACCGACTACGCGACCCTGGAGTAGCCATGCCGCTGCGAAGGCGAGTGTCACCCGACGACCGCGCGGCGGTGCTGGCGGTCAATCCGCTGTACGGCATCAGCGATCTCGAGATCTGCCGCTACGAGCTTCCGCATGGCGAGCTGCCGCCCTCGATCGCGGCGCAGATCGTGCGCGACGAGCTCATGCTCGACGGCAACGCGCGCCTCAACCTCGCGACCTTCGTCACCACGTGGACGGAGCCCGACGCGAGATCACTGATCGCCGACACGCTCGACCGGAACATCGTCGACCGCGACGAATATCCGCAGACCGCCGAGCTCGAACATCGGTGCATCAACATCCTCGCCCGACTCTGGAACGCGCCCGACGACGACGGCGCGGTCGGTACGTCGACGACCGGGTCGAGCGAGGCAGCGATGCTCGGTGGTCTCGCGCTCAAACATCGCTGGCGCGCCCGGCGCGCAGCGCAAGGACGGCCCACCGACCGCCCGAACCTGGTCATGGGCAGGAACGTGCAGGTGTGCTGGGAGAAGTTCTGCCGCTACTTCGACGTGGAGCCCCGCCTCGTTCCCGTCGAGCCTCGACGTCACCATCTCACGGGTCGCCCAGCCGTCGAGCACTGCGACGAGAACACCATCGGTGTGGTGGCGATCCTCGGCTCCACCTTCGACGGCAGCTACGAACCGGTCTCCGACATCGCGGCCGCGCTCGACGAGCTCGCCGCGAACGGAGGCGCCGACGTGCCGATCCATGTCGATGCGGCATCCGGAGGATTCGTCGCCCCGTTCCTCGAGCCCGGGTTGGACTGGGACTTCCGCCTGCCACGGGTGGCTTCGATCAACGCTTCGGGCCACAAGTACGGCCACGTGCCGCCGGGTGTGGGCTGGGCCCTGTGGCGGGACGAGCAGTCGTTGCCGCGCGACCTCGTGTTCTCCGTCGACTACCTCGGCGGGTCCGACTCCACCTTCTCGTTGAACTTCTCGCGTCCGGGTGCACCGGTGATCGCGCAGTACTTCAACTTCCTCCGTCTCGGCCACGTCGGGTACGAACGAGTGCAAGGCGCGACCCGAGACGTTGCCCGTTACGTCGCCGACGGCGTCGAATCCCTGGGCCCGTTCGAGCTCCTCACCCGGGCCGAGCACATCCCGGTCTTCGCGTTCAAGCTACGCGACGAAGTGAAGAACTACTCGGTGTACGACGTGTCACGAGCGCTTCGCGAGCACGGTTGGCTCGTGCCCGCGTACCACTTCCCGCCGAACCTGGAGGATCTCCACGTGTTGCGCATCGTCGCGCGCAACGGGTTCAGCCGTGACCTCGGCGATCTGCTCCTGCGCCACATGCGCGACGCGCTCACCGAGCTCGAAAAGCAAGCGGAGCCGCTCTCGAAGGTGGACGCGGGGTTCCACCATTAGCGCAACCGGGGTCGGGGTTGCGCCGGTGGTGGAACGCCCACGCGCTGGTTCGGACCCGTTCTACAGGCCGAAACCGTAGAGCTGCCCGTCGCCCGAACCCACGTAGAGTCCGCCGCCGGCCGGGGTCGGCGAGGAGAACACCGCGCCGCCCGTCGTCGCCGTCCAGACCGGCTTGCAGGTCTTCGGCGTGCCCGAGCAGCTGGCCGGTCCGGCACCGCCGTCGAACGCAGAGATGTTCTTGTCGGCCGAAGCGACGAAGATGACGTTGTTCTGGATGCCGGGCGAGGAGAACACGACGTTGCCAGTCTTCGCGGTCCAGAGCGGCGCGCACGAGGGCGGCGTGATCGCCGAGATCGTGCACTGCCCGCGCTCGGGTGTCGCGTCGAATGCGTAGAGCTTCGTGTCCGCCGAGCCGACGTAGACCACGTCGTTCGAGACGGCCGGCGACGAGAACACCGCGCCACCGGTCGGGCCCGTCCACATCGCCGTGCAGCTCTTGGGCGTGCCCGAGCACGTCGTCGAACCACCCGCCGCGTCGAACGCGTACAGCTT
>CAZJSY010000159.1:0-8060 GCA_964548555.1 uncultured Burkholderiales bacterium
ACTTACGTAGTTGACGCGTGGACAGCGCTCGCGGATCCGACCCGCCGGACGGTGTTCGCCCGGGTTGCCAAGCGTCCCCGGCCGGTCGTCGACCTCGCCCGGGATCTCCCGGTGAGCCGGCCCGCGGTGTCGCAGCACCTCCGGGTCCTCAAGGACGCGGGCCTCGTCGTGGCCCGCCGCGACGGCAACCGGCGGATCTACAGCGTCGAGCGCAACGGGTTGGCTGCGCTGCGCACGCAGCTCGAGCGGTTCTGGAACGACGCCCTCGCCAACTTCAAGGCGCTGGTCGATGAAGCAAACGAGGAGGACGCATGAACCCGAAGGCCGAGCAGACCTCGCAGACTGCGATTCGTTCCGAGGTCGTCGTGGACACGTCGCAGGCTCGAGCGTTCAAGCTGTTCACGGAGCGGTTCGACAAGATCAAGCCGCGGGAGCACAACATGCTCGGCGTCGACATCGCCGAGTCGGTGTTCGAGCCGCATCAAGGCGGCCGCGTGTACGACCGCGGCGTCGATGGCAGCGAGTGTCAGTGGGCGCGCGTCCTCGTTTACGAGCCGCCCGACCGCATCGTGTTCTCCTGGGACATCAGCCCGTACTGGCAGATCGAGTCGGATCCGTCGAAGACGAGCGAAGTCGAAGTGCGTTTCGTGGTCGAGTCAGCAGAGCGAACGCGAGTCGAACTCGAGCACCGGCACCTCGACCGGCACGGCGACGGTTGGGAAGGCGTGCGCGAGGGTGTCAGCGGCGACGACGGTTGGCCGCGCTACCTCGCCCGGTACGCCGAGCTCATAACGACCGCAGGCTGACGCACCGGGCGCGCCGGCACGCGTCAGCTCGCGCCACCGTCGCAGACGCAGAACTCGTTGCCCTCCGGGTCGGTCATGAGGATCCAGTGGCTGCCGTGCTCGGCGCGCGTCATGGTTTCGACGCGGTGAGCGCCGAGCTCCGCGAGCCGGTCGGCTTCGGCTTCGATGTCCGCGGTGTGGATGTCGAGATGCATGCGGTTCTTGGCGGTCTTCGGCTCCGGGACGCGTTGGAGCAGCATGTGCGGGCCGGTGCGTCCATCGGGGACGAGCATCACGTAGCTGCCGGCGCCGCCGATGGTCTGGTAGCGGAGCGCTTCGGCCCAAAATCGCGCGAGGGTGTCGGGGTCGGCGCAGTCGAGGACGAAGGCGAGCTCGACGCTGTCGCTCATCGTTTGCTCTATTCCTGTCCGACGGCGACCGGGAGACCGGCGAGGCGCCACTCGGGGAACCCCTCGGCGAGACGGCGCGCGCGGCGGCCGTGGGTGCGCAGAGCGGTGACGGCTTCGGGCGCGAGCACGCAGTACGGACCCCGGCAGTACGCGACGACTTCGCGGTCCTCGGGCAGCTGGTCGAGGCGTGCTTCGAGTTGATCGAGCGGGACGGAGAGTGCGCCGGGGATGTGTCCAGCGTCGTACTCGACTGCGGGGCGGACGTCGATGACGACGACATCGCCGTCGCGCGCGCGTGCGAGGAGGTCACTGCGGTTGATCGGTTCGAGGTCGTCGCGCGCCTCGAAGTAGTCGTGTTCGAGTTGCGCGACCTCGGCGAGCCGGGCCGCGGCGACGTCGCGGAGTGCGCCGAGGAGTGTGGTGACGTCGGGGCCGGCGAGCCGGTAGAAGATCCGGGTCCCCGCACGCCGGGTGTCGACGACCCGGGCGCGACGGAGGGCCTGCAGGTGCGCGGACGCGGTGGTGACCCCGAGGCCGGTCGCGCCCGCGATGGCGTCGACGCTGCGCTCGCCCTGCGCGAGCAGGTCGAGGATCTCGACCCGCTTGGGATGCGCGATGGCCTTGGCGATCCGGGCGAACTGCTCGTTGAGCGTCCGTTTCACCTGGGCTGGCTGGAGCTGCACGGGCATGTTTCCCTCTTCCATGGAACTATGGAGGAATGCTACCGTCGCCTCCGGCGGGCCGCAACCAGGGTGGAGGTCGGCATGGACGTCGTGAGCTTCGTCGACGAGGGGCTCGGCCACTCCTCATATCTCGTGGACCTGGGGCAAGGGCGCTCGCTCGTCGTCGATCCGAGCCGGTTCCCGACCGGTCAGCTCGCGACCGCGACCGAGGCCGGTTCTCGCATCGCGTTCACGGCCGACACCCACACGCACGCCGACTACGTCTCGGGGAGTCCCGAGCTCGCGGCTCGTGGGGCCACGTTCCTCGCGCCGCGCCAAGGCCGCCTCGAGGTCTCGCACCACGGGATCGACGGTGGTGACGAGCTCGACCTCGGTGGTCTGAGCCTGCGCGCGATTCCGACGCCCGGGCACACGCCGGACCATCTCGCCTACCTGTTGCTCGATGGTTCGACGCCGCGCGCGCTGTTCTCGGGCGGGTCGCTGATGGTCGGCGCGGTCGGTCGCACCGACCTCCTTGGTGACGAGCATCGTGAGGCGCTTGCACGCTCCTTGTTCCGCGCGTTGCGCGACGACGTTCTGACGCTGCCCGACGATCTGCCGGTGTATCCGACGCACGGTGCGGGCTCGTTCTGTTCCGCACCCGCGGCCGGTGCGCGCACGACGACGATCGGCCGGGAACGCGCGACGAACCCCTTGTTGCAGACCGACGACGAGGACGCGTTCGTGTCGATGTTGCTCGAGGGTCTCGGGACGTTCCCGACGTACTTCAGAGGTCTCCCCGAGCGCAACCGCCGCGGCGTGCGCGTCTACGGCGCGTTACCGAACCTGGGACGGCTCTCGGTCGGGGAGACGGTCCGCCTCATGGACGAGGGCGCGGTCGTCGTCGACGCGCGGTCGATCGACGCCTTCGCCGCCGGTCACGTTCCGGGCGCGGTGTCGATCATGTTGCGGCCCGTCTTCGCCAGCTGGCTCGGCTGGGTCGTGCGTGACGACGTGCCCCTCGTGTTCGTGCTCGACGACGATCAGGACCGAGCCGAGCTCGTCCGCCAGGCGCTCACCATCGGCTACGAACACGTCGCCGGCGAGCTCGATGGCGGGATGCGTGCCTGGGTCGCAGCGGGACGCGACGTTGCCCGCACAGCCCTCGTCGCACCGGACAACATCCGCGGCTGCCTCCTCGATGTGCGTCAGCGCAACGAGTATGTCGCCGGACACGTTCCCGGCGCGCTTCACGTCGAGCTCGGCGCTCTGGCCGACGCGCACTTCGAGGACGGATCGGTGACCGTGATGTGCGGGCACGGCGAACGCGCCGCGACCGGCGCGAGCCTCCTTGAACGTGTGGGCGTCCGCGACGTGAGCATCCTGACCGGCGGACCGGACACATGGTCGGCTGCGACCGGCACGCCGCTCGAGACCGGCACGTGAGAACGATCACCGCAGCGGACGGCACGACGGTCGACGGACGCCCGATCCGGCTCGGCCTGCGTGAGAACCTCGCGCAGTTCGCGCTGCTCGTCGGCGTGAACGCGCTCGTCGGCGGCATGATCGGCCAGGAACGCACGGTTGTGCCCCTGCTCGCGAAGCACACCTTCGGCCTGTCCGCGTACACCGCGACGCTCACCTTCGTGCTCGCATTCGGCGCGACGAAGGCGGTGACGAACTTCTTCGCGGGCACCCTGTCCGACCGCGTCGGGCGCAAGCCCGTCCTCGTCGCCGGCTGGGTAATCGGGGCGCCCGTGCCGCTGCTGTTGATCTGGGCCCCTTCGTGGAGCTGGGTCATCGCCGCGAACGTGTTGCTCGGCGTCAACCAGGGGCTGACGTGGTCGACGACCGTCATCATGAAGATCGACCTCGTCGGCCCGGCCAAGCGTGGTCTCGCGATGGGCTTCAACGAGGCCGCCGGCTACGGCGCGGTCGCGATCACCGCGCTCGCCACCGGGTTCATCGCCGCGCGCGCCGGGTTGCGCCCCGAGCCGTTCTACCTCGGCATCGCGTACGCCGCGCTCGGACTCGGACTCTCGACCCTCTTCGTACACGAGACGCACGGCCATGCACGCCACGAGGCAGCACACCACGTCGCAGCGTCCGACGAGCTGCACGACGCGCTCTCCACCAAGGACGTGTTCCTCACGACGAGCTTCCGCGACCGCGCGCTCTCCGCGTGCAGCCAGGCCGGCATGGTCAACAACCTCAACGACGGTCTCGCGTGGGGCGTCTTCCCGCTGTTCTTCGCCGCCGCGGGGCTGTCGGTCGCGCGCATCGGGATCCTCGCCGCGATCTACCCCGCGGTCTGGGGCTTGGGACAGCTCGTCACCGGTGGCCTGTCGGACCGGTGGGGACGGAAGTGGCTCATCGCGGCCGGGATGTGGGTCCAGGGCGGCGCCATCGCGCTCATCGCCGCTACCCGCGGGTTCGCGCCCTGGGCCGTCGGCGCCGTGCTCCTCGGTGCCGGGACCGCGATGGTCTACCCGACGCTGCTCGCCGCGGTCGGTGATGTCGCGCACCCCAACTGGCGAGCCCGGTCGGTCGGTGTCTACCGGCTCTGGCGCGACGGCGGCTTCGCGGTAGGCGCCCTCGTCGCCGGTATCAGCGCGGATGCGCTCGGCGTGGCCGGCGCGATCTGGGTCGTGGCCGCAATCACCGCCGCTTCCGGCACCGTCGTCGGGTTCCGGATGTACGAGACGCACCGTGTCGACCCGCGTCCGCATGCCGCGAGCGACGGACTCCCGTCGCCGGGTAACGATACGCGCGGCGTCCCGCGGATCAGCGGCGCGCAATGACGAGCCAGACCCCGCACTTCAGACGGACTCCGTCGGCGTCGACGTACGGTTCGCCCGATGCTCGATGCGTCCCGCCGCGTCGGTGATCGCGCCGACCCGGATGTGCTGGATGGCTTGGCGGAGCTCGTCCCCGTCGGGCATCTCGTCGGCGCGTTGGAGGAGCGCCGATCCGAGCCGATCGGCGAGCGTGCTGACAACGCCTTGCAACAGCAAGACACGGCCGCGGCGAAGCAGCGTCTCGAGCGTTCCAGCATCGCCGGCGCGGACACGCGGGTTCGAGAGGCGCTCCCCGAGCGCATCGGCGATGCCGTCCGCGAGGACGTCGAGGCTGTCGCGCAGCATCCCCATCAGGTCGAGCGCGTCATGGACACGTATACCGGCACCGACCAGATCTGCAGTCAGTGCAAGCAGTGCCGGGCTGCGCACGACGAATCGGTTGCGTCCGTCGGGCTGCGCGAGGCCGACCTGCTGCACCCGTCGAAGCGCCCGCGCGCTGAGCCCGGGGAGGCGCTCCATGAGCTGCGCGCGCGTCAGTCGTAGTGGGGCTTCGTCGAGCGCGCCGGGGCCGACGTCGAGACCGAGCAGCGATTGCAGGTCGGTTCCGCCGTCCCACGCCTCGAGTAGATCGCGGATGCCCGCCAACGAGTAGCCGCGCTGTTGCAGCCGTCCGATGAGCGCGAGGCGCTCCAGGTGCTCGTCACCGTAGATGCCGACCCGGCCGCGGCGCGCCGGCGCCGGGAGCAGCCGCATGGTCTGGTATTCGCGAATCGTGCGGACGGGAACGTTCGCTCGCTGCGCGAGGCGGTCGACCGTGAGACCGCCGTCGCCTTGCGTCTGGTTCGCGACCACGGCCTAGACAGTACCGGCGCTCACCGTTACGGTAAATACCGCAATGGACGACTTGGACAGACGGCTACTCGACGCGCTGCGGACGGCAACGGACACGCCGGGTCTCGACTACGCCCGGCCCCCTGAACGTCTCACCGGCGGCTACTGGGCCGAGCTCGTGGCGTTCCGGCTCGCGCACGCCCCCGCGGACCTCGACCGCGAGCTCGTCGCACGAGTGATGCCCGACGTCGCTCTCGCACACAAGGAGACGATCGTCCAGCGGAGCGTCGCAGCCCAAGGGTTCCCGACTCCCACCGTTCGGCTGTCAGGCGGAACCGACTCGCCACTGGGTCGCCCGTTCATGGTCATGGACCGCGCCGACGGCGCGCCGCTACTGGATGGACTGGACGGCCTCACGGCCCTTGTTCGTGTCCCACGGATTGCGGTCCGCATCCCCGACACGCTCGGCACCATCGCGGCGCAGTTGCATCGCCTGGATTCCGAGCCCGTCCGCGCCGAGCTCGGTCCCGGCACGCCCACCACCATCGACGAGCTCGTCGACATGCTCGGTAACTGGGCGTGGACGCTTGGGCGCGGCGACCTCGCCGGGGCGGCGCGTTGGCTCAGTGCGAACCCACCACCGCCTGCTCCGGCAGTCATCTGCCACGGCGACCTCCACCCGTTCAACGTGCTGGTTGACCAGCGTGGTGCCGTCACCGTGCTCGACTGGTCCACCGCGCTGCTCGCTCCGGCTACCTACGACGTCGCCTTCACGTCCCTGATGCTTTCCGAACCACCCGTCGCGGTGCCGCAGCCGGTGCGGCCGGTCGTGTACGCCCTGGGTCGGTGGCTCACCCGGCGGTTCTGTCGACAGTACGAGCGCGCCGGGGGCGTTCGTGTCGACGCGGGCGCCTTGGCTTGGTACCAGGGTGTGGTCGCGTTGCGTGCCCTCGTCGAGGTCGCGAACTGGGCGGCCGCCGGCGAGCTCGAATCGCGGGCCGGGCATCCGTGGCTCGTGATCGGACCGGCTCTCGCCGGCCGCCTCTCGTCGCTGACCAGGGCCGTCGTTGCCGCAAGGTGAGTGGCTGCAGCTTCGAGGAGTGCGAGCGCGTTCCACGGTGCGGGTCGGCTCCCGAACGGTGCCGACTTCGACTGGCCGGCGTATCACCGAACGCCGGTCCCGGGTGCGACACTCGAAGGCTCAGAGATCGCCGGTGAGGTATCGCTGCACCGTCGGTCCGATCCAGTTGACCACGTCGTCTGAGCGCGCGGACGCGAGCGGTTCGAGGCGAATGATGTAGCGGGTCATGGCGAGCCCGGCGAGCTGGGAGATCACGAGCTCGCTTCGGAGCTCGGGTCGGTTGCTACCGAGCTCGGCCAGGAGCGGACCAAGGAGCCGGGTGCGGAGAAATTCGCCCAACAGCTCGGCGGCGCTCGGTTCGGCGCTGGCGGCACGCAGCAACGTGAGGATCGCATTGCGCTGCTGTTGCTCGTCCCAGGTCCGCACCATCAGCCGCACGAGTCGGCGGCCGACCTGATCCCGACGTCCCGAGAGGAGTCGGGGGACCTCGACGCTCGGATCGAACGGCCAGTGCAGGGCCTCGCGGAGGAGGTTGGCCTTGCTGCCGAAGAAATGCGTCACCAGCGCGGCGTCGACGTTGGCCGCGGCGCCGATCGCCCGCAGCGAGGTCTCCTCGTAGCCGCGCTCGAGAAACAGCTTGCCGGCGGCCTCGATGATCGCTGCGCGGGTGCCTGTGTCGGGGCCCGGTCGTCGCCCGGTGCGGGGAGAGCGCGTGGTCCGGCGGTCGGCGGGGGTCTCAGAAGTCATGCGGGCATCTTGACAAACAAATTCATCGGCGTAAAGTCATCGACAAGAAGTCATCTCTGTAAAGTCAACACCGATGAAGGGACGGACAACGATGGGCACCGCCAGCGAACCAATCAAGAGCATCAGCAGGGGAGGACCAGAAATGGCAGGCCAGGCCGCGACCGCGACCGTTCGTATCCCTGGCGCGAGTGTCGACGCGGGCTGGTGGCGCTGCGTCCCGCGTGAGTCGCGTGTTGGATTCACGTCCCACAAACTGTGGGGGTTGATCCCTGTTCGCGGCCAGTTCACCGAGTTCACCGTGGACGAGTTCACGCTGGAGGCGCAGCGCTCCAGCAACGAAGCTGAGGACGTCACGCCGCCCCGGGTCACGATCCAGGCGGCGAGCATCGACACGTCGTCGGGGACGTGGTCGGCTGGCGGACGACGGGGGGTCGAGCTTCGCGACAAGCATCTCCGCAGCCGCGACTTTCTCGACGTCAAGCGTTTCCCGGAGATCGAGTTTCGCGCCGAGCGGATCGAGCAGCGGGGTCAGGATGAGTTCCGCGTCGGCGGACCGCTGACCATTCACGGTGTGACCCGTCCGGTGGAGCTGGCCGCGCACGTGCACACGCACGGCGCCGACATCCGGCAGATCCATGCCACCGGGACGATTGACCGCTACCAGTTCGGTGTCAAGGGCTGGTATCCGATGGAGTTCCCCCTGAGCCGCAGGGTCGAGCTTGAGCTCGACCTCACCCTCGAGCGGA
>CAZJSY010000160.1:0-7967 GCA_964548555.1 uncultured Burkholderiales bacterium
CTCCCGCTGCCGGGGCTGCCGCCGCTCCCACTCCCCTAGAACCGGCCGGGGCCCCGGGCGTTTACCTGCGCCGGCAGCGGTGCAAGTGTCGACGTACGCGTCGAGGTGAGTCGTGATCGCTCTCGTCGGCACCGCCGGCCTCATCATCGTGGCGAGCGTCGTCTTCGACGCGTTCGAGACGGTGGTGCTCCCCCGGCGCGTCTCGCGCCGGTTGCGCATCACCGCGATCGTGACCCGCGGGAGTTGGATCGCATATCGCGCACTCGCCCGTCGGATTCGCAATCCGCGCCGGCGTGAAGCCGCGTTGAGCTATTACGGCCCCGCGTCGCTGCTGCTGCTGATCGCATGCTGGGCCGTGCTGCTCATCGTCGGCTTCGCCATGGCGATCTTCGCCTTCGCAACGCCGTTGACGGGCAGCCACGGCACGTCGTTCGGGACGTCGCTGTACGCGTCGGCGTCGACGTTCTTCACGCTCGGCTTCGGCGACACCGTCTCACGCCGCCCGAGGGGGCGGGGGCTCATCGTGGCCACCGGCGGAACGGGATTCGCATTCCTCGCGCTGATCATCTCGTACCTACCAACCCTTTATCAGGCATTCTCACGCCGCGAGATCTACATCTCACAGCTCGACGCCCGGGCGGGATCACCACCGAGTGCGGCGGAGCTGCTCGCGCGCAACGCCGCGGGCGGCGCGGGCGAGCTCGAGCCGTTCCTCGCCGCGTGGGAGGGTTGGAGCGCCGACCTGCTGGAGAACCTGCTGTCGTTCCCCACACTCGGTTACTACCGGTCACATCACGACAATCAGTCGTGGCTCGCCGGATTGACCGTCGTGCTCGACGCGTGCTGCCTGTTGCTCGTGCGACGCGACGACGGGCCGCGCCGCCAGGCGCGTCTCACCTACGCGATGTGCCGGCACGCCGCCGTCGACCTCGCTCAGGCGCTCTACGCGCGACCGCACACCGAAAGGGCGCGCCTCGACGACGACGGCGTCGGGCGCCTGCGAGCACGGCTCGGCGACATCGGTTGGGAGCTCCCCGACGACGCGCTCCCTCGTCTGGCCAAGCTGCGCGCGAGTTACGAGCCGTATGTGGTGGCCCTCTCCGAAGAGCTGCTGATCCCGCTCCCGGAGTGGACCGCGGCAGAGGGCGCGGTCGACAGTTGGAAGCTCGCGGAGCTCGACGAACGCGGGCGCCGGGTCCGCCCGCCCCACCGGGGCCCGAAACCTTCACAAGCCGAAGTGCGGGTGCCTCGGCCGCAGCAATCCGACTAGGCGCGACGTACGGCGGGACGCGCGTACGGCGCGCGCGATCCTACGGCGCCCTGTTTCCGGGTGTTCCGGCGGCGACCGGCGGAGGTGGAGCGGCCGCATCGCCGTGAACATCACGGCCGCCCTCGACGAGCGCGCGCACCACGGCACCGTCGACCGTCTCGTGCTCGAGCAGCGCGTCGACCACTGCGTCGAACTGCCGCCGGTGCGAGCGCAACAGCTCGGTTGCGGTCGCCTCCGCCTCGCGCAGCAGGCGCGCGACCTCCTCGTCGATGACCTGCTGCGTCGCCTGGGCGTAGGGCGGCCCGGCGAAACCGTCGGGACGAAAGCCGCTCGGCTGGCTGTCGGAGAAGCCGATCGGCCCCAACCGTTCGGAGAGTCCCCAGTCGCGCACCATCTTCGTGGCCAGTTGGGTCGCGTTCGCGAGGTCGCTCGCCGCACCGCTCGACGCCTCGCCGAGCACGAGCACCTCCGCGGCCCGACCGCCCAACTGCACTGCGAGCGTGTCGCGCAGATAGCTCTCGGGATAGAGGTGCCGTTCGACCTCGGGGAGCTGTTGGGTGACGCCCAGTGCCTGGCCTGCCGGCAGGATGGTGACCTTCTGCACCGGATCGGCGTGAGGCGAGAGCACCGCAACGACCGCGTGACCCGATTCGTGCACCGCGACCGAGTGCTTCTCTTCCGGAAGCAGCGCGTTCATCACGTCGCGCCGTCCGAGCAGCAGCCGGTCACGCGCATTGTCGAAGTCTTCCGCGGTGATCGTGTCGCGACCGCCGCGGACCGCGTTGATCGCCGCTTCGTTCACAAGGTTCGCGAGATCGGCGCCCGAGAATCCCGGTGTACCACGGGCGACGACGTCGAGGTCGACGTCGCCGGCGAGCTTCTTGTCGCGCGCGTGGACGCGCAGGATCGCAGCACGTTCGCGTTGATTCGGCAGCGGAATCTCGACGGTCCGGTCGAAGCGTCCGGGGCGCAACAGCGCCGGATCCAGAGTCTCGACCCGGTTGGTCGCCGCGATGACCACGACACCGGTCGCGGGATCGAAGCCGTCCATCTCGGCGAGCAGCTGGTTCAGGGTCTGCTCCCGTTCGTCGTTGGAGACCAGCGACGCGCCACGCCGTCCGCCGATCGCGTCGATCTCGTCGATGAAGATGATCGACGGCGCGCGCTTGCGCGCGTCCGCGAACAGATCGCGCACGCGCGAGGCGCCGACCCCGACGAACAGCTCGACGAAGCTCGATCCGGTGAGCGCGAGGAACGGCACCTCCGCCTCTCCGGCGACCGCGCGCGCCATGAGCGTCTTGCCCGTTCCCGGCGGCCCGACCATCAACACGCCTTTCGGACCGACCGCTCCCGCACGCTGGTAACGCTCGGGACGCTTCAAGAAGTCGACGACCTCCTGAACCTCGGCCTTCGCCCCCTCGTAGCCGGCGACGTCGGCGAAGCGGGTCTTCGGCCGCTCTTCGTCGTAGAGCCGGGCCTTGGAGCCGCCGAAGCCCATGATCCCGCCCTGGATCTGCCGGCGCGCGCGACGACCGAGCCACACGAACACCCCGATGAAGAACAGGAGCGGCAGGAAGCTGAGCAGGATCGACAGCGCTGAGGTGCCGGCCGGCCCCTTGCCGGTGATCTGCACGTGATGCTGGTTGAGCAGTGTCGTGAGTGAGCTGTCGCGAAGGACGGTGGGAATCTGCGACGTGTACTTGTGTCCGTTGGTGAGCTGTCCCGAGACCTTTCCGTTCGGATCGATGGTCGCGGTCTTCACCTGATTCGCCGTGATCGCGTTCACGAACGCCGTGTAGTTGAGCTTGTCGGTAGGCGTGCTGCTCTTCGTCATGCTGGGAGCGAACAGCAATGCCGCGGTGAGGACGATGCCGAGGAGCAACGCCACCACCCGCCACGCCGGTGGCCGCGGCGGCGCCGGCGGGGGCGGGCGGTCGTTGGGCGGTGGGGTCTTCGCCGAATTCGAACGATGCTCGATCACGTGCTTCATGTCGCCCTCCCACCCGGGCTCGCCGGACCCGCCCGATCTACCGGCGGGACTCACCACCATGGATACTCCACTGCCTCACCGGTGTCGCCGGACTCGTCCAGTGCGTCCAGCCGCGCCATGTCCTCGGCCGACAACGCGAAGTCGAACACCGCAAAGTTCTCCTCGATGCGCGCGCGGTGCGTCGACTTCGTGATGGCAGGGACGCCATGCTGCAGGCACCACCGCAGGAGCACCTGCGCCGGTGTGCGTCCGACGCGGCGCGCAACCTCCTTCACCGTGCGGTGCGAGAGGTGCCGGCCGGTTCCCAGCGGGCTGTACGCCTCGAGCGCGACACCGCGTTCCGCGCACGAGTGCAGGAGCTTGCGGCGGTACTCGAACGGACTGAACTGCACCTGATCGACCACCGGTGCGACTCGCGCGACCGCCATGACTTCGTCCAGCTCGGCGACTCCGAAGTTCGAGACTCCGATCGAACGCGCGTAGCCCCGCTCGAGCGCGTGTTCCATGCCCGGCCACGCCCACGTCGGACCACCTTGCGGCCAGTGGACGAGATACAGGTCGACCCACTCGGTGCCGAGGCGAGCCAGGCTCTGCTCGGCTTCGGCGGCCGGGTCGGAGTGACCGGGATAGAACTTCGTGGTGACGAACACCTCGTCACGCGGTACGCCGCTCTCGCGCAACGCCCGTCCGACGCTGCTCTCGTTGCCGTACGCCTGCGCCGTGTCGACGTGGCGGTAGCCCGCCTCGAGGGCCCACCGCACCGCGTTCACGCACTCCGGCCCGTCGGGCACCTGCCACACGCCGAGGCCGAGCATCGGCATCTCGTTGCCGTCGGCGAGCGCGCGTGCAGGCCCTCCGGCAGGTCGTGCGCCAGTCGGCATTGGGCTCTCCTCCGAATCGTCCACGCGCGACCTCGTCATGGTTCTTGACCACATGACGCGGCTTCCATCGCGATCATGCCAGCGCGGCACGTCGCCGGGGCGGGCCAATTCGGAGACGTCTCGCACGCGCCGACAGGTAACCGACAGCGATTGGCCGTTTGCACCTCGGTGCGACAATGACAGCGATGCCGCTACCGATCCTGTTGACGGTCGACGACGATCCCGAGGTGTCGCGCTCGCTCGCGCGCGATCTGCGTCAGCACTACGGCGAGGAGTACCGGATTCGCCGTGCCGAGTCCGGGCCGGCCGCGCTCGAAGCGGTCAAGGAGATGAAGCTGCGCGACGAGCAGGTCGCGTTGCTGCTGGCCGACCACCGCATGCCCGCGATGACCGGTGTCGAGTTCCTCGAGCAGGCCCGGCGCTTCTATCCCAAGGCGCGCCGCGTGCTGTTGACCGCGTATGCGGACACCGACGCCGCCATCGCGGCCATCAATCGCGCCGACGTGCATTACTACTTGCTGAAGCCCTGGGACCCGCCGCAGGA
Source organism: uncultured Burkholderiales bacterium (assembly GCA_964548555.1). Lineage (GTDB taxonomy): Bacteria > Actinomycetota > Acidimicrobiia > IMCC26256 > JAMXLJ01 > JAMXLJ01. The sequence continues at coordinate 4,686 of CAZJSY010000160.1, forward strand.
GAAGCTGTACCCGGTCCTCGACGACCTGCTCGAGGACTGGAAGATGCACGATCGGATCAAGTCGGACGAGCGCGTGCGGCTCGTCGGTCACCGATGGTCGGCCCCTTCTCACGCGGTGAAGGATTTCCTCACTCGCAACCAGGTGCCGTTCAAGTGGCTCGAGCTCGACCGTGATGCGGAGGCGGAGCGGCTGCTCGCGGCCGAAGGCGGTGACGCCGAGCACCTACCGCTCGTGATCACCGACTCCGGGCAGACCTTGATCGCACCCTCGACGGTCGACGTCGCGGAGGCGCTCGGACTCACGTCCCGACCCTCGCTGCCCTTCTACGACCTCATCGTGATCGGCGGCGGGCCGGCCGGCCTGGGGGCCGCGGTCTACGGGGCGTCGGAGGGGCTGCGCACGGTGCTCGTCGAACGCGAGGCGGTCGGAGGCCAGGCCGGGCAGAGCTCGCGCATCGAGAACTATCTCGGGTTCCCGTCCGGCGTCGCGGGCGGCGACCTTGCCCGCCGCGCGGCGACCCAGGCGCGTCGCTTCGGCGCCGAGATGTTGCTCACCTCCGAAGTGTCGAACCTGGACGTCTGCGGCTCGGCCCGGGTGGTACGCCTCGCCAACGGTGACGAGCTCTCCGCGCACACCGTGCTGCTGACGACGGGCGTCGCCTACCGGAAGTTGGACGCGCCCGGGGTCGAGGCGTTGACCGGCGCCGGCGTCTACTACGGCGCGACGACCACTGATGCACAGGCGTGTGCCGACGAAGACGTCTATATCGTCGGCGGCGCGAACTCGGCGGGACAGGCCGCGGTGTTCCTTGCCCGCAAGGCCCGCAGCGTCACGATCGTGGTGCGCGGGCCCAGCCTCGACCGCTCCATGTCGCACTACCTCATCCAACAGATCGCTGCGCTGCCGAACGTGCGCGTGCGGACCAACAGCGAGGTGATGGGCGCGAGCGGCGACGGTCACCTGGAGCGGCTCCGGCTCGCGGACCGTGAGAGCGGCGTCGAGGAGGAAGTCGAAACCCCCTGGCTGTTCATCTTCATCGGCGCTGCCCCCTGCACCGACTGGCTCGGGAAGGAGGTGTTGCGCGACGACAAGGGTTTCGTGCTCACGGGGCCGGACCTGGTCGTCGACGGGCAGCTGCCGCCCGACTGGACGCGTGAACGCCAGCCGTACTTCCTCGAGACGAGCGTGCCAGGGGTGTTCGCCGCCGGCGACGTCCGCAATCAATCGGTCAAGCGTGTCGCGTCCGCGGTGGGCGAGGGCGCGATGGCGGTCACGTTCGTCCACCGCTACCTGGAGCTGCTGTGAGCACCACACCGTCAGAGCTGAAGGAAGAGCTGCGCCGGACCTTCCTGTTCGAGAGCCTGTCCGACGAGCAGTTGGACTGGCTGGTCGAGCACGGCACCGTACAGAACTACGACGCCGGAGCGAACATCTACGAGGAGGGCGCCGAAGCCGAGTTCTTCTACGTGTTGCTCGAGGGCGAGATCCAGTTGATCAAACACCTGGACGGTGCCGAGGTGGTCCTGACGACCGCTCGGGATCCGGGTGCCTATGCAGGCGCGATGCGTGCGTTCATCGCGTCGTCAGGTGAGCAGACCTACGCGTCCGACCTTCGTGCACTGACACACGCGCGGTTGTTCAGGCTTCGCGTCGACGACTTCACATATCTCCTGAAGACCTGGTTCCCGATGGCCGTGCACCTGCTCGAGGGAATGTTCCTCGGGTTCACGAACACGGAAGCGATGCTCAACCAGCGCGACAAGTTGATGGCGCTCGGTGCGCTCTCGGCCGGCCTGGCCCACGAGCTCAACAACCCGGCCACCGCGGAGGTGCGAGCCGCAGAGGCTCTCAGCGGCCGGCTGCAGGAAGGCCGCGGCGCGATGATCGACCTCGCGCCGAAGGTGAGCGAGGACAAGCTCAGGAAGCTCCTCGCCCTGTTCGGCGAAGCGGTCGAGCACTCGCGTTCTGCTCCCAGCCTCTCCACCTTGGAAGCGGGTGACCGGGAGGACGCGCTCGCGGAGCGCCTCGAGGACGTCGGCGTCGACGGCCCGTGGGAGCTTGCGCCGATCCTCGCGTCGGCGGGCATCGACGACGACTGGCTGGATCGCCTCGTCGCGTGCACGGGCAATGCCGCGCCCTACGCCATCCGATGGATCGCGGCAGGCCTCGACATCGAGAGTCTCGTCGGCGAGATCCGCAGCTCGGCGGCCCGCATCTCCGAGCTCGTGGGCGCCATGAAGGACTACAGCCATCTCGACAAGGGACCGTTCGAATACATCGACGTGCACGACGGGCTCGAGAGCACCCTCGTCATCTTGAAGCACAAGCTCAAGAAGGGCGTGACGGTCGTTCGCGAGTACGACCGGAGCCTCCCGAAGCTCTGTGCCCAGGGCGGCGAGTTGAATCAGGTGTGGACGAACATCATTCACAACGCGATCGACGCGATGGACGGAACCGGCACCCTGACGATTCGTACGAGCCGGGACCGCGACTGTGTGCTGGTGGAGATCGGCGATACCGGCCCTGGGATACCCCCCGAGCTCCAGCGACGCATCTTCGAGCCGTTCTTCACGACCAAAGACGTCGGCCGCGGCACGGGGCTCGGCCTCGACATCAGCTACCGCATCGTCGTGAAGCGCCACCACGGCGACATCCGAGTCGAGTCGAAGCCGGGTGAGACCCGATTCAAGGTGTGGCTCCCGATCGAGCAACCGTCAAAGGCGCAGATCGGCGCGTCCGCCGGCTGACGTCACTTAGCATCGTGCCGTGCTGGGCCTGCCGGATGTCGTGCGCGCGTGTCTCTTCGACCTCGACGGTGTGCTGACCGACACCGCGAAGATCCATGCCGCGGCGTGGAAAGAGATGTTCGACGGTTACCTGCGCGAACGGGCGCAACGGCTCGGAGAACCATTCGTGCCGTTCGACGAGGTCAGTGACTACGACCAGTACGTCGACGGGAAGCCACGCGCCGACGGTACGCGCGCGTTCCTCCGATCCCGGAACATCGATCTGCCCGAGGGCACGCCCGATGACCCGCCCGACGCCGAGACGGTGCAAGGGCTGGGAAACCGCAAGAACGAGATCGTCTTGCGCTTGATCCGCGAGCAGGGTGTCGAAGCGTATGAAGGATCGATCCGCTACCTGTACGCAGTGCGCGATGCCGGTTTGCGACGCGCCGTCGTCTCCTCGAGCACAAACTGTCAGGCAGTGCTCGAGGCGGCCGGTATCGCGGATCTGTTCGAGGCCCGCATCGACGGGTTCGTGGCCGAACGCGAGCACCT
>CAZJSY010000161.1:0-7900 GCA_964548555.1 uncultured Burkholderiales bacterium
CGAGCGAGTACTCCTTCTTCACGAAGTTGATGATCGCCTCGTCGAGCTCGTCGCCGCCGATGCGGATGGACTCGCTCGCGACGATGCCGCCCAGCGAGATCACGGCGACCTCGGTGGTGCCGCCGCCGATGTCGACGACCATGTTGCCGGTCGGCTCGTGCACGGGCAGGCCCGCGCCGATCGCCGCGGCCATCGGCTCCTCGATGATGAACGCCGGTTTGCGCGCGCCGGCGTACTCGGCGGCCTCCTGCACGGCGCGCTGTTCGACGCCCGTGATGCCCGACGGCACGCAGATGACCATGCGCGGCTTCGCCCAGCGCCGCTGGTGCACCCGCTGGATGAAGTAGCGCAGCATCTTCTCGCAGATGTCGAAATCGGCGATGACGCCGTCCTTCAGCGGTCGGATGGCCTGGATGTGACCGGGCGTGCGCCCGATCATCCGCTTGGCCTCGAGACCGACGGCGAGCGGCCGCCCGTCCTTGACATTGATCGCGACGACCGACGGCTCGTCGAGGACGATGCCACGGCCGCGCACGTACACCAAGGTGTTCGCGGTCCCGAGGTCGACCGCCATGTCGCGACCTACGATCGACGAGTACCAGGGTTCGGTCACGGGACTGCCTCCGTGGGCGCGGTCCCCGCCGGCAAGCACGCTTGCCGCGGGCAAGGAGGACCCCGCGGCGAGCCTCGCCCGTCGCAGGGGTGGATCGGGGCGTGCGGAGCACACAAGCGTAAGGGGTGCCCCGCCCTCGGACAAGCCGCGCCTTTGGCTCCTTGCGCCTTCCCGGACGCGTCAGGCGAGGTCCGGGAAGAAGATCGAGATCTCCCGTTGTGCCGATTCGGGCGAATCGGATCCGTGGACCAGGTTCTCGGTGAGCTCGATCGCCAGGTCGCCCCGGATGGTGCCGGGGGCGGCCTCTCGGGGATTGGTGGTGCCCATCAGGGTGCGGACGACCTTGTAGGCGTCGGGCCCCTCCACCACCATCAACAACGCGGGGCCCCGGGTGATGAACGCGACGAGGTCGCCGTAGAAGGCCTTGCCCCGGTGCTCTTCGTAGTGCCTACCCGCGGTGACCTCGTCGATGGTGCGCAGCTCGGCTGCGACGAGCCGCAACCCCTTGCGCTCGATGCGACCGACGATCTCGCCGACGAGGCCGCGCTCGACGGCGTCGGGCTTGCAGATGAAGAGGGTCCGATCAGTCATAGGCGCCGGAGGCTAGTTCGCGCCCCGCGCGGGTCCTGACTCGCGCCGACCCGTGGAACCGTCGTCGATCGATGGTGGTTCAGTCGTGGACCAGCGTTCGGCGAGCCGCGCCGACGACGTACAGCGAACCCGCCACGACCACCTGGCCGTCGGGCGCAGTGACCTCGAGCGCGAGCTCCACCGCCTCGTCGACCGGCTCCACCACGTCGATGATCTCGGACGCCACCCCGAGCTCCGCGGCCGCGTCCGCGAGGCGGGCCGGATCGAGCCCTCGCGACGTTGGCGGACGGCAGCACACGAGGCGCGCGGCCTCGAGCGCACCGAGCGCCTCCAGCATCTCGTGCGGTTCCTTCTCACGCAGCAGGCCCACCACGAGTGTGCGGGGCCCGTTCGCGAATTCCTCGGCCAGCGCGGCGCGCAACGCGTGCGCACCGGCGACGTTGTGGGCGCCGTCCAACACGACCAACGGTTCGTGACGGACCACTTCGAGTCGCCCGGGAGATCGAACGTTCGCGAACGCCTCTCCCACCCGGTCGGCATGCAACGGCGTGCCCAGGAACGCCTCGGCCCCGGCCAACGCAATCGCGGCATTGTGCGATTGATGAGCGCCGTGCAACGGCAGGAACACGTCGGGATAGTCGCCGCCGGGTGTGAAGAGGTGGACCAGCCGGCCGCCGTGTGCGAGGCGCTCGTCGCGCAGGCCGAAGTCGACGTCGCGAACGAGTACACGCTCCGCGCCGCGATCGAGGAAGATCGGACGCAAGTCCGGATCGGTCTCGCCGAGCACGAGCGTCGCGCCGGGCTTGACGATGCCGGCCTTCTCGCGCGCGATCTCCTCGCGCGTGGGCCCGAGGTACTCGACGTGGTCGATGCTCACGTTGGTGACGGCCGCGACCTTTCCGTCGACGACGTTGGTCGCGTCCCATGTGCCGCCCACGCCCACCTCGACGACTGCGACGTCGACGGCCACATCGGCGAACCAATGCAGCGCCGCCGCGGTCACGAGCTCGAACCAGGTCGGCCGGTCGCCGACCGCCGGCTCGATCGCGGCGAGCAGATCGAGGATCGCGACGAGCTCCTCGTCGGAGATCGGACGGCCGTTCCATGTGATCCGCTCGTTCACCCGCTCCAGATGCGGGCTCGTGTAGCTGCCCACTGACAGGCCCACGGTCGCGAGGAGCTCCGACGTCATGCGCGTCGCCGATGTCTTGCCGTTGGTGCCGGTGAGGTGGACCGCGGGGTACGCGAGCTGCGGCGAGCCGAGCATCTCGACGAGAGTCTCGATGCGCTCGAGCGTCGGGTGCTCGATGCGACGGCGACTCGGCCCCGCTCCCGTCTCGAGGTTCACGTGCGCGTCGAGCCACGCGAACGCGTCACGCACGCGCGATTGCTGGTTCATTGCTCCTCGGCGGCCTCGAGCTCCACCTCGACGGTGAGCTCGCCGGCCGGCTCGGTGATCAGCTCCGCGATGTTGCCGGCTTCCTTGACGTCGCCCACTGCCGCCTCGAGCGCCCGTAGACGCGGCTCCGTGTCGCGGACGACCAGCCGCGTCACCCGTGTACGGAGCGACCGTCGCTGATCGGACTTCGCCTTTCGCACCGCGCCGAGCACGTCGCTCGCGACATCGAACACGAGCGGATCAGCGGCGCGCGCCGCGTCACCCAATCCCTCGAGCGTCGGCCACTCGGCCCGATGGATGGAACCCTCCTGCCACCACGACCACACCTCCTCGGTGACGAACGGAAGATGGGGGGCGAAGAGACGCTGCAGGACCGAGAGTCCGGTCGCGAGCGCTTCTTGCGCGCTGTCGACCGCCCGCTGGTCCGCGCCGCCGTAGGCCCGACCCTTCACGAGCTCCAGGTAATCGTCGCAGAAGCGCCAGAAGAACCGCTCGGTGCGCTCGAGCGCCCGGGCGTAGTCGTAGTCGTCGAACGCGGCGGTCGCGTCGGCGACGAGTCGCGCGAGTTGCGTGAGCATCGCGCGGTCGAGCGGCTCGGTGACCTCCGCCGCACCGATGCGGCCGCCACTCACGCCGAGCGTGAACTTCGACGCGTTCAGGATCTTGATCGCGAGGCGACGACCGACCTTCATCTGACCTTCGTCGACCGCGGTATCGACACCGGGTCGACCGCTCGCCGCCCAGTAGCGCATCGCGTCGGCACCGAACCGCTGGATCGGCTCCATCGGGGTCACGACGTTGCCGCGCGACTTCGACATCTTCTTGCGGTCGGGGTCGAGGACCCATCCGGAGATGGCCGCATCGGTCCACGGCAGCGTGCCGAACTCGTAGTGGGCACGCACGACGGTGGAGAAGAGCCAGGTGCGGATGATCTCGAAGGCCTGCGGACGCAGGTCCATCGGGAACGTGCGCGAGAACAGGTCGGGGTCGTCTTCCCAACCGGTCGCGATCTCGGGGGTGAGCGACGATGTCGCCCAGGTGTCCATGACGTCGGGATCGCCCACGAAACCGTTCGGCTTCCCCCGCTCCTCTTCCGCGAAGCCCGGCGGCGCGTCACTCGACGGGTCGACCGGCAGATCGCTTTCCGGCGCGACGATGGGATGTTCGTGATCGGGCACGCCGTTCTCGTCGAGGGGGTACCACACCGGGAACGGCACACCGAAGAACCGTTGCCGGCTGATGAGCCAGTCACTCGTGAGGCCTTCGACCCAACTCTCGTAACGCGAGCGCATGTGCGGCGGGTGCCAGCGCAGCTCACGACCGCGTTGGAGGAACTGCTCGCGCAACTCGGGATCGCGACCTCCGTTGCGGATGTACCACTGGCGCGACGTGACGATCTCGAGCGGTCGACCACCGCTGTTGCGCTCGTAGAACTTCACCGGGTGCACGATCGGCTTCGGATCACCCACGAGCTCACCGGATTCGCGCAGCATCTCGACGATCCGTGTCTGCGCCTGCTTCGAAGTCTTGCCCGCGAGCTCGGCGTACCGGTCGCGCGCCTCCGGCGCCGCAGCGGGCCAGTCCGGCGGTTCGGTGAGCAGCCGCCCGTCGCGGCCGACGACGTTGCGCGTGGGCAGCTGCAGCTCGCGCCACCACACGACGTCGGTGGTGTCGCCGAACGTGCAGATCATCGCGATGCCGGAACCCTTCTCGGGATCGGCCAGGGCGTGGGCGAGGACCGGGACGCGCACGCCGAACAACGGTGTGAGCACGTCGTGACCGAACCGGTCGCGGTATCGCTCGTCGTCGGGGTGAGCGACGAGCGCGACACACGCCGGGATCAGCTCGGGCCGCGTCGTCTCGATGACGATGTCGTCGTTGCCGTCGGTGCCGTGGAACCTGACCGCGTAATACGCGCCCGGGACCTCCTTGTCTTCGAGCTCGGCCTGCGACACCGCGGTCTGGAAGTCGACGTCCCACAGTGTGGGAGCCTCGGCCTGGTACGCCTCACCCCGGGCGAGGTTGCGCAGGAACGCCCGCTGCGACACCCGCCGGGCCGCCGTGCCGATGGTGGTGTAGGTCGTCGACCAGTCGACCGACAGGCCGAGCGCGCGCCAGAGCTCCTCGAACTTGCGCTCGTCCTCCTCGACCAGCCGCTCGCACAGCTCGACGAAGTTCTGTCGCGAGATCGGGATCTCGTGCTTCCCCGGCTTCTCCGGGGGCGTGAAGTCGGGGTCGTACGGCAGCGTCGGGTCGCAACGGACTCCGTAGTAGTTCTGGACGCGACGCTCCGTGGGAACGCCGTTGTCGTCCCACCCCATCGGGTAGAAGACGTCGAATCCCCGCATCCGCCGGTAGCGGGCGACGGTGTCGGTGTGGGTGTACGAGAACACGTGCCCGACGTGCAATGACCCGCTCACCGTGGGCGGCGGCGTGTCGATCGCGTAGACCCGGTCGCGGGGCTTCGTGCGGTCGAAGCGGTAGGTGCCGTCGGCCTCCCAGCGCGCGCTCCATTTCGCTTCGAGCCCGTCGAGCGTCGGCTTGTCCGGAGGAGTTGCGGCCATCCCCTCAGGCTACCGGCCGTCGCCGGCGGGCCCCCACCTCACTTCGGCGTCGTTCGCCGACGGTACGGGGCTCCGAACGACGCCAGAACGCGTGGAGTTACGCGCTCCGGCGGCTGCGCTCGGACTCGTCCTCGGTGATGAGCGTCGGGGTGACCCGGTCGAGCACGACGTTGCGGTCGATGACGCACTTCGTGACGTCGGACCGACTCGGCAGGTCGTACATCACCTCGAGCAACACCTCTTCGAGGATCGCTCGGAGGCCACGCGCGCCGGTACCGCGCTTGAGGGCTTCGTCGCCGACGGCGTCGAGCGCGTCGTCGGAGAAGTCGAGCTCGACGTTGTCGAACTGGAAGAACTTCTGGTACTGCTTCAGCAGCGCGTTCTTCGGCTCGACGAGGATGCGGATGAGGGCTTCCTTGTCGAGGTTGTGTACCGCACCGATGACCGGGAGGCGGCCGACGAACTCGGGGATCAACCCGAACTTGAGGAGGTCCTCCGGCAGCACCGATGTGAGGATCGCGCCGAGGTCCTTCTCCTCCGAGCGGCGGATGTCGGCGCCGAAGCCGACGCCGCGGTTGCCCACCCGGCTCTCGATGATCTTGTCGATCCCGGCGAACGCACCACCACAGATGAACAGGATGTTGGTGGTGTCGATCTGGATGAACTCCTGGTGCGGGTGCTTGCGCCCGCCCTGCGGGGGAACCGACGCCGTCGTGCCCTCGAGGATCTTGAGCAGCGCCTGCTGCACACCCTCGCCCGACACGTCGCGCGTGATCGACGGGTTCTCGGCCTTGCGGGCGATCTTGTCGATCTCGTCGATGTAGATGATGCCGGTCTCGGCCTTCTTGACGTCGTAGTCGGCCGCCTGGATCAGCTTGAGGAGGATGTTCTCGACGTCTTCACCGACGTAGCCGGCCTCGGTGAGCGCGGTCGCGTCCGCGATCGCGAACGGCACCTTCAACAGGCGGGCGAGCGTCTGGGCGAGCAGGGTCTTGCCGCACCCGGTGGGGCCGATGAGCAAGATGTTCGACTTCTGCAGCTCGACGTCGGGGTCGCCGTATGCGCCGGCCTGGACGCGCTTGTAGTGGTTGTAGACGGCGACCGACAGGATCTTCTTCGCCTGCTCCTGCCCGATGACGTAGTCGTTCAGGTAGTCGTAGATCTCGCGAGGCTTCGGGAGGTCGTCGAAGCGGACCTCGGTGCTCTGCGACAGCTCTTCCTCGATGATCTCGTTGCAGAGATCGATGCACTCGTCGCAGATGTAGACACCCGGACCAGCGATGAGCTTCTTGACCTGCTTCTGGCTCTTCCCGCAGAAGGAGCACTTCAGCAGGTCGCCCCCGTCACCGAACTTCGCCACGGATGCCTCCCCCGGCAGCCTGAGGTCCGACCTTGGTCCCGCTCAGCTCACGCCGGCCGGTACCGGCACGGATGCAAGCTCACGGTTCGAGATGACCTCGTCGATCATCCCGTACTCCTTGGCCTCGAGCGCGCTCATGATGAAGTCGCGGTCGGTGTCCTTGCGTACCCGCTCAGTGGGCTGCCCGGTGTGGTGGGCCAGCAGCTCGTCGAGCGTCTGGCGCATGCGGGCGATCTCCTTGGCCTGGATCTCGATGTCGACCGCCTGACCGGATGCGCCACCGTGCGGCTGGTGGATCAGGACGCGGGCGTGAGGGAGGGCGTAGCGCTTGCCCTGCGTGCCCGCGGCCAACAGCACCGCCGCGGCCGATGCGGCCTGACCGACGCAGATCGTCTGCACGTCGGGCTTGATGTACTGCATCGTGTCGTAGATCGCGAAGAGCCCCGTGATCTCGCCGCCGGGCGAGTTGATGTAGATCGAGATGTCCTTGTCGGGGTCTTCGCTCTCGAGGTGCAGCAGCTGGGCGATCATCAGGTTCGACACGGTGTCGTCGATCGGCGTGCCGAGGAAGATGATCCGCTCCTTGAGGAGGCGGGAGTAGATGTCGAACGCGCGCTCGCCGCGGTTGGTCTGTTCGATGACGGTGGGAACCAAGTAGTTACGGATCGGTTGGCTCACGCCTGGGGCTCCTCGTGGGCTCAATGCTCGTGGTCTTCGTGTTCGTGTGCTCGAGGTTCGGAGGCTTCGTCGTCGCCGGGTGCGCCGCCGGCGGTGGCCGGGTCACCGGGTGACGTTTCGGGCAGGGTCAGGTCCAGCGGATCGCCGCTCTCATCGACCGCAACGGCGTGGTCGATGAGGAACTGCAAGGCCTTTCCTCGGGTGATCTCCGAGCGTAGTGCCTCCAAGGCGCCCCTGCGGTCGAGATCGCGGCGAACCTTGTCGGGCTTCTCGCCCATCTGCTCCGCCAGTCGGGCGATCTCGGTAGCGAGCTCCTCGTCGGTCGCCTCGATGCCTTCCTGGGCCACGACGGCACGGAGGGCGAGGTCGGCCTTGACCGCCTGGATCGAGCCTTCACGGACCCCGGCGACGAAGACCTCCTGGGCCTGGCCGGTGGCCTCGAGGTACTGGCCGATCGTGGCGCCCTGGTGCTCGAGCCGGTGCATGAAGTCGTGGAGCCGGCGCTCCATCTCGTCCTGCACCAGCACGTCGGGGACGTCGATGTCGATCTTGTCGGCGACCGCCTCGAGCACCTTCTCTCGGACGGCCATGCGGGCCTGCACCTTCCCGACGAGCTCCATCCGGCGACGGAGGTCGGCGCGCAGGTCGTCGAGCGTGTCGAACTCGGTGACCTCGGAGACCCACTCGTCGGTGGG
>CAZJSY010000162.1:0-1819 GCA_964548555.1 uncultured Burkholderiales bacterium
AGAGCGAGAGCGCGAAGTCGCCGTACGGGTCGGTCCACCAGTGGCGCAGCTCGAGACCCGCGGTCGCGAGCTCCGTCGCAACCCCTTCGGGACGAAACTTCGCACTGATCTCGGTGCGCATCTCCTCACCCGCTACGAACCGGGCCCGCAGATCCAGATCGCGCACGTCGACGACCTGGTCGACCTTCGAGCGCAGGCGCATCTCGATCCATTCCTGCCGCGTGTCCCACCGGGCAACGTGCTCGAACCGCTCCGGCTCGAAGTCCGCTCCGAGCTCGCGGTTCACGACATGGAGGACGTTGCGGTTGAACTCGGCGGTCACGCCCGCCGCATCGTCGTACGCGGCGACGAGCCGGTCGACGTTCTTCACGAGGTCGGTGCCGAGGAGGAACGCGTCGTGGGGACCCATGCCGGCCACCACCTGCTGGAGGAACACACGCCGCTTCTCCGGCGCGAGGTTGCCGATGGTTCCGCCCAGGAACACGATCAGACGCGCACCCTCGCGGGGGATCGTGTGCAGATGCCGCTCGAAGTCACCCACGACGGCGTGCACGGCGACGGGGGCGTATTCGGTCGCTACGGCGGCCGCTGCTGCACGCAAGGTCGACTCGCTCACGTCGAACGGCACGAAGCGACGGAGCTGCCCACCGCGCGCCAGGGCGTCGAGCAGCAGGCGGGTCTTCTCCGACGTACCCGACCCGAGCTCGACCAGCGTGTCGGCCTTGCTGAGCGCGACGATGTCGTCGGCGCGCGACACCAGGATCGATCGCTCACGACGGGTCGGGTAGTACTCCGCGAGTCTCGTGATCCGGTCGAAGAGCTCGGAGCCGCGCTGGTCGTAGAACCATTTGGGCGGAAGGTCCTTCGGGACGGTGCGCAGACCGCGCATCACGTCGTCGCGCAGGGCAGTTCGCAACTGTTCGGATGTGAGGTGAACGTCGACGCGCACGTCGGTCGTGGTCGCGGGCTTCGCCATCGGTCTCCTTCGAAAGGGGGGCTACGACGTCCCGAGCGGTCGGAGCTCGTGAGATCCCGCGGTCGCCGTGACGAGGCTGCCGTCGGGGACCGGTTCCCATGTGCCGCGTCGATCGAGCGGTTCCGACGCGACGGTGGTGGCGCCGGCGCGGCTGCGCACGAAGAGGGAGTTGCCGAGCGCGGTGGCGACGATGTGGTCACGATCGGCGAGCAGGAGGTTCAGTCGGCCGCCTGCGCGCTCCTGCACCGAAGCGGCGACCGAGGCAACCGCGGCGTCGGGCCGGTCGCCGCGTTCCATCCGCTCCAGCACGAGCGCCAGGAGCACTTCCGAGTCCGAGTCGCCCTCCAGCGAAGCGCGACGCACGGAAGAGAGCGCACCACGCAACGCTGCCCCCACGTCGTCGCGGAAGCCGGCCACGAAACCGTTCAACGAGAACATCCACTGTCCGGCAACGAATGGCGCGTTGTTGCGTGCGTCGATGTGTGATCCGGGGGACGCCGCCCGCACCGCGGCGACGACGGCATGTCCGCTCGCGCCTTTGTGGTCTGCGACGAAGCGAGTGTCGTCCCAGATCGGTACCGCGGTGCGGTGGTGCTGCGGTGCGACGTCCTGGTCGCCGTACCACGCGACGCCCCACCCGTCCGGGTTCGTCGGGGTGCTCGTCTGCAGCTTCGGCGCCGCGGCCTGCTCGACGAGCCCGTGCGGTGGATCGAGCAACAACGCGCTGAGCCCCGTCTCGGGTCCGAGATACGCGACGTGCCTGCACATCACGTCGCGTCCCGTCTCAATTGGTCGCCTCGGCTACGGCGTCCCGGCCTCCGGCCACACCTCCACCTCATCTCC
>CAZJSY010000162.1:1919-7875 GCA_964548555.1 uncultured Burkholderiales bacterium
TCATCTCCCTGCGTCCCGCGCACAGCGGAAGCCCGCGAAGATCTGCCGTCGGATGGGGTAGTCCCAGTTCCGGAACGTCGTACGCATCGCGAGTGGATGCGTCGCCCACGATCCACCCCGCAACACCTTAAAGTCCGAGCCGAAGAACACCTCGGAGTACTCCCGATAGGGGAACGACGCGAATCCCGGGTACGCCTCGAAGTCGCTGGACGTCCACTCCCACACGTCGCCGACCATCTGATGGCAGCCGTAGGGGCTCACGCCGAGCGGATGTGAGCCCACCGGATCGGGTCCGAGCCGGCGCTGGCCGAGGTTCGCGAGATCAGGTCGCGGCGGCTCGTCACCCCACGGGTAGCGCCGCTTCCGGCCGCTCGCCGGGTCCCACGACGCCGCCTTCTCCCATTCGGTCTCGGTCGGCAGTCGCTTTCCGGCCCACCGCGCATACGCGTCGGCTTCGTACCAGCAGACGTGCTGCACCGGCTCGTCGGCCGGCAACACTTCCACCGCGCCCAGGCGGGTTCGAAGCCACCAGCCCGCGCCGTCGCGCATCCAGAACTGCGGGTGCTCGAGCGCGCTCTCGCTCCGCCAGGCCCACCCGCCGTCGGTCCACCAGACGCGCCGGTCGTAGCCACCGTCGGCAACGAAGGCGGCGAAGTCGGCGTTGGTGACCGGCGCGGTGTCGATCCAGAACGCATCGAGGTCGACCTCGTGAGCGGGACGTTCGTTGTCGTACGCCCACGGCTCGAGATCGGTGCCCATGACGAACGGCCCCGCATCGACGAAGACCTCGGCAGTCCCGAGTGGCCGGCCGTGCGGCTGCGGGTCCTCGACCACCGGATACGCGGTGTCGCGGAGTTGGACCGTGGCCAGCATGGTCTCGTCGTGTTGATGCTCGTGTTGCACGACCATCCCGTAGACGAACGCGTTCCGGAGGAGCGCGCTGTCGAGCTCCGCATGGTCGAGTACGTCGAGCGCACGTGCACGCACGTCGGCGACGAAGGTTCGTGCGTCCGCCGGGCCGAGGATCGGCAGTGAGGGCCGTTCACGCCTCGGGTGCTTGAACGCGTCGTAGATGTCGTCGTACTCCGCGCACGTCGGCGGAGCACCCGTCAGGTTCCTGATCAACCACAGCTCTTCGTAATGACCCACGTGCGCGAGGTCCCACACGAGCGGCGACATGAGATGCGAGTGCTGGGCCCGCAGGTCGTGGTCCGACAGCGGCTCGAGCAACGACAGTGACCGCTGCCGAGCCGAGTGGAGCTCGGTGGCAACCGTCTGCTTCAGGTCCATGCCGGTTCCGCCGTCGGCCACGGATCGGATCGGATGGCCCGGGAGTCCACCGGGAACCCGTCGCGCGTCCACATCGCGAGCTGTTCGTCCGCTGGACAGCGGCCTCGCGCGAGGTAGCGATCGCGGTATTCCGCGACAAGGTCACACGTTCCGCGACACGCGCCGAGTCGTGGAAGTGCGTCGAGCGCGGCGGCGAAACAATCCCGCGCCGATCTCGCGAGCTGCGGATGATGCACGGCATGACACGCTGCTTCGCGCCACAAGCGCCGCGTCCGGCGAACCGCGTGTGCCGCGCGTTCGGCTGCCTCCTCGTCGTCGAGGAGTGCCGTCGTCACCGCGACCGGTACGCGCCACCACGGGTCCGGCAAAGAGTCGATCATTCGGAACTCGAGCCACCCGCGCGGTCGTATCGGTGGGAACAACGTGGTGAGGTGGTATCGGAGATCCTCGACCGTGGGGTACTCGGCCGGGCCGCGTCCTTCCATCCATGCGCGGAACGGCAGCGGATCCAGCACGGCCTCGTACGTTTCCGCGTCGCGGCGCACCAGCATGACGCGCGAATCGAGCACGTATCGCTCCCACGCGTCGCGGGCAGGCCGGTCGCAGGAGACGGGAGCGACACGCGTACCGTCGAGCGCGAACCAGATCGCGAGTCGCGTCGACCTCCAGCCGGTGGGCCGTCCGTCCTGGAGCGGTGAGTTGGCGAAGGCCGCGGCCAGGGTGGGCCCCAGCCCGTGACCCAGCGTGAAGCGCGTGTCGACGTCCTCTGCCGTCCCGACGTCGAGATTCACCTGGACCGATGCCGTTCCGCACATCATCGACGCGCCCGCGGGCCAGGCAGGAGCGAAGTACGTCTCCATGGCGCGGTAGCGCGGTGTGTCGACGACGCGCCGCCCTGGCCGAAGCGGGTCGAGGCCCGACCCGACGAGATCGAGCCCCTGGGCACTGAGCACCGAACGCAGGAGTGACGTGTCGTGCGCGACCGATCGGCAGGCCGCGTCGACACCCACGCCCGCGTCGGAGCTGAGCTCCACTTGGCCGCCCGGCTCGAACGTCAGGCGGCAGCCGTCGAGCTGTGGGACTGCCGCTTCCAGCGCGTCACGGACCGTCGCGAACGGCACGGGGCGGCAGGGATCGTCGAACGGGACGACGAGCCATTCCACCTCGACGCCCACCCGACCCTCGAAGGAGGGTCGAAAGCACTCGTCGGTCACGGCCCGCACGTCGCGGGCCGTCAGCGTTGCCTCGGATGCCGGCACCGCTACCGGTGTCCGAAGTGCGCGGCGACCCATGTCATGTTGCGCACCGGCGCGAGCCAGAGCCAGAGCTTGCCTTGGTTCATCGTGACTGCTCCTTCCGGTCGACCCGTCAGTGGGTCGAACGACGTTTCCTACGAGGTCTGGAGTGGGGCGGATTCCGGTTCGGTACTGTCGACAGAGCTGCGGAGCGCGCGGTGGATTGCGTCGGGCGTCAGGATGCCCAAGAACCGCACGCCGTCAACGACCGCCACCTTGCCGGACTCCGTCAGCAACGTGGCCGCGAGCGCAGCTTCGAGTGAGTCGTCGACATTGATCCACGCCTCGACACGGCGCGCCCGTTCGGAAACCATGCCGCTTCCGTCGACGTCCGCGGCGGTGATCTCTCCACGCAAAGCGCCGTTCTCGTCGACAACCGCGAGCCAGTCGGTTCCTTCACGTACCATCACGGCCCGCGCTTCCTCGATGGTCGCCGACGGCGCGATCTTCGGGGGAACCGTCACTCCGTGGAGTGGGATCCGGGTCACCTTGAGCCGCTTCAACGCGCGGTCGCTGCCGACGAAGTCCGCCACCATCCGGTTCGCCGGTCGGGCCAGGAGCTCGGCGGGCGTGTCGTACTGCTGCAACACACCTCCGACTTCGAGGATCGCGATGCGCGTCCCGAGCTTGATGGCTTCTTCGATGTCGTGCGTCACGAAGACCACCGTCTTGCGTACCTCGGCCTGGAGTCGAAGGAATTCATCCTGGAGACGCCCGCGCGTCACCGGATCGATCGCGCCGAATGGCTCGTCCATGAGCAGCACGGGCGGGTCCGCGGCCAGTGCGCGCGCGACCCCGACGCGCTGGCGCTGGCCACCTGACAGCTGGGCCGGATAGCGGCGGCGGTACTCGTCCGGGTCGAGACCGACGAGCTCCAGCAACTCCGTGACGCGCGCCCGCACGCGCGCGCGATCCCACCCGAGCAGGCGCGGAACCGTGGCGATGTTCGATTCGATCGTCTCGTGCGGGAACAGACCCACCTGCTGGATCACGTACCCCATACGGCGCCGCAGCTGAATCGGATTGGACCGGGTCACGTCTTCGTCGTCGAGGAAGATTCGGCCGCCCGTCGGCTCGATGAGCCGGTTGATCATCTTGAGCGTCGTCGTCTTGCCGCATCCCGACGGCCCGATGAGGATGCACGTCTCGTCGGAGGGAATGTCCAGCGAGAGATCCGTCACGGCGAGCTGCCCGTTGGGATACCGCTTGCTCACCGAGTCGAGACGGATCATGCCGCGGTCCTCCCGCGCGCTCGGCGGTGCCGGGACGGTAGGAGCATCGGGGGGCCGGCACGTCCGCTCCTACCGGATGACGTGGCCCGACGCTAGCATCGGCGCTCTCGTGCGTTCCGAGTGTGTCGCGCCCGCGGCTCCGCCACCACGGTCTTCGGCGACCGGCCCGGCATGATGCCGCTCCTCGGCGCCGGCTACAGCGGGAGCGCGTGGGTCGATTGGTCCTGGGTCAACGACCACACCACCGAGATCGGCACCCGCCTGCGTGAGCACGTCGTGCTCGCGCTTCTCGCGCTCTTGTACGGGCTGTTGATCGCGCTGCCGCTCGCAGTCCTCGCCTCCAGAAAGCGCCGCCTCCTGCCGCCGATCCTCTCGGTCACCGGCGTGCTCTACACGATCCCGTCGCTCGCCGCGTTCTCGTTCCTCCTCCCCTACACGGGACTGTCCCGGAACACCGCGTTGATCCCGTTGACCACGTATTCGCTGTTGATCCTCGTGCGCAACATCGTGGCGGGCCTCGACGGAGTCCCGCCCGACGTCGTCGAGGCCGCTCGGGGCATGGGCTACTCGGGGCCGCGGCAGCTCGTGCAGATCGAGCTGCCGCTCGCGGTGCCGGCCATCATCGCCGGCGTCCGCATCGCCGCCGTCACGCTGATCGGGCTCGTACCCGTCGCCGCGCTGATCGGGCAGGGCGGGCTCGGGGCGCTCATGATCGACGGCTTCCAGCGCGACTTCCGTACGCCGATCACGGTCGCGGGGGCACTCGTAATTGCGCTCGCGGTCGCTTCCGACGCCTTGCTGCTGCTACTGCAGCGGGTCGTAACACCGTGGGCACGCCACGCGCGCGCGGCCGCATGAATTTCCTCGGCAACGTCTTCGATTGGTTCGCCAACAGCGACCATTGGCACGGGAAGGAGGGCGTGCCGCATCTCGTCGTGCAGCATCTCGAGATCTCCGCCATCTCCCTGCTGTGCGCGGTCCTCGTCGCGTTGCCGATCGGCCTCGCCATCGGTCACGTGCGCAAGGGTGGCTTCGTGGCGATCAACCTGTCGAACATCGGCCGCGCCCTGCCGAGCCTCGCGATCTTGTTGCTGGCGGTCTTGACGTTCGGTATCGGCTCGCCACCGAGGCTCTTTCGAACCGTGGGGATCGGCTCGTTCCCCACGTTCATCGCGCTCGTGGCGCTCGCCATACCGCCCGTTCTGACGAACACCTATGTCGGGATCGTCGGTGTGGACGACGACCTCCGCGAGGCCGCGCGAGGAATGGGCATGAGCAGCGGCCAGGTGTTGCGCCGCGTGGAGCTCCCGGTGGCGCTCCCGCTCATCATGACCGGTATCCGTACCAGCGCGATCGCAGTGATTGCCACGGCGACTCTTGCCGCGTACGTGGGGTGGGGTGGTCTCGGCCGTTACATCATCGACGGCCTTGCCATTCGGGACAACGTGCAGGTGTTCGTGGGTGCATTGTCGGTTGCGGTGCTCTCCATGGTGGTCGAGCTCGCGCTCGGCGCGGTGCAACGCGCCGTGGTGTCGCGGGGGCTGCAACTGCACGAACGACCCACGGCTGCGGTCCAACAGCAACCGGTGCCCACCAAGGTTTAACGTTTCCCGTCTCGTAACCGGCATTTTGGAGGGCACGTGACCAAGCACAGATTTCGCTCGGGCCGCCGGGCGATCACGACCGTAGCGATCACTCTGGCGATCGCGGTCGTGCTCGCGGCTTGTGGGAGCAGCAGCAAGTCGAAATCGAGCTCCGGGAGCACCACATCCGGCGCAAAAAAGGCTTCGCTGACGGTGGGCTCGAAGAACCTGAGCGGCGCGCAGATCCTGAGCCAGGCCTACGGCCAAGCGCTCGCGGCGAAGGGCTATCAGGTCACCTTCAAGGACAACATCGGCGCGACGGAGATCGTCTACCCGGCGCTGACCAAGGGCGACATCGACATGTACGGCGAGTTCCAGGGCACGCTGCTCACGTACCTCAACGGCACGCCGACGGCCGACCGTCAGACGACGTACACCGCGCTCCAGCAGAAGCTGCCGCCGGATCTCGTCGCGACCACACCCGCACCGGCTGTCGACGTCAACGGCTTCTACGTGTTGAAGTCGACCGCCGACAAGTACAACCTCACGACGTTGT
>CAZJSY010000163.1:0-7857 GCA_964548555.1 uncultured Burkholderiales bacterium
GTCGGCAAGACGACGTTCGTCAGCGCGATCTCCGAGATCGAGCCGTTGACCACCGAGGCCGCGATGACGTCGGCCAGCATCGGTGTCGACGACGCCGGACCGGTCGCGACGACCAAGACGACCACGACGGTTGCGATGGACTTCGGTCGGATCACGCTCGACGAAGGTCTCGTGCTGTACCTGTTCGGGACGCCCGGTCAGGATCGGTTCTGGTTCATGTGGGACGAGCTCACGCGCGGCGCGATCGGAGCGGTCGTGCTCGCGGACACGCGCCGTCTCGAGGACTCGTTCCCGGCGGTCGACTACTTCGAGTCGAGGTCGGTCCCGTTCGTGGTTGCGGTCAACTGTTTCGACGGCTACGCGCGCCACAACGCCCGCGACGTCCGCGAGGCGCTCGCGGTCTCCGAGGAGATTCCCGTCGTGCTCTGCGACGCCCGCCACCGCGGCTCGGTGAAGACGGTGCTCGTGCTTCTGGTGGAGGAAGCGCTGCGGCGCGCACGGCAGGCCGCCGCGGTCGGCGCCCGCTGAGCCGCGCCCCGTCACCGGGTGGGCCCGATCGGGCGCCCGGCCGGGGAAACCGCACGTCGGGAGGCCGCCGGTTTCGCACCGGACCCCCGTTCGCGCCAGAATCTCGCACGTCAACGTCGCTGTCCCCGGGCCGCGGCGCGGCTTTTCGCACCTGTCACCAGAGGAGCACGAGTGAACGTCGTCGTCTGCGTGAAGCAGATCCCCGACCCGGCCACACCGGGTTCCCTCGACAACGACAACACCCTGAAGCGCGAAGGGAAGCTCATCCTGGACGAGTCCGACAGCTTCGGCGTCGAGATGGCGCTGCAGCTGGTCGACAAGGCGGGTGGTGGCGAGGTCACGCTCGTGTCGATGGCGCCGAACAACGAAGTGAGCGGCCTGCGCACCGCGCTCGCCATGGGCGCCCACAAGGCCATCCTGGTGTCCGACGACGCGCTCGCCGGCACCGACGCGCTCGGTACCGCCAAGGTCCTCGCCAAGGCGATCGAACGTGCGGGCGACGTCGATCTCGTCCTCGCGGCCACCGAGTCCACCGACGGCTACACGGGCACGGTGCCCCCGCAGATCGCCGAGCGACTCGGATGGCCGTCGCTCACCTATGCCCGCAAGGTCGAGATCGGCGACGGCAAGGTCACGATCGAACGCCAGACCGAGGCCGGTTACGACGTCGTCGACGCGTCGTTGCCCGCCGTGGTCAGCGTCACGGCCGGTGTGGTGGAGCCGCGGTATCCCTCCTTCAAGGGGATCATGGCGGCGAAGAACAAGCCGGTCGACCAGGTGACCGTGAGTGATCTCGGCCTGTCGCCCGACGAAGTCGGCTGGAAGGGCGCGCGCCAGGAGATCACGAAGGTGGAGCCGGCCCCTGCACGGCAGGCCGGCGAGAAGGTCGAAGACGACGGTGAGGCGTTCCAGCGGATCGTCCAGTTCCTCGACAACCTCAAGCTCATCTAGCCCGCGGAACTGCACGCATCGACGACGCCGCGCGGCGAAAGGACGACGGAAACATGGCTCTCTCGAAGGTTTGGGTGTACGCCGAGGCCGAGAACGGTGCGCCGCTCTCCGCCACGCTCGAGTTGCTCACCAAGGCACGTGAGATCGGCGACACGGTCGAGGCGGTGTTCGTGGGCCCGGATGCCGACACGGTTGCACCGAAGCTCGGCGAGTACGGCGCCACAAATGTGTACGCGGCCGACCCGGGTCAGACGTTGACGGGCGTCGTCGCGGCCGCGGCGATCGCGAAGCTCGTCGAGGAGCACCAGCCCGACCTCGTCCTCTTCGCGCAGAGCTACGACGGCCGTGACGCGATCGCCCGGTTGTCGGTGAAGCTGGATCGTCCCGTGGTGACGAACGGCATGTCGATCGCGGTCGACGGCGACAACGTGACGGTCGGCACCGCCATCTTCGGTGGCAACCTGCTCGTCGACACGACGTTCAAGGTCGAGAAGCCGTTCCTCGCCGCGATCCGGCCGAAGTCGTTCGCCGCGGAGCCCGGTGGTGCGCGTACGGCCGAGGTCGTGAAGGTCGACGGTGTCGACGCCGGTCGGGCGGCCGAGGCGACGCTGCGCGACCGTCATGTCGAGGAACGCGAAGGCCCGAAGCTCGAGGACGCGTCAGTGGTCGTCTCCGGTGGCCGCGGCATTGGTTCGGCCGAGAACTACGAGCCGCTCGTCGAGGAGCTCGCCAAGCTGCTGAAGGGCGCGTCGGGTGCCTCTCGCGCGATCGTCGACGCCGGCTGGGTTCCCTACGCGAAGCAGGTGGGCCAGACCGGCAAGACCGTGAAGCCGAGGGTCTACCTCGCCCTGGGAATCTCGGGCGCGACGCAGCACATGGTCGGAATGAAGGGCTCCGACAACATCATCGCCGTCAACAAGGATCCCGAGGCACCGATCTTCGGCATCGCCGACCTCGGCATCGTGGGCGACGTGCACAAGGTGGTGCCGAAGCTGATCGAGGCGTTGAAGTCGCGCGGCTGACCGCCTGACGCGCTCAGTCCGGCGATTCGCTGTCCGAACGGAGTGCGGCGATCGCGTCGTCGACGCTCTTGTCGAGCGGCACCTGATCGTCGAGCTTGGTCAACAGGATCACCCTGCGAACGAGTGCCTCGTCGGTGACGACGATCCGCAACTGTCGACGGCGGGCATGCAGTCGTTGCGTGAGCTCGAACAGCAAGCGGACGCCCGTGCTGTCGAGATACGTCGTGGCCGTGAGATCCAGCACCATTGCGCCGGTCTCGTGTGAAACCCGTTCGATGATCAGGGTCCTCACCTCGTCGACGTTGGAGAGGTCGATCTCTCCGACGAGAGAGGCGATGAGTATTCCGTCTTCGGTGTCTTCCAGCCGTACCTGCGCCAACGGCTTCACCCCCGCGCCGCTCCACCCAGCCGGCGGCACAATCTGACCTCGGTGCCTTCCGCCCCGGGCGCGATGTCCACCTCGTCCATCAACGCCCGAGCCATCTGCAGGCCACGTCCCCGGTCACCGTTCGGTCGCGGTTCGCGCCAACGACCCGAGTCGCGCACGGTGAACGCCACCGTGGCGCCGTCGAACCTGCCCTCGATCTGGAAGAGCGCATCCGACAGACCGTAGGCGTGCTCGATCGCGTTGGCCGCGATCTCGTTCACCGATACGGTCACCTCGAAGGCCTCGGTCGGCGTCGCCCCGATGCGCTCGAGCCACTCGTTGAGCGTTCGGCGAAGCGGAGCGAGCTCGTCGGCACGTGCCGGGAGGAACAGGTCCAGCGCTCCGTGGCGGCCGATCGCCCGCACGACGAGCATCGCGACGTCGTCGCTCGGACCGCGGTCCTCGAGCATCTCCTCGAGCAGGTGGTCGGCGAAGCGGTCGAGCTCGTCTGGTGCGTGCGAGACCGCTTCGCCGAGGCGGAGGAAGCCGACGTCGAGCGATTCCCGTCGCCGTTCGACGAGACCGTCGGTGTACATCACGAGGACCGAGCCGGGCGCGAGCACCGCGTGGTCCTCCTCGTAGCGCGCGCTGTCCGACGCCCCGAGCGGCATGCCCCGGCCGCCGGGCAGGTAGGTGAGTGTGCCGTCGGGCTCGCGCACGAGCGGCGGTGGGTGCCCGGCGCTCGAGAACCGCAGCGATCCGGTGGCGGGCGTGAACGACACGACGAGCAGCGTGGCCATGTCGCCCTCTGCAGCCGAGACGTAGCCGTTGAGTCGTCCGAGGATCGCGGCCGGCGTGCGACCTTCGAGGGCGAGGAACTGGAGGGTGTGGCGCAACTTCCCCATGGCGGCCGCGGCCCGCACCCCGTGACCCACGACGTCGCCGATGGCGAAGACAACCTGGCCCCCGTCGACACGAACGACGTCGTACCAGTCGCCTCCGATCTTCACGCCCACTGTGCCCGGCAGGTAGCGGGCGGTGAGCTCGAGCTCCGGGAGCGTCGGCAGTTCCTCCGGCAGCAGGCTCCGCTGCAGGACCTCGGCGGTGGCCTGTTCGCGCTCGAACCTGAATGCGTTCTCGACAGCGGGCGAGACACGCCGTGCGATCTCCTGGGCCACGGGCACGTCGACCGCGCGGTACCGCCGACCCGAGCTCGCGTACGCGAACACGAGCGCGCCGAGCGGACCGTCGGGTCCCATCATCGGCACGGTGAGCAAGGATCTGATCGCGCTCGTCCGCGCCCGACGCTGGTGTTCGGGATCGCGCAACACCTCGAGCACGAGGTCGCTCGGGACGCTGCCGAGGAGGACGGGATCGCCGGTGCGGACCGCTTCGGCCGGAGGCGCGACGCTGTCGGGGTCGAGCGGACTGGCTTCGGCGAGCACGTCGAGCGCCGTGCCCCGTTCCGGTTCGACGTGTGCGTACGCGCTGAGCCGCAGGCGGCCATCGTCTTCGCGGACATACACGGCACACACGTCGGCGAACGTGGGGAGCACCAGATGTGCGACCTGGTCCAGCCGCGCGGTCGAGTCGAGCTCGATGGTGACGAGCTCGCCGACGCGCGCGAGCAGCAGCAGATAGTCGCGCGCCCGCTCCGCCTCGGCCTGCAAGCGGGCACTCGCGATCGCCTGCTCGAGCCGGAGCCCGAGCTCCTCCGCGAGGTCGAGATCGGCTTCGTCGTATTGCCGGTTCGACGCGTCGGTGTAGCAGAGCAGCAGCACACCCATGGGGGTGCCCTGTGACTGGAGCGGCACCGACATTGCGGAGACGGTGCCGTGCCGGACGATCATGTCGAAGTGCTCTTCGCCGCCGAACGCGGCCGCGCGCCGGATGTCGTCGGTGATGTCGCGCGTCAACATGCTGTGCTCGAGCAGGGCAGCACCGACGCTGCCTTCGCGTTCGGGCTCGAAGGGCCACCGGTTCTCGGCCTCCACGAGGCGGTCGTGCATGGCCGGATCCACGTGCGCGACCGCGAAGCGACGGCGGTGCTCGCTCGTTTGCGTGAGATAGACGTGGCACGAGTCGGCGAACGTCGGCACCACCATCTTTGCCACCGCGTCGAGCAGCTCCTCGACGTCGGCCGCCGAGGCGAAGAGGTCGCTTGCCTGCGCGATGAGGTGCGCTCGGCGTTCGGCGCGCTTGCGGTCGGTGATCTCGACGACGATCGTGCCGAGACCGATCAGACCACCGCCGGGCTCGATCACCGGATAGGCGCTCACGAGGAAGTGACGTTCGGCGCCGGGGCGGGCTTTGGTCTGGCCACCGATCTCGAGCCCGACGACGGCCTCCTGCGTCGCGACCACACGCTGGAAGGTCGGTTCCAACGTGGGCCAGAGGTTCGGGCTCACCTCCGCCAGGGTGCGGCCGAGGTGCTGTTCGACGGGTACGCCGTTGACTCGTGCGAGCGGCTCGTTGACGCGCAGGAACCTGAAGTCCAGGTCGAAGAAGGCGAGGCCGATCGGCGCGTGGTTGAGCAGCGTGTCGAGGCGGGCAACCGTCTCGCTGAGGGCTCGACGTGAGGACTCCGACTCCAGCCGCACCAGGCGCTCCACCTCGAGTGCCTCGCGCAGGTCTTCCTCGGCGTTCCGGTTCATGATCGCGGCCGCGACCACGTTGGCGACGCCTCGGAGGAACACGACGTCGTCGTCGCCGAAATGCCGAGCGTGCGCGGAGTGGGCCGCGAGCACGCCGTACGGCCGCTCCCGGCCGCGGATCGGGACGAGCAGACCGCTCGTGATGCCGAGCTGTTGCAACAGCGGCGAGGCAACGAATCGTTCGTCGGTCGCGAGGTCGTCGAAGGAGACCGGCCCCGACACCTCGAGCGTCAGGCCGGCCGGACTGTCGTCGCGCACAGGGATGGGCGGGTGGCTCAGCAGCTCCTGCTGGTTCGCAGAGCGCAACACGAACGCCTCGCCGGCGGCGTCCAGCTCCAACACCGCGACGATCTCGACGTCGAAAATCTCGGCAACTGCGCTCACCGCGTCGTCGAGGAGCCCGTCGACCTCGCGGCCGAGGAGCGCGGCCCGGCCGAGGTTGGCCACCGCCGTCTGCTGTTGGGCCTGGCGTCGTAGCGCGTCGTTGAGGAGTCGCTCCTCGCTGAGATCGCGTTCGGCGACGGCATCGGGCGCTTCGCGTGCCACCACCAGCAGCAGATCGGCGATGTTCGTGCGGGAGACGGTGAGCTCGATCGGCAGCGCGCCTCGGGAATTGATCGTCGACTCGAGCTTGCCGTGGGCGACGTACGGCAGCCCGCCGCGGCGAACCATGCGAGACCGGAGCTCGTCGAGCGTTCCTCCGCTCATGAGCGCGAAGAGGGAGCGGCCGGCGACGTCTTCGGACCGGGCTCCGAAGAGCCGCTCGGCTGCGGGGTTGAGCTGCTCGACGCGCCCCTCGCCATCCACAATGAGGGCAGCGTCGGCCATTGCCGCCAGCAACTCCGCGAGCCGGGCGCCGGCACCGCCCCGCGCTCGTCGTTTCAACGCATCCTCGTTTTCCGGATCGTGGTGTGTGTCGAGGTTGGGGCACACGCAGACGAGATCCCGTGCGCCCCGGCCGGCACAGAATACGGCAAGGTCCGGGCGACGACTCCCCCATGGCGGCGAGCCGGTACGGTTCGCGCATGACGGCTCCGGCCTTGCATCCCGAACTGGTTGCGCTAACCCCGCTCCTCGGCATCTGGCGTGGTCACGGTGAAGGCCGGTACCCGACGATCGACCCGTTCGAGTACGACGAGGAAGTCGGCGTGTCACACGTCGGCAAGCCCTTCTTCGTCTACGGGCAGCGCACGTGGGCCGCCGACGACCGGCGACCACTGCACGCGGAGAGCGGATATTGGCGCTCGAACGGTGCCGGCCGTATCGAGCTCGTGGTCGCGCACCCGACCGGCGTCGTCGAGGTGGAGGAGGGCACCGTCGAGACGACTGCGACGGGCCTCCGCCTGAGTCTGGCCACCACGGGCATCGCGCGCACTGCGTCGGCGAAGGAGATCACCGAGCTCCGACGGGAGCTCGAGATCGACGGGGACGTGTTGCGCTACCGACTCGACATGGCCGCGGTCGGTCAGCCACTCCTGCTGCACCTCGACGCCGTGCTGCACCGGACCGGCTGATCCGACGTCCGGCGCAGGCTGGTCAGTCGGCCAGGTCGATCAGCATGGGTGCATGGTCGGACGGCATCTTGCCCTTGCGTGCGTTGCGGTCGATCAACGCGAAGCGAACGCGCTCCGCGAGTGGACGCGTCATGTAGGCAAGGTCGATGCGCATGCCCCGGCCCTCGTGGAAGTCGCCGGCCCGGTAGTCCCAGTACGTGAAGAGCCGTTCCTGGTCGTAGACCTCTCGGAAGACGTCGACGAGCCCCCACGCGCGCAGCTTCTGCAACGCGGCGCGCTCGGGTTCGGTGACGTGCGTCGCGCCGACGAAGGCCTTCGGGTCCCAGACATCGCGATCCTCGGGCGCGACGTTGAAGTCACCGAGCAACGCCACGTTGTCGCTCGGCTTCGCCGTCGCGGCGAGCCACTCGTGGAGACAGCCGAGCCAGTCGAGCTTTCGGTCGTAGAACTCGCTGCCGACCTCGCGGCCGTTCGGCACGTAGACCGTCGCGACTCGCACGCCTCTCGTCGTGGCGACGAGAAGTCGCGCGTCGCCGACGTACGGGTCCTCGATGTCACCGAAACCGTTCGAAACGTCTTCGATGCCGACGCGCGACAGGATCGCGACGCCGTTCCAACGTCCCTGACCGTGATGGACCGACTCGTACCCGAGGGAGGAGAACGCAAGCTGCGGGAAGGTGGAGTCGGACAGCTTCGTCTCCTGGAGGCAGAGGACGTCGGGCTGGGCGCACTGCAGCCACTGCTCGACCCGGGGGAGCCGCGCTTTCAGCGAGTTGACGTTCCACGTCGCGATGCGCACGCGGTCATGCCTCCAGATATCG
>CAZJSY010000164.1:0-7789 GCA_964548555.1 uncultured Burkholderiales bacterium
ATGAGCGACAACTCGTTCAACACGACGTACGGTCCCTCGACGCCGGGCGCGCTCAGCCTCGTGTCGGGCCAGACCCACGGCGTCATCGCGACCGCGACGCCCGGGAAGAGCTCGCTCACCGGCGAGATCGAGAACGGCACCGTGATCGGCGACCCGCAGCCGCTCGGCGACGACTGCTCGTCGCGCGACCAGGTGCGTCTCAGCGGCAGGAACATCGGTGACCTTCTCAACGACGAGCACGTCACGTGGGGCTTCTTCGAGGGTGGGTTCAAGCCCACTGTCGCCTACGACCCCGCGCACGGCTCGACCAGGGCGGTGTGTGGCGCGACCCACAACATCGGTGCCGCGATCGGCGATACGGGCCAGTGGGGTACCAAGGGCGACTACATCCCGCACCACGAGCCGTTCCAGTACTACGCGTCCACCGCGAACCTGCACCACCTGCCGCCGTCGTCGGATGACAAGATCGGCAAGACCGACCAGGCCAACCACCAGTACGACCTGTCCGACTTCTGGACCGCGCTCGACGAAGGTCACTTCCCGGCCGTGAGCTTTCTCAAGGCTCCGGGCTACCAGGACGGCCACGCGGGCTACTCAGACCCGGTCGACGAGCAGGTGTTCCTCACCGACACGATCAACCGCCTGCAGAAGCGACCCGACTGGCGCAACACGGCAGTCGTGATCGCGTACGACGACTCCGACGGCTGGTACGACCACGTGTTCCCGAAGATCGTCAACGGGTCGACCGCCCCGGCGGACGCGGTGAACGGTCCGGGCAAGTGCGGCAACGGTCCGGTGCTCGGTTCGTTCCAGGACCGTTGCGGCTACGGACCTCGACTTCCGTTGCTCGTCATCTCTCCGTGGGCGCGTGAGAACTTCATCGACCACACCCGCACCGATCAGTCGTCGATCCTGCGCTTCATCGAGGACAACTGGTCGACGGGCCGAATCTCCGAGACGTCGTTCGACAATGTGGCGGGCAAGCTCACCAACCTGTTCGACTTCGACGGGCATCCCCGGACCGACCACGTGTTCCTCAAGCCGCTGACCGGAACACCGAAGGAGTAGCGAACCGGGTCCGGGCGCCGCAGGTCATGTGACTGCCGTCTGACCGGCCGCAGCCCCAACGGATGCACCTCGGCGTGGCCGCAACATCACGAACCGTGGGCGCCCCGGCCCTTCCTCGGTCGGGGCGCCCAATTTTGTTCGCTCGCGGGCGTGTCTCCACACGCAGCGGCGCGCCATCATGCAACGTCGCGAGGGGTGAGGGGCGGCGAGGGCGGAGGAGTGACGGCAGCCGGAGGTGAATCGCCCGTGACAGGCGGCGAACCGACCCGCGCCCTCGGAAGCGCGTACGTGCTCTACGAGCGGATCGGACGGGGAGCCTCCGGCGACGTCTGGCGCGGCCTCGACAGTCGTACCGGCGCGCCGGTCGCGGTGAAGGTGCTGCGGCCCGTGCTCGCGCACCAGGGCGAGATCGTCGAAGCCCTGCTGCGCGAGCGCACGATCCTGATGCGCCTCCACGACCCGCACATCGTGCGGTTGCGCGATCTCGTCGTCGAGAGCGACACGGTGGCCCTCGTGACCGACTTCGCGGCCGGTGGGGATCTCCGCTCACGCCTCGCCGGCGGTCCGCTGCCCGTCCTCGAGTCGCTCGACATTCTGTCTCAGCTCCTCGACGGCCTCGACGCCGCACATCGCCGCGGCGTCGTGCACCGCGATCTCAAACCCGAGAACGTGCTCGTCGAAGGCCACGACGACGACATGCTCGTGCGCATCACCGACTTCGGCATCGCGACGCTGGTCGGCGCGACTGAATCTTCGGACCCGTTGTCACTCGTCGGGTCGCCCGAGTACATGGCGCCCGAGGTCATCGAGGCCCGACGCACGACGCCGGCCGCGGACCTGTACAGCGCGGGCATCCTCCTCTACGAGCTTCTCACGGGCCATACCCCGTTCACCGGCGGTGCCCCGGTGGCAGTGCTGCGCAAGCACATCCACGAAGTGCCTTCGCGCATCCCGGGATTGCGCGACGACTTGTGGGAGCTGATCGACGCGCTGCTCGCGAAGGATCCCGCCGACCGCCCCCCGAGCGCGCGGGCGGTGGCGCGGCGCGTGCGTGCCATCGCGGACGATGTCGCCGGTGTCGAACGTCCGGATCCACGCCTCGACGACCTCGACGTCGACGAGCCACCCGGCGATTCACTCGTCATAGCCGACTGGGACATTCGCAGCGACGAAGACACCACGGTCGTCGGCGCCCGTCGCGGCGCTGCACGCCGTCGCCGGAGATGGACCGCAGCAATCATCGTGCTGGTCGTGGTGGGAGCCGGTACGGCGATCGGTGCGATCGCGCTCAACCGTCACCGTAAAGCGACGGTCCCGCACACCTCGCTCACCGGCGTCCCTGGTCTTCGCGCGGGCGACACCTCCGACGCCGTCGTCACACGCACGCTCGACCTCTCGGGGAATGCAGGCGACCGGCTCACCGTGAGGCTGCACATCACCAACGTCGGTGACTCCCGACTCGGGAAGATCTACGAGCCCCAACTCGGTACCGACAACCTCCTGCCGTTCACGGTGAACCTCGCGCCGCAGCAGAGCACCATGATCACCTATCGCCTCCCGATCGAGCGTGGGGCCGTCGACATCAACCGGCTGCTCGATCTCGAGCGCAAGTTCGGCTCGGTGCACGGCGCGGTGCTGGGCGCACTGGCGACTGCGCACGCCGAGCCGCAGTTGCTCCCACTTCGTCCGGGACAACGGGCGTTCCTCAATGTTTCCGGCCTCACGACAACAGGAGCAAAGGCATCCGCGGAGTTGCTCTCCGGTCTCGAGTGGTCCTCGTCGAATCCGCGCGTCGCCGACGTGACTTCGGGTGGGAGCGGCCGGCCGGTCATCTCGGCCCACCGGTCGGGTTCGGCTCTGATCACGGCGTCGCTCGGTTTGGAGACGCTCGATATCCATGTCGGCGTCGGCGGCGGGTCGGCGCCCCCGTCGAGCGCGCCATGCGAGCCCGGCGTCGGCGAATCCGAAGCGCTCACCCAGATCAGCGACGACACGTACATCCGTGCGGGTGCCGGTTGGTGGGTGATCCTCGGTGGCGCGCGTCTGCCGCTCGCGCAGGCCGCGCCGGCCAACGCCGCGAACCTGCCGGTGCCCACCGAGACCCTGGGGGCGATCGCGACCGTTCCGCGCAGCGGCACGAAGCTGCGCGACAAGAACGGCTCCACGTGGCAGATCCTCGCCGGTGCGCTCACCCCGGTCCCCGCGAGCGATGTACCGGCCGACGTGCCGCGCACCGACCTCGGCGGAATCCCCATATTCTCTCGCTCTCTGGGACTGTTCACCGACGGCGCGCTGGTCCGGTCCTTGCAATCACCGACGGTCTGGCGTTACCTCGACAACACATGGACTCAGGTGTCGAACGCGTGCAACCCCACGACGGTCCCCGCATTGCCGGCCAACCTCAACGATCTGCCGCAATGACGAGCGCGAACGTCCTCGACGTCAGGGTGGGCGACCGCCGGCTGTCGTTCTCGGCCGAGGAGGAGATCGTCATCGGTCGGACCGTCACGGCGGGTGTCCACGTCGACGATCCGCGGGTGTCGCGCGTGCACGCGGTGATCCGCCGTCGTGATGGCACGTGGGAGCTGGAGGATCACCGCAGCGCGAACGGAACGTTCGTCGACGGGAAGCCGGTCACGATCGTCGAGATCCGTCAGCGAACCATCGTCCGTCTCGCGGATCCGCACGACGGCATCTCGCTCCTGTTGGAGCCCACCGACGACAGGGCGGAAACGCTGATTCCCGGCCGCCTCGACGTCGACCTCATCCGCGTCGGCCGGGCCACCGACAACGACATCGTGCTCGACGACGCGATGGTTTCGCGCTATCACGCCGAGATCCGCAAGAGCGCCGACGGGCACTGGGAGCTGCGCGACGCGGGGAGCGCGAACGGCGTGTTCGTGGAGCAGCAGCGTGTCTCGTCGGTGCGCGTCGACGAGTCGGTCCGGGTCGAGATGGGCGATCACCTGCTGCGCATCACGCCCGACGGACGCGGTGCCGTCCACGTCGAGGTGGTGGCGCGCGGCCGCACGATGCAGGTGCCGAAGGCCTCCGCCACGCCACTCCGAGAGGACACCGACGGCAAGCACGTGGAGTACGGCAACATCACCGCACGCGAACGGGAGCTCCTCGCGCTGATCGCCGGGGGTGCGACCGACCGCCAGATCGCCGACGAGCTGTTCATCAGCATCCGCACGGTCCGGTCCCATCTCGACCGGATCTCGGAGAAGACCGGCATCCGCCGCCGGGCCGACCTCACCCGCCTGGCGCTCCAGCTGGGCCTCGTCCCTCGGCGGCCACGAGCCGCCGGCTGAGCTTCGCCGGCCCGCTTCCGGAACCTGTGCCTACAAAGCAGCGAGGCGGCGTATCGGCCCCAGTGTCGATACGCCGCCTCGCTGTTGTAGACCCCTGCCCAGGTGCCTTGTGGTCGACCTCAGTATGCGGGCGCGAGGCGTTACGGCCCAGGGGTAAGAGTGCCCGTAGGAGTACCCCAACGCCTCGGGGGTAACGGTGGCGCCCCGCAGGGGGCGCACGGGCTCAGGTCGACGGCGGCGTCGACGACGGTGTCGATGCCCCGACAACGGTCGCCGGCGGGGTCGATGTCGTCGTCGTGCTCGACGTGGTGCTGCTCGGCGGCGTCGTCGTCGTGCTCGACGTCGCCGACGTGGTGGTCGTCGTCGTGGTGCTCGACGTCGTCGGGGGCGGCAGTGTCGTGGTCGTCGTCGTGGTGGTCGTCGTCGTGGTGGTCGTCGTCGTCGGCGTGGTCAGCGGCGCGTTCACGTGCGGTGGAATCTCGTTGATCGTCGTCGTGTTCCCTGTCGGCGACGCCGGGGGAGGACTCGAGGAGATCTGGTTGCCGATCAGCAACAGCGGCGCCGTGCTCGCCGCGGGCGTCGCCGCGGCAGGGATCACCGCCTTCAACGCGTCGAGCACCTGTTGTGGCGCCGCGTTGTCCGCCAGGCTCGGCGAGGGGTCGACCGCACGACTCGTCTGCGGAACCGGCAGGTCGGGGTTGGTTGCCTTGAGGGCCTTGCGCGCCTTCGTGAGGTCGTCGTTCCAGGTGTCGAGCCGGGAGAGGCTCCGACCCTTTCCCGAGACCTTGATGCTGTAGCTGAGCGACCCGAACGTGCCCGGCGTCGCGCCGTGCAGCGGTACGTCGAACACGGGGTCGCTCTGGGCCACGTTGGGCCGGCGATCGACGAAGCTCACCTGGTTGTCGTGCTGGGCCAGCTCTTTCGGGACCACCTGCAGGTAGCGGCTTCCCTCGGGGAGTGCCGAGCGCGACGTCACGATGATCGCCTCGGTGGCCTTGAACACCTCGCCGTTGGCGCCGGTGAGCTTCCAGTCGCGACGGACGACGAAGTCGCTGTACTGGTCGAGCCACGCGCGCTCCACGACGGTGGGCTCGGGACTGCGCAGCACACCGGGACCGACCATGAACGCGAGCCCGGCGAAGCAGGCGACGGCCGTACCCAGGGCCACGCTGAAGCGCGAGTGCGCCCGCACCTGTTCCCACACACGCGCGCTGACCGTCCGCTGCCGCTGGAGGTCTTCGACGTACGTGCGGTCGCGCCGACCGGGCGTCACGGTGATCTCGCGTCGCAGCGAGGCGGATGCGAGCACGGGCACGCCGGCCAGGCCGGGCTCCACCGCGGCGAGCGCACGGGCGGCGGCGGCCGCGTCCCTCGGTCGGTCCCGTGGCGCCTTTGCGAGGAGGGAGCTGAGCACCTTCCAGAGCGGAGTGGTCACACCGGCCGGCCGCTCGGGCTTCTGCTCGGCGTGGGCCCGCAGGATGGCGACGGGATGCTCACCGACGAACGGCACCCGCCCCGTCAGCAGCTCGTAGAGCACGACGCCCACCGCGTACAGGTCCGACGCGGGGCTCGGGTCCTCGCCCTCACCGAGCTCCGGCGCCATGTAGCGCGGCGTGCCGATCAGGCCGGTCACGCGGCTGAGGGAGCGACCGTCGATGAGACGCGAGACGCCGAAGTCGGACAGCTTCACCGAGGCGTGACCTTCGGCGTCGACCTCGCCGATCAAGACGTTCTCCGGTTTGACGTCGCGGTGCACGACACCGGCTGCGTGGACCGCAGCGAGGGCCTCGAGGATCTGGCGGGCGATGCCGGCCGCCTCGGCGGGCGCGAGTGCACCGCCCTGATCGTGGACGTGCGACCGGAGGTCGGAGCGCGAGACGTACTCCATGACGATCGCCAACGTGTCGCCTTCGGCGACGAGGTCGAGGACCTCGACGACGTGCGGATCGCGGACCGATTCGAGCACCCGGCGCTCGCGGACGAACCGGGTCACCACGTCGGTGTCGTCGACGAGCTCGCGCCGGAGCACCTTGACCGCGACCTGCCGGTCCTCGAGATCGCGACCGCACCACACCTCACCGGTGCCGCCGCGCCCGATCACATGATCCAGGCTGTATCGAGATCCGAGCTGGTGCACGCGCTCCCTCGCCCGTGTTGCCCGTGCAAAAGGTAATCGAGCGGGAGAGGCTCCGGGTGCGGAACCTGCAGATATGCCCCTTCCAGGGGAAACTGCCACACTTGACGGGCTACGGCCGCCGCTCATCAGGGGGGATCGACCGAGATGACCACCACCACAGAGCCCCAGGAAGATCTCTTCCTCCCGGAGCCGGAACCCCGGCCCGTGAAGTACACGGTGATCTCGGTCGACGATCACCTGGTCGAGCCCCCCGACATGTTCGAGGGCCGGCTCCCCGCAAAGCTCGCCGAATCGGCGCCGCGCGTGGTCGAGACGGAGCACGGCCACCAGGTATGGGAGTTCGACGGCGGCCGCTACACACAGGTGGGCATGAACGCTGTCGCGGGGCGGCGTCCGGAGACCGTGCGCGTCGAGCCCTTCCGGTTCGAACAGATGCGACGCGGCTGCTTCGACATCGAGGCCCGGGTCCGCGACATGGACATCAACGGCGTGTGGGCGTCGCTCAACTTCCCGTCGATGATCACGGGCTTCTGCGGCCGCGTGTTCTCGCAGTGTTCCGATCCCGAGCTGGGGCTCGCCGTCACCCGCGCGTGGAACGACTGGCTCTACGAGGAATGGTGGCAACCACATCCCGAACGGATCATTCCGCTCGGCATCACCTTCCTTACCGACCCCGAGCGCGGCGCGGAGGAGATCCGTCGCAACGCGCAGCGGGGGTTCCGATCGGTCACGCTTCCCGAACGGCCGCAGAACATCAACCTGCCGTCGATCTTCGACCGCTACTGGGACCCGATCATCGCCGCGTGTGCGGAGACCGACACGGTGATCTCACTGCACGTCGGCTCGTCGGGCATGTACCCGATGCCGGCCGGCGCGCCGATGATCCAGCTCGGAGCGACGATGTTCGGGCAGATGTCGCTGTCGGCGTGCGCGGAGTGGCTGTGGTCGGGCTACGCGGTGCGCTTCCCCAAACTGAAGGTCGCGATGTCGGAGGGGGGCATCGGCTGGGTCGCGATGCTCATCGATCGTCTCGACAACATTGTCGACCGTTCGGGTTACGGTCTCGACGGCTTCGACGGCATGCGCCCTTCCGACGTGCTGCGCCGCAACTTCTGGTTCTGCACGATCGACGACCCGTCGACCATCTGCACGCGCCAGACGATCGGGATCGACAACGTGATGCTCGAGGTCGACTACCCGCACGGCGACGGCACATGGCCCGACACCCAGGCGGTCATCGAACGCTTTTGGGGCGATCTTCCTGCCGACG
>CAZJSY010000165.1:0-7782 GCA_964548555.1 uncultured Burkholderiales bacterium
AGGATGTAGAGGAAGTCGTCGTCGCGGACCTCGAACACCTCGGGGGCGATGCCCATGCACACCGCGTTGCTCTCGCACAGGTCGAAGTTGACGACGACCTTCATGGTGGGTCCCCTTCCGCACATACGTATCGGCGCGGGGGAGGATAGCGAAGCCCGGCGGGACCTCGGGGCCGGCTATGCCGCCGCGGCGCTCCTCGCGAAGGCATCGACGAGCGCCGCGCAGAAGGCCGGCAAGTCGTCGGGCTTCCGGCTGGTGATGAGGTTGCCGTCGCGGCACACCTCCTCGTCGACCCACTGACCGCCGGCGTTGCGGATGTCGGTCTTGAGGCTCGGCCAGGAGGTGATGGTCCGGCCCCGCACGACGTCGGCCTCGACGATCGTCCACGGTCCGTGGCAGATCACCGCGACCGGCTTGCCCGCGTCGAAGAACGCGCGCGCGAAGGAGACCGCCGGTTCGTCCAGTCGGAGCTGGTCGGGATTGGCGACACCGCCCGGGAGCACGAGGCCGTCGTACTGGTCGACCCGCACCTCACCCGTGGTGCGGTCCACGTCGAACGTGTCGGCCTTGTCCAGATGGTTGAAGGCCTGCACCTTTCCCGCCTTGGGGGCGATGAGCTCGGGAGTGCCGCCGGCCTGCTGAACGGCTTTCCACGGTTCGGTCAGCTCCACCTGCTCCACGCCCTCGTTCGCCATCATGAACGCAATTCGCTTGCCGTCGAGCTCGTTCGCCATGCGACGCCTCCTTGCTCGCACCGTACGTGCATCCCTCGTCGGGGCCCTCTACCCACCGGGCTGCGAAGGCGAACGGGGGCGGTTGACCGACCTGGGTAGACCCAACGAGATGGCTTCACGATCCCGTTCCGTCCCTGTGTGGCTGGACAGCGCCGCGTCGCTCGCATGGCGAGCGCTCGTCGTCGGCGCGGCGCTCTACGTCGTCGTGGTGGCGTTCGGCCGGCTACGCGTGCTCGTCGTCCCGTTGATCGTGGCGCTGTTCCTCTCGACGGTGCTCGTACCGCCCGCCCGCTGGCTGCGCGCACGGGGCTGGCCGCCGCTCGCGGCGACGTGGGCCGTGTTCATCGGCGGGACGCTCGTCGTGGCGGCTGTGCTGCTCTACATCGTCCCGTCGGTGACGAACCACTTCTCCGACCTCCAGCACCAGGCGAACCGCGGGATCCAGCGCATCCAGGACTGGCTCGTGCGCGGGCCGTTCCACATGTCGCGCACGCAGGTCAAGAAGGACTTCCACTCACTCGGTCAGCAGTGGAACAAGAACCGGACGAAGGTGCTCCAGGGTGCGCTGCAACAGGCGACGATCCTCCTCGAGGTGGTCGTGGGCGGCATCCTCAGCATCGTGTTCGCGTTCTTCTTCGTGAAGGACGGGCACGCGTTCACGGATTGGTTCCTCAATCTCCTCAGCGACGAGACCGCAGACGACATGCGGGCGCTCGGCAGCCGGCTGTGGCAGACGATCAGCGGCTACATACGCGGAACGGCCGTCAACGGTGTCGTGAACGGGACACTGATGTTCTTCGCCCTCTTCGGGCTCCGCATTCCGCTCGCCGGGCCCATCGCGGTGTTGACGTTCGCCGGTGCGTTCTTCCCGATCGTCGGAGCATTGCTGACCGGCGCGCTCGCCGCGCTCGTCGCACTCGTCGCGAAGGGTCCGGTCGCCGCACTCATCGTGGTCGGCGTGACGATCGTCATCCACAACGTGGAGGGGTATCTCGTCGGTCCGATCGTGCTCGGACGCGCGGTGAGACTCCACGCGATCGTCGTGCTCATCGCCTTGACCGCGGGGGGCGCGCTGGGGGGCATCCTGGGCGCGTTCATCGCGGTGCCGACGACGGCAGCGGTGCTCAACGTCATCGACTACTACCGATCCAAACGCGCCCGATCGGCGCAGGTGCTCGAGGCCGAGGGGCCCGACGGCTCGGACGCCGCGGGCCGGGTCCCCACCACACCCGTCGCGGGGCGTCCGACCCCCGCTCCGGGGGCGCCGATAGGGTGACCGCCGATGGATCGACGGCATGCGCCGCTCGCGCTCGCGGTCGTCATCGCACTCCTGGTCTGGGCGACATGGCCCTCACGCCAGCCCCACCGGACCGGCGGCGCGGGAAACACCAAGGCGGCTGCGACCGCTGCCTCGCGCGACCGGAGCCAGCCCCCCAGCACGACGCTGGCCAGCAGCCGAGCGCCGGTCGCGGCCTGGGTGCTCGACGAGAACCGCAAGCCCGGGACGGGCGACTGGGTCCTCACGCGACCCGGCAAGACGCACGACATCGAGGGCTACGCGGACCGGGTGAGCGCGACGCGCGGTGACACGGTGCAGTTGATGGTCTCGACGACGGCGCCGAGCTTCCACGTCGAGGCGTACCGGATGGGCTTCTACGGCGGTCTCGGCGCTCGGTTGGTGTGGCGGTCGGGCGAGACGAACGGTGTTCGTCAGCCGGACCCGGTGGTCGTTCCCGGTATCAACATGGTGGACGCGCGATGGACGCCGTCGCTTCGCGTCGGCATCGACGGCAACTGGCCGCCCGGTGCATACCTGTTCAAGCTCGTGTCGTCGACGGGACCGCAGCGCTACGTGCCCCTCACCGTCCGCGACGACGCGAGTCATGCCGCGTACGTGGTGCAGAGTGCGGTCACGACGTGGCAGGCCTACAACCTGTGGGGCAACTACAGCCTCTACCTCGGCGGCTCGCCCGCGCATCCGAGCCTGGCGCAGCGGGCCCGTGTCGTGTCGTTCGACCGTCCGTACGACCACGACGGCGCGGCTGACTTCATCGGCAACGAGCTGCCACTGGTGTCACTGATGGAGTCGCGCGGCCTCGACCTGACCTACTGGACCGACGTCGACCTCCACCGGTCGCCCCAGCTCGTGTCGAACCATCGTGCGCTCCTGACGCTCGGACACGACGAGTACTGGTCGACCGCGATGAGAGCCGGCGCGGAGGCCGCGCGCGATCAGGGCGTGAACCTCGCGTTCCTCGGAGCCAACGCGGTGTTCCGTCACATCCGCCTCGACGCGTCGCCACTCGGTCCGGATCGTCACGTCGTCGACTACAAGAGCGCGACGGAAGACCCCACGCTCGACAAGACGGAGAAGACCGTCGACTGGCGCGCGCCGCCCATCGATCGTCCGGAGAGCACGCTCATCGGTCAGCAGTACGAGTGCAACCCCGTCGACGCGGACATGGTCGTGTTCGACGAGACGTCGTGGCTCCTGACCGGGACCGGGCTTCACGTCGGTTCCCGTCTGCCGCACCTCATCGGCACGGAGTACGACCGGTACATCCCGTCCCCCGCGACGCCGCCGAACGTCTCGGTGATCGCGCACTCCCCCGTGCAGTGCCACGGCAAGCCGAGCTACTCCGACATGACCTACTACAGCGCGCCCAGTGGCGCGGGCGTGTTCGCGACCGGGACGGGATGGTGGGTGAACAGCCTCAGTGGCAGCGGGTCGTGCCCGGGCGGCGGCTGCCGTCACAGCGACCTGGTGGTCGCCATGACGTCGAACCTGCTCGAGGCCTTCGGCGGGGGACCGGCCGGGCGTGCGCACCCTTCGGTGTCGAACGCCGACCGGCTGCCGAACCGGGGCCGCCCCATGCGGGGTGAGGTTTCCTCGAGTACCGGCGCGGGGCGCGACTGAGGGCCGCCCGCGGGGGTTTCCCGGCGGGGGAGGTGTGGTTAATGTTGCTCGAGTGGTTGACGTTGCTCGAGTCCTTCGTTGCCGGGCCGGCGCGATTGTGCCGGCGGCCGCGACGGTTGCCGCGCTGGGCCTGGCCATGTCCGGGATGCCGGCGCTCGGGGCCTCGCCGATCTCCGACAAGCAGGCCGAGGCCCGGCGGCTCGAGGCTCAGATCAACGCGACCGGGGACCGGATTGCGGCGCTCGGCGAGAAGTACAACGGCGCCGTGCTGGCCGTCGACCAGGCGGTTGCGGCCATCGACGACGCCGAGCTGCGGATGCAATCGGCCCAGCGTGCGTGGGAGCTCGCCCGGGCCGCGTTGAGCCGGCGGGCCGCGGAGCTGTACATCGGTGCGGCACAGCAGACTCCACTCGCCGACGTCGACATCTCGAGCATGAACGACCTCATGAGCCGGGCCCACTACACCGCGGCCGTCCAGGGCAAGGACCGTGATCTGCTCGGCGCCATCGTCGCGGCCAAGCAGGACCTCCAGTCCCGCCGCCGCGACCTGCAGGACGCGAAGACGCGAGCCGTTCGTCAGCGCGACACGATCACGCAGACCCGCAAGCAGCTGGAGGTCGAGAACGCGAAGGAGGCGCAGCTGCTGAACCAGGTCAAGGGCGACCTCGCCCGTCTGATCGCCGAGCAACGCGCCCGCGAAGAAGCGGCCGCGAGGGCCCGGGCCGCGGCCGCGGCGGCGCGCCTCGCCGCGGCGAACAGCAGCCGAGGCCGGCCCGCACCGGGTCGCGCCACCTGGATCGGGCCCGACACGCCGCTTCCCAACGTTCCCGCGCCGTCGAAGGGCGCAGCCACCGCGGTTGCCTACGCACGCGCGCAGCTGGGAAAGCCCTACGTGTTCAACACTTCGGGACCCGACACGTTCGACTGCTCGGGTCTCACGATGATGGCCTGGGCCGCGGCGGGCGTTTCGATGCCGCACTACTCGGGTGCGCAGTTCGCGATGTTCCCGCACATCCCGTTGGGCGCGCTGCAACCGGGCGACCTGGTCTTCAAGGGTCCCGGCGGGAGTGATCACGTCGCGATCTACGTCGGCAACGGGATGCAGATCGCGGCCACGCACACCGGCAGCTACGTGTTGCTCCAGCCGGTCGACTACCCCGGACTCAGCGGCGCCGTACGTCCCGGATGACGCAGTCGCGTCACGCGTAGTGCAGTCGGTGCGCCTCGTCGTCGTCGACGATGCGCTCGCACGTCGGGCAGAACCAACGGGGTTCGAGTGACGTGCCACACGCTTCGTGGTGCGGCACGTCGAGCCCGTCGCCGTGCCGCGCGCCCCACTGTGTGAGCAACACGAGCGCGCCGCCGAGGTCACGTCCGCTCTCGGTCAGCTCGTAGGTGTAGCGGGGAGGGCGCTGCGAATACGGACGGGCGACGATCACGCCGGCCCGCTCGAGGTGCTTCAGCCGTTGCGACAACACGTTCGTGGCGATGCCCTCGACGTCGTGTTGCAGCTCGTTGAACCGGCGCGGCCCGCCGAGGAGTGCGTCGATCACGCGAAGCGACCACCGGTCCCCCACCTGCGCGAGCGCGGCTTCGAGGGAGTCGGGCGTCCGGGCCATCGCCCAATCCTTCCCCACGGCGGCCGGACCGGCCGCGCGACGCCCGTCTCCGGCTCCGGTGGCCCCGAAATCCTGTTGCACCTGGTCCCCTCGCGACGGTAACTTGCTTTCTACAAGTTACTTGCATATCGCAACTGGCAAGCCAGGAGTTTTCATGACCTACGTCCAAGAGTTGCAGGAGGCCGCCGGGACGGCAGCCCGGAACGCGGGCGCGTCGGTCGTCCGGATCGGACGCGGACCCGGGCGTGGCGCGGGCGTGGTCGTCGCCGACGGGGTCGTCGTGACCAATGCGCACAACCTGCGCGGCGCCGAGACGACGGTGACGTTCGCGGACGGGCGGAGCGAGACGGGCCACGCCGCGGGCGTCGACCTCGATGGCGACCTGGCCGTCCTCACGGTCGAGACGGGCGAGGTGCCGTCGATCCCGTGGGGCGACGGCGAGGCGCCCGTCCTCGGGACACCGGTGTTCGCCATCGCCAATGTCTCCGGCCACGGCCTGCGCGTCGCGTTCGGGCTCGTCTCGTCGGTCGGTCGGTCCTTCCGCGGCCCACGTGGCCGGCGGGTCAGCGGCAGCGTCGAGCACACCGCTCCGCTCGGCCGCGGTTCCTCCGGTGGTCCCCTCGTCGACGGTGAGGGCCGCCTGCTCGGCATCAACACCCACCGCCTCGGCGACGGCTTCTACCTGGCGCTCCCCGCCGACGCCGCGCTGCGGTCGCGTATCGACAGCCTGACCCGGGGCGAGGCGCCCACACCTCGCCGTCTCGGCGTCGGGATCGCGCCGCCCTTCGCGGCCCGACGGCTGCGTCGCGCCGTCGGCCTCCCCGAGCGCGAAGGCTTGCTCCTGCGCGCCGTCGAAGAAGGCGGCCCCGCGGATCGCGCCGGCCTACGGGTCGGTGACCTGATCGTGTCCGCCGGGAGCACCGCGCTCACGACCGCGGACGACCTGTTCGAGGCGCTCGACGCGGTCGGTCCCGAGGGATCATTGGCACTGCGAATCGTGCGCGGAGTCGACGAGATCGACGTGCGTGTGCGCTTCGACGAAACGACCCATGAAGGCTCGGCGTGATGACCACCGACACGACAACCACACCGTGGGACGCGTCGCCCGACGGCGACGCGCTCGACGCGTACTCACGCGTCGTCACATCCGTCGCTCGCGCGCTCACGCCCTCGGTCGCGAGCCTGCGGGTCAGCCGTCGATCGGGACGGGGACTGGCCACCGGCGCCGGATCGGGCGTTGTCATCACGCCCGACGGCTTCCTCCTGACCTCCGCGCACGTCGTCGCGGACGGGGCAACCGGGACCGCATCGTTCGCCGACGGGCGCGAGCTCGCGTTCGAGGTCGTCGGGACCGACGCGTTGTCGGATCTCGCAGTGGTGCGCGTGGCGCTTCCGGCGGACGCTGAGCCGCTCGTGCCGGCGCGTCTCGGCGACGCGACGCGCCTCCAGGTCGGTCAGCTCGTCGTCGCGGTCGGCAATCCGCTCGGCTTCTCGGGCTCGGTGAGCGCCGGTGTCGTAAGTGGTTTGGGCAGATCCATCACGACGCGCGCCGGACGGTCCGCCCGTCTCGTCGAGAACGTCATCCAGACCGATGCCGCGTTGCATCCCGGCAACTCGGGCGGCGCACTCGCCGTCGCGAGCGGCGAGGTGATCGGAATCAACACGGCCGTGGTCGGGCCCGGGATCGGCCAGGGACTCGGACTCGCGGTGCCGATCGACGACACGACCCGTTCGATCGTGGGCGCACTGATGCGTGACGGGCGCGTTCGCCGCGCGTACCTCGGGCTCGCGGGTGGTACCCGCCCCCTGCCGCCGCGTGCGGTGCGGGCCACCGGCCGGTCGCACGGGCTCGAGGTGATCTCGGTCGTCGCCGGCAGCCCGGCGGCGCGCGCCGGCATCAAGCCGGAGGACATCCTCGTCACGGTCGACGACATCGGGGTCACCGCGGTGGGAGAGCTGCAGCGGCTCATGACGGCCGATCGCGTCGGACGTCCGACGCGCGTCGGTGTCTATCGCGACGGACGGGTGCACGAGCTGCGGATCACACCGGAGGAGCTCGCCGACTGAGCAGCCACCCGGGGACGGGCTCCGGGGGCGGCCATCGTGGCCGCCCCCGGTCACATCAACAACCGGAAGAGCTGGAACGCTCGCTCCCAGTGCATGCTCGACGGATTCTGGAGACGCGTGTCCACGAGCTTGAACGACCGCGCCAACGCGACACTGACGCCACCCGCGATCTCGGGAAGATCCTCGGTGGTCTCGTCACTCAGTGTCACATCCAGCTGCGGCCGGGCGGCGATCTCGTCGAGTATCGGCTGCAGCTCGATGTCCTGGTCCATCCGCCGGAAGTTGTGGATGCTCTCCTGCAAGCCCTTCGTGACCGGCAGATCCCACCGCTCGATCACGTCACGGTTGTTGGCCTTT
Organism: uncultured Burkholderiales bacterium; assembly: GCA_964548555.1. Lineage (GTDB taxonomy): Bacteria > Actinomycetota > Acidimicrobiia > IMCC26256 > JAMXLJ01 > JAMXLJ01. The sequence goes on from CAZJSY010000165.1 coordinate 7,695, forward strand.
GCAGTCGCCTGACCGATGAGGAGCATGTCGTAGAGCTCCTCGTTCACGAAGTCGCTGTAGCGCTTGAGGTCACTCTTGTCGACGTCGA
>CAZJSY010000166.1:0-4599 GCA_964548555.1 uncultured Burkholderiales bacterium
TCCTTATCCTGGCCGGGATGCCGTCGGGAGAGGTCGCTTCGGCGCGCAGCGTGGTGATCATCGAGGACGAGGCCCTCATCGCCTCGTCCGTCGCGGCGCGTCTGCGCAGCGAGGGCTACCGGGCCGAGATCGCCCACGACGGCCCGGCCGGCATCGAGCTCTGCCAGCGGGTACGCCCTGATCTGGTGGTCCTCGACCTGATGCTGCCGGGCCTCGACGGTCTGGAGGTGTGCAAGCGCATCCAGCGCGACCGGCCGGTGCCGGTCCTGATGCTCACCGCCCGCGATTCGGAGGCCGACCTGCTCGTCGGGCTCGCCGTCGGTGCCGACGACTACATGACGAAGCCGTTCAGCGCCCGTGAGCTCGTCGCCCGCGTCAACGCGATCCTGCGACGGGTGGACCGCAGCTCCACCGAGCCGATCGCGTCGCCCGTGTACCTGGGCGACATCGAGATCGACCCGTCGAGCCGACGGGTCCGCCGGGGCCACGAGCTCGTGCACCTCACCCCCACGGAGTTCGACCTGATGCTGCACCTGGCGTCGCGCCCGGGTGTCGTCACGACGCGCGAGCAGCTCCTGAACTCGGTGTGGGGCTACACCGACGGCTCCGGCGCGCGCACCATCGACTCCCATGTGCGCGCCTTGCGGCGCAAGCTCGGCGACGACGTGATCCGCACCGTTCACGGCGTCGGGTACGCGGTCGAACCGGAAGCATCGGCGGTGCAGCCATGAGCCCGCTGAACCAGCTGACGTCGATCAAGATGAAGCTCGGCGCGCTCGTCGTCGCGGCCGTCGGCATCACCGTGTTGTTCACCTGGGCGGGCGTGAAGGTCGGCGTGTGGCCTTCGGTGAGCGGTGCCGTGTCCGGCTTGATCGCGATCGTCATGGTGCGCGTGCTGGCGCGCGGACTCACCACACCGTTGCGCGAGATGGCGGCGGCAGCAGACGCGATGGCGCGCGGCAAGTACGACCGGCGCGTGACCGCGACGTCGCGCGACGAGATCGGCGCGCTCGCGCGCGCGTTCAACAAGATGGCCGCGGAGCTCGCCGAGACCGACCGGGTCCGGCGCGACCTCGTCGCCAACGTGTCGCACGAGCTGCGGACCCCGATCACCGCGCTCCAGGCCGGGCTCGAGAACCTCGTCGACGGCGTCGAGCCACCCGATCCGCAGACACTGCGCACGATGCTGGCCCAGGTCGAGCGACTCGGTCGGCTGGTCACGCAGCTGCTCGACCTGTCACGCCTCGAGTCGGGCAGCGTTCCGCTCGACCGCCAGGACTTCGCGGTGGGGCCACTGCTCGAGCACGCGGTGCGCGAGTCGCAGCTGCATGCGCCGGGCGTCGACTTCCTCGTCGACGTCGAGTCACCCGACCTCGCCGCCGACGGCGACCCCGAACGGGTTCACCAGGTCGTCGCGAACCTGCTCGAGAACGCGGTCCGCTACACGCCTACCGCAGGACGCGTCGACGTGATCGCACGTCGTTGCCGCGAAGGCGTGCGCATCGAGGTGTGCGACGAGGGTCCCGGAATCCCGGAGGCCGACGCCGACCGGGTGTTCGAGCGTTTCTACCGCGCCGACCAGGCGCGAACGTCCGGCGACGGCGGCGCGGGTCTGGGCCTTGCCATCGCGCAATGGATCGTCGAACTGCACGGCGGCGACATCCATCCGGAGCGCCGGGAACCGCATGGCTGCCGGATGGTGGTGACGCTGCCTACGGCACGGCGGCGGTTCGTCACCGAACCGGTGCACGTATGAACCCCACCCCGCCGGCGCGCGTCTCGACGCGCGTGGCGACCGAGATGATCACGACCCCCGAGGAGGAAGTGGCAATGGCAACGATGCACGCCACGATGGAGGACGCGCTCCGCCGGATCCGGCGCGGCGAGATGGTGCTCGTCACCGACGACGAGGAGCGCGAGAACGAGGGTGATCTCACCATGGCCGCAGGGTGGGTGACGGCCGATGCGATCAACTTCATGCTGCGCTGGGCGCGAGGTCTGGTGTGCATGCCGTGCGACGCGATGCGTCTCGACGAGCTCGAGATCGGCCCGATGGTGGCGCCCGAGCGCGCCACGTGCGACACGGCGTTCGCGGTGTCGATCGACCATCACTCGGTCGGCAGTGGCATCTCCGCGCAGGACCGCGCCGAAACGATCCGACGGGTGATCGACCCGACGACTTCACCGAGCGACTTCCATCGCCCCGGCCACGTCTTCCCCTTGCGGGCCCGCCCGGGCGGCGTGCTCGAACGGCGGGGCCACACCGAGGCGGCCGTCGACCTCGCGCGACTCGCCGGCCTTCCGCCGGTGGCGGTGATCTGCGAGGTGCTGCACGACGACGGCTCGCCCGCGCGCCGTCCGTACCTGGAGCTGTTCGCGCAGGAGCACCGCGTCACGATGATCTCCGTCGAGCAGGTCGTCGCGTACCGCGCGCAGCTCGAGGACGCCACACCGGCTCCGCTCCTGCTGTAGCCACCTGCGACCCGGCGCCCTGCGACCCGACGGGCTACCGGCCGCGCCGGGTCGGGCGAGGCAGCGGCGCCGGACCGGCTGCCGCGTCGGCGAGCATCTCGACGAGCCAGTCGCGCGCGAGGTCGACCACCTGTTCCATCGCGCCGGGCTCGTCGAAGAGGTGCGTGGCTCCGGGCACGACCTCGAGCCGACTCGGTCCGGCCAACGCGCGCTGCGCCTGACGGTTGAGCTCCAGCACCTGATCGTCGGCGCCCCCGACGATCAGCAGCGTCGGCGTCACCACCTCGCCCAACCGCCGCCCGGCGAGATCGGGTCGGCCGCCGCGCGACACCACCGTGCGCAGACCCGCTCCCGCGTCGGGCGCGGCCCACAGCGCGGCACCCGCGCCCGTGCTCGCGCCGAACCAACCGACGGGCGTCACGCCGAGACCGGGGCGGCGTGCGAGCCATTCGGTGGCGGCGAGCAAACGCGTACCGAGCCGAGGGATGTCGAAGACGGCGGAGCGATCGGTGGCCTCGACAGGTGTCAGGAGGTCGAACAGCAACGTGGTGAGCCCCGCCTGCTGTAGCGCGCCCGCGACCCTGCGGTTGCGCGGGCTCGTGTGGCCACTGCCGCTGCCGTGCGCGAAGAGGACCGCGCCGGACGCGCCGGCGACGACCGCGAGCTGTCCCGGAAGTTGGAGGCCGTCGACCTCGACCTGCACCGCGTACTCGGTGGGCACCGACAATGTCGCGATGCGACCACTGCTCTCGTCGATCGAACGGGTGAGCAACTCCACCACTTCGCCGTCGCTCACCGGCGCGAACTCGCGGTACCACTGACCGACACTGGAGAACTCCGGTGGTGTCGCGATCGCGACGACGTCGTCCGCGATCGGTCCGAGCGCACGGACCGTATCGGGCGCGCCCACGGGCACCGCGACCACAACACGGCGCGCGCCACGCCGGCGCAGGACCGCGACCGCGGCGCGCATCGTCGCACCGGTCGCGAGCCCGTCGTCGACGACGATGACCGTGCGACCCTTGACGCGCGCGGCAGGCCGCAGCCGGCGCAGCCTCGTCTCCTGATCGCGGACCTCGTGTTCGGCGTTGCGCACGAGGCGCTCGAGCGTGGCGCGATCGATCGCGAGACGGGCACCGAGCTCTTCGTCGAGTACGACGACTCCGTCTTCACCGACCGCTCCGATCGCGAACTCGCGCTGCTGTGGCGCGCCCACCTTGCGCACCACGACGACGTCCAGCTCGCCCGACAGCGTCTGCGCGACCTCGAAGGCGACCGGTACGCCACCGCGCGGCAGTGCGACGACGACCGGTCGCCGAGCCCGGTACACCGACAGCTCCTCGGCCAATCGGCGTCCGGCATCACGACGGTTCCGGAACAGCATCCGACCGGAATGCTTCCCGCCCGGAGCGTCATTCGCAATGCCACGACGGGCGACGGGCGTCGCAGCGGTCCGACCTGCCCGTCAGCCGGCGAGCGACAGCACGAGCGCCGCCTGACCCACGTGGTAAGTCACGATGACGGCGAGCGGCATCCACGACCGCGAATGCACGAACCGGTCCCAGGCGATGAGGGTGTCCGACGCGTAGAACAACAGCGCGCCCACCGCCGCGAGCGCGGGTCCGGCCGCGAGCGCGCTCGCCACCATCGCCGAGATCACCACCATGTACGCGACCACCGGACCCGCGAGCGACGGGTCCTCGCCGTGCAGGACGTGCGGAACGATTCGCGTTCCCAGCACCGCGCCGGAGATCACGACGACAACGCAACCGACGACGACCGCAGTGGCGGAGCCGACGTGCAACGCGAATCCGATCGTGTACGCGACGTGCGCGAGCAGGAACGACCCCAGGCCCAGGACGAAGAGCTGCTCGCGAAGCATGAGGAACACGTCACCGGCTAGTGAGAACACCAGCGCGACGACGAACCAGCCCCGCTGGTCGGCGCGCTCGGGGTGCAGTACGAGCGCCACGGCGAGGAGCAGAGCAAGGGTGCCCGGCTTGGCGATGTACTCGAGCGTCGTCTCGCCCCGGGCCACGGCCCACCAGTCGACGACCGCGAACGCGCCTGCCAGCCCCAGCAACACCCACGCCCACGCGGTCACGACATGACCCCCTCCCGCCGCCC
>CAZJSY010000166.1:4699-7678 GCA_964548555.1 uncultured Burkholderiales bacterium
AGCCCCAGCAACACCCACGCCCACGCGGTCACGACATGACCCCCTCCCGCCGCCCTCCCGGGCGTCCGCCCAGGGCGCCGCTCGTCCGCACCGGTGTCCATGGCTCCCTCACGCCGCCCTCCCGGGCGTCCGCCCAGGGCGCCGCTCGTCCGCACCGGTCTAGCCTCCACCGACCATGAAGACGAGTGACATCACACTGCAGACCGTCGACGGACCGATGGAGTGCTTCGTCGCCGAGCCCGACGGCGATGCCCGAGGCGCCATCGTGGTGATCCAGGAGGCGTTCGGCGTCAACGAGCACATCCGCGACGTCGCCGCCCGCTTCGCGAAGGAGGGCTACCAAGCGGTCGCTCCCGCGTTGTTCCACCGCGCCGGCGGCGGGACCGCTCCCTACGACGACTTCTCCAAGGTGATGCCCCTGCTCCAAGGCGTCACCGACGAGGGGATCCTCGTCGACGTCGACGCAACGCTCGCGTACCTGCACGAGCAGGGCTTCACCGACGACCGCGTCGGTATCGTCGGCTTCTGCATGGGTGGCCGGGTGACGTTCCTCGTCGCGGTCAACCGTCAGCTCGGGGGCGCGGTGAGTTTCTACGGCGGAGGCATCGTGACGCCCCGCCTTCCCGGGCAGACCCGGCTCGTCGACGACGCGCCCGGACTGCGCACGCCCTGGCTCGGCCTGTTCGGCGACCTCGACCAGTCGATCCCCGTCGAGGACGTCGAGGCGTTGCGCGGTGCACTCGAGAAGGCCTCGGTCGATCATGACATCATCCGGTACGACGACGCGGAACACGGGTTCTTCTGCGACAAACGCGCGAGCTACAACGCCGAAGCAGCAGCCGACGCATGGCCGCGCACGCTGCAGTGGTTCGCGCAGCACCTGTCCTCATGACCTGAGCTGCGTGCGCTAAGGAGCGAGCCGCTCCACACGCCAGCCGTCGCGCTCGCGGCGGTAGCGCACGCGGTCATGCAGCCTGTCGTCGCGGCCCTGCCAGAACTCGAACTCGTCGGGCACGACGACGTACCCGCCCCAATCTTCGGGCAGCGGCACGTCACCGTCCGCGAAGCGCGCCGCGGCCTCGCGATATCGCTGCTCGAGCTCCTCACGTCCGCTGACCACATCGCTCTGCGGCGAGATGAACGCGCTGACACGACTCCCGTAAGGACGCGCACGGAAGTACGCCTCCGCGCGAGCCCGGTCGGTACGCCGGATCGGGCCCTCGGCGCGCACCTGCCGCTCCTGCTCGCGCCAGTGAAGGACCACCGCGGCACGCGGGTTCGCCTCGAGTTCGCGGCCCTTGCGGCTGTGATAGCTCGTGAAGAACACCAGTCCCCCGGCGTCGATCCCGCGCAGCAACACCACGCGCGCCGAGACGTGTCCGTCGGGCGTCGACGTCGCGAGGGTCATCGCGTCGGGCTGACGCACGTTCGCGGCGACCGCCTCCTCGTACCACGCGACGAGCTGACGGAGGGGATCCGGGTCGACGTCGTGCTCGTCCAGCATGGCCACCGGGGGAGCCTAGGGCGGGGCCGATGCGGGCCCGCGAGAGCACCACGGTGGAGCCAAAGACGCGAAACGAGCCCTCCGGGGCCGTAGCATCGCTCGTGTGGGGGGTGGACCGAGCACCACGGGTGCTGCCGTCGTAGCGTGGGCTCGCCGGCACGCGACGTGGCTCACTCTCGGCAGCGCGGCGCTCGTGGCCACCGTCGTCGTGGCGGCGATCGCGCTCGGTGACAGCTCGCCGGGCACCAGGGTTCGGGGCGAGCAACTGTCGCGCCCCGCAACCGGTTCCGGACCCGGCAGCACCTCGGCGTCGTTGCCCACCACGACCACCTCGCAGGCCACGCCCACCACCTCGCCGGCCGTGTCGCCGAGCACGACGTCGTCGGCGCCCGCCGCGCTGCGAACGACGCCGCGGAGAGCTCCGGTCACCGGCCCGAGCTCCACGACCAGTGTGAAGCCGGGGCCGACACCGCCGTCCACCGCTCCGCCCGAGGTCGGCCCGGCATTGACCATCACGCGCATGCTCGACTGGTCGCCAGGTGTCGTCGCGCAGCACGGCACCGATGTGTGGGCGGCGGACACACTCGACTCCGGTCGTGTCGCACGCCTCGACACGGGGGGCACACGGGCTCAGGGCCGCGTGAAGGCCTTCGTGTCGGGCCTCGCGCCCGTGGCCGGCGGCGCGTGGGTGCTGCGCTCGAACTGCCCGAGCAGTGCTGCCGAGCTGGTGCACGTCGACATGTCGGCGACGACGACGGCCACGCTCACGGTGCCTCAGACGATCGTCTGCGACGTGAGCCCCGGCCGCAGCGCCCTGGCCGCGACGTCCGGCGCGCTGTGGGTCACGACGGCCGACCCGGCCAGAGGCGGGCGCGGTCTGCTGCTCGACGTGGATCCCGCGAGCGGCGCGGTCGTCGACCGGGTCGCGCTGGCGGGCGTCCCCCACGACGTGCAGACCGACGGCACCGCGGTGTGGGTCACGATGAGCGGCGCATCCGGGATGTCACGGGTCGACCTGCTGATGCAGGCCTTCGATCCCGCGACGCGTCGTCCGACGCTCCAGGTGGTCGTCCCGTCGCCGTTCGGGTATCCCATCGTGCGTGACGGCAGCGTCTGGGCCGGCGGCTCGACCGGCCTCCGGCGCATCTCCGCCGATGGCGGAGCCGAACAACTGTTCTCCACCGACGGTCCCGGTTGCGGCTCGGGCCAACGCTTCGGGTTCGTACCCGGCGCGGTCACCGCGACGACGGTCTGGGGCACGCGCCTCGACCTCGCGGGCAACGGGCCGACCGGTCCGGTCACACAGGCGACGATGTGCCGCATCGACATCGCGAGCGCACGCACGCTCGGGTGGAGCCCGGGGGCGTTCGCGGTCGCCGGCGGCGACGACGGCGGCGTGTGGCTCGTCGACCAGGCAGGTGCGGGGCTCGTGCGCTGGAGCCTCACCTAACACGTAACCTGCGTCGAATGGACTT
>CAZJSY010000167.1:0-7504 GCA_964548555.1 uncultured Burkholderiales bacterium
ACCTGCTGGGCTTCCCCGACGACCGTTGGGCCGACCTGCAGTCGTGGTCGGAGCGCACGATCATGTTGGGCGGCGGCCCCCGCTATCACAACGACGACGGGATGACGGCCGCGATCGAGTTCGGCGTCGCTTCGGCCGAGCTCTACGCGCAGAAACAGCGCTGTCCCGTCGACGACGTGATGTCGGTGTGGACACGAGCCGAGATCGACGGTGAGCGCCTCTCGCTCGAGACCGTCGTGGCCGACTGTCTCCTCGTGCTCGACGGCGGCGCGGAGACGACCCGTACCGTCATCGCCCGGACGATCCTCGAGCTGATCCGTCGTCCCGACCAGTGGGCACGACTGCGCGGCGGCGCCGACCTCACGGTCGCGGTCGAGGAGTTCATCCGGTTCGTCACGCCCATCCACAACATGTGCCGCGTCGCAACGTCCGACACGAAGGTCGGCGGTGAGACGATCCGAGCCGGACAGCAGGTCGTGCTGATGTACTCGTCGGCGAACCGCGACCCGACACACTTCGACGAACCGGAGCGGTTCGACGTGTGCCGGGAACCGAACAACCACATCGCGTTCGGATTCGGGACGCACTTCTGCCTCGGTGCCTCGCTCGCGCGCCTCGAGATCCGGGTGTTCTTCGAGGAGCTCCTCCGGCGCGTCGACGAGATGAGCCTCGCGCCCGGCGCGGGGATCGTGGAGATGCCGAACGCCTTTGTGTACGGGCTCCGGTCGGCCGAGGTCGACCTCCACTTCGTCGCGTGAGCGCGTTGTGAGAGGCTGACCCGGTGGCGACCGTCGTGGTCGTGCTCATCTTCGCGTTGTTGGTGTGGCTCGTCGTGTCGACGATACGCACGCGCGGTCGCGGCCTCGTCAGCCGGCGCGGTACGGGTATCGAGGCGGACCTCGGCGCGATGGCGGGCCGGCCGACCGTCCGCGTGCGGTCGGTGCTGGCGGTGGGCGGCGACCGGGTCGAGCTCGTGCTCGGCAACGATCCGTCGTCCACGACTCCCGGTACTGGCGACGCGGAGACGGAGGACACGCACCTCGTCGTCTTCCTCGACGCCAACGACTTCGCGTTCGAACAACTGCACCACTGGAGGCGCGACGGGACGGAGCTTGCGATGGTCATGCCCCCCGGCAGTCACATATTGCGCCTCCGGTCGGTGGACGAGTTGCAGCCCGTGACGTTGCGTCTTGCCGGCGACTGACCACCGGTCATGAGCGGACGGTTCGACATCTCGTACGCCGGCTCGTTCCGTTTCCCTGTCGCGCCCGAGGAGCTGTGGACCCTCGTCGAGGACCCTGGCCATTTCGAACAATGGTGGGGCTGGTTGCACGAGGTCGAATGCAGCGACCCGCGCATCGTCTCGGGGTCGGTGCTCACGGGTGTCATCGATCCACCGGTGCCGTTCGCCATGTGGACGCAGGTGGTCATCGACGAGTACGAGCGCCTGCGGCACATCACCGCGTCGGTGACCGGCGACATCAAGGGCGCGGCTCACCTCGACACCAGCGCCGCCGCCGGCGGGACGCAGGTGGAGATCGGGTGGGACGTCGAGATGATGCAGCGTCGCATGCGCATGGCGGCGCTGGTCGCGCGTCCGCTGCTCCAGTGGGGCCACGACCGCGTCGTCGAGGCGGCCGTCAGAGGATTCTCCCGCCGCCTCGAGCAGTAACCCCTCGACCTTGTGTGGAATGACGGCGCTATGTGCCTGTATTCCACACAAGGTGCACGGTCACGTCAGGTCCAGCCGCCGGCTCGGGCGAGCGCGACCGCGCACGCGAGCGCGACCATCGCCCACGACATCGTCCGCAACGCGCCCTCCAGTGGCGCGAGCAGCTCCTCACGTCCCGAGCTGACGACGGTTCCGTCGCGCAACACCGTTGACACGTCGACGCCGGTCACCTGGCGGCGCAGCCGGCGCGCCGGTGTGCTGAGCGTCCGCTGCGCCCACGACAGCGCGAAGGCGGCGGCCGCCGCGGCAACGGCAGCCGGCCGTATCGACGACTCCTGAGCGAAGTACGACGTGAGCACCGGGAACGCGCCCCACGCGAGCGAGAACCCCGCCGTCGTGTGCACGACACCACCGAAGAGCTCGAGGTTGTACGCGACGACGAGCGCGGCACCCACCACGATGAACGGCACGAGACCGACACCGACGCGAGCCACGCCACCGATGCCGATCGCGATCGACCCGGCGAGCGCCGCGGCTGCGGCGGCCGTCAGCATCCACGCCGGAATGCCGGTTCGCAACGGGCGGCCGTTCAGCTCGTCGAGCGCGTGCGCGGCGACACCGACAGCGAGGAAGAACGCGAGCAGCGTCGCGGCGAGCCGGCTCCAGCTCACGTCCGGGGCGAGCATCGCCCCGAGCACCACGTACGACAGATGCCATGCCGTGTACGGCGGGTGCAGCACGCTCCACCAATCGCCGGACCCACCTGTACCGACGCCGCGGCGGGACGCGTAATACGCGGGCGGCGGGCGCGCTTCGCTCACGACGCTCGGCGTCCCCACATCACGAGACCCCCACCGAGGCTCATGCGCCGGGTACGCACGGCAGTGATGCCCGCAGCGTTCCACGCGCGGATGGTCCACGCGACCGGATAGTGGCGGTAATGGCGGGAGATGTCGGGACCGAGGAAGCGTCCGACCTCGAACCATTCACGTCCGCCGGTGAGCGCTCCCGTCGCAGGCAGCACGGCGCGTGTGTAGAGCAACCATGACGCGTGCCAGACCGGCCGAACCGGCACCGCGAACTCGAGTGACGCGATCGTCCCTCCCGGACGCACGACGCGCGCCAGCTCCGCGAGCGTCGCGGCCGGATCGGCGACGTAACGAAGCAGATAGGTGAACGTCAGCGCGTCGAACGTCGCGTCGGCAAACGGGAGCTGCTCGCCTCGTCCGACCAGCAGCTTGACCCGTGCGGCGGCACCGTCCCGCTGCCGGTCGCGCTCGACGTTCTGCACGCCCTTGCGAACCATCTCCTCGGTGAGGTCGATGCCGACCACATGTGCGCCGGTGCGGCGCGCGAGCTGCCGTGCCACACCGGCGGGCCCGGTCGCGACGTCCAGGATGCGGGCGGGCTCGCCCGCGACCACCTGGTCGACCATCGCGCGGCGCCACCGTGCGTTCTGGCCGAACGACAAGACGTCGGCAAGGATGTCGTACCGCTGGGGAAGGCCGTCGAACAGCGACCGCGCGAAGGCGTTGGGTTCGTCACGTGAGCGGATCGACTGCATCGCGGCCTCCCGGCCACCGAGGAGCTCGACGAGAGGCTAGCGACGATCGTGCCCGCGTACCCGTTCGATGTCGCGGTCGTGGGGGCGGGACCGGCGGGAAGCGTCACCGCGCTCGTTCTGGCTCGCGCCGGCGCGCGGGTCGCTCTGATCGAGCGGGCCGCGTTCCCACGCGACAAGGCGTGCGGCGACCTCGTCGGGCCCCGCGGTGTGCAGGTGCTCGACGAGCTCGGCATCGAGGTTCCCGGCGCGCCGCGGCTCGGCGACATGGCCGTGATCGGACCGAGCGGCTCGCGTGTGATCTTGCCGGCTGCTCCGGGCCGCACGTATCCGGGCTACGCGCTGGCCGTGCCCCGGATCCGGTTCGACGCCCTGCTACGGGACGCGGCGCTCGACGCCGGCGCCGTGGCCGTGTCCGGACGGGTCGCCGCGTGCGAGCCGCGCGGCGACGGCGCAGCGGCGGTCGTCCACCTCGACGACGGGGCGCGGCTGGCCGCCGGCGTGGTCGTCGGATCCGACGGAGCCCTGTCCGTCGTGGGCGCGACCGCCGGGCTGTGCGACAGCGCACGATCGCTGTGGGGGTTCGCGGTGCGTGTGTACACCGAACACCACGTCGATCTCCCGACGATCGTGCTGTGGGACGACTCGCCCGGCCGCGGCCTTCCCGGGTATGGCTGGATCTTCCCGGGTGGCGACGGCGGCGTGAACCTCGGCCTGGGCGTGGGCACGGGCGCGCAGCGCAGGACCGGGGCACGGGTGACCCGTCTGCTCCCGGAGTTCGTGTCGCGTCTCGTCGACCTGGGCGTGCTCCCCACCGGTGCCACAGTGCCGGAACGTTCGCTCGGCGGGTGGCTCCGTGTCGGCGTGGCGGGAACGGTTCCCGCACGCGATCGCGTGCTACTCGTCGGTGACGCAGCCGGCCTCGTCAACCCGTTGCAGGGTGAAGGCATCGCGCAGGCGCTCGCGAGCGGGCGCGCGGCCGCGGAGTCGATCGTGCGGAACCCGGCCTCCGCGGCCGATAGCTATCGGGCATGGGTGGCGGCGGAGATGGGTTCGTTCGCGGCGACGACGGCTCCGGTGCACGCCGCGATGACGAGGCATCCGCGCGCCGTGTCGGCCGTCGGACGCGTGCTGACGAGCCGGTTCGTCGGCCCGCGTGTCGCGGGCGCGTGGGCGATCTACTGGAACGCGCTCCTGCGCGGAGCCATGCCGGGTACCGCGTCGGCCGGTGCGGCACTCGCTCACGCGCTCGGCCGCGTCGCGACCGCGCCGGCGCGCACACGCCGTCTCGTCCGCGCGGGGCTGTCGGACGACGCGCTTCCGAAGCGGTCAGTTGGGACAGAAGATCGCTCTATGAGCGATCAAGTGTCCCAACCGAGCCGGAGGGGGGACGCGGTCACGACCAGCGCTCGACGAGCTCATCGGAACGAACGCACCTCGCCATGAGCGACAAGGAGTGCTTCAGCACGTCGGCGCCGTACTGCGCCGGGACGCCGACGACGCAATCGGTGGGGAGCACCGCCGAGTAGCCGAGGTTCACGGCCTCGAGCACGAGGCCGAACACGCCGATGTTGAGCGAGACCCCGGTCGCCACCACCGTGCGGATGCCGAGGTTCCGCAGCGTCACGTCGAGCGATGTCGCGGTGAAGGGCGACAGCCCGTGGACACGCGGCGACATCACGTCCTCCGGCTGCGGATCGAGCTCGGGGATCAGCTGCGCCGCGTCGGATCCGGTCACGAGATGACCCGGCTGACGCATCATGGCCGCGAGCAACGGCGCGTTCGCCGCGGACCCGGCGCGATCCGACCGGAACTGCGCCGTGCAGTGCACGACGCGCGCGCCGGCCGCCCGCGCGGCCGCGAGCACCCGAGCGGTCGCGGCGACCATTCCGCTCTCGGCCGCGGCCCGGGCGAGGTCGGGGATGGTCGCGAGGTCGCCCATCACGCCCCGCTGCATCTCCATCGTCAGCACCGCGGTGTGTCGTGGGTCGGCGAGCTCGCTCAGGTCGACCGGCACGGGTTCCTCCAGTCAGCTAGCGGACGAGCGGTTCGACGTTCTGACGGCGAAGCGTGTCGGCACGCTCACTGATGCTGCTCGTCGAGTCGATGAGGTTCACGAGCCCCGGCGCCGTCTGGAGCGCCTGGTGGATGCTCATGTACGTCGCAGTCCATACCGACTTCACCGTCACCTGGACAGCGAGGGGGTCGGGCGCGTCGGCGATGATGTGCGCGAGGCGTTGTGCCGTGCCGACGACGTCGGCACCCGGCACCACTTCCTGCACGAGGCCGATCTGGTGCGCGCGTTGCGCGGTCATCCGCTCGTGGCGACCGAGGAGCGCGATGCGCATGATCTCGCCGATGGGCATCCGTTGCACCATGAACATCGACTCGTACACCGACGGCATGCCGTGCGTGACATGAGGGTCGAAGAACGTGGCGTGGTCGGCGGCGACGATGAACTCGGCCTCGCCGAGCAGGTAGAAGGCCCCACCGCAGGCCATACCGTTCACGGCTGCGATCACGGGCTTCCACAGGTCGTTCGTCTTGGGCCCGATGCGCATCATCGGGTCGTTGATCATGAGCTTCGACGAAGGCTGCGGGTGCTCGAACGTGAGGTCGATGCCGACGGTGAAGGCCTTCTCGCCGGAACCGGTGAGCACCGCCACCCGCACGTCGTCGTCGAAACGTAGGCGCTGCCACACGTCCTCGATCTCGGAGATCATCGTCGGGCTGAACGCGTTGTGCTTCTCGGGCCGGTCGAGCGTGATCGTCGCCACGCCGTCGTCGACCTCGTAGCGCAGCGCCTCGTAGTCGGTCGTGGGGTTGGTCATGGGCCGTTCCTCGGCTGGACGTCGTTCTCTTGGTGATCGTGCGGGATGGTATGCCACCATGCGCGCCACGCCCGGCGGGGCGACGCGACCGCTACGGACCCATTGGGAGCACGGATGAAGCTCGGTCTGGTCTTCGGCTACTGGGGCGCGGCGCCTCGCGACGACTACATCCCGCTCGCCCGCGAGGCCGAAGCGCTCGGGTTCGACTCGGTGTGGGTCGCGGAGTCCTGGGGCAACGACGCGTTCACGTTCGGCGCGTGGGTCGCGGCCCACACGTCGACGATCAAGATCGGCACCGGAGTCGTGCAGGTGGCCGCGCGCACGCCGACGGCCACCGCGATGGCGGCGGCCACGCTCGACCATCTCTCCGGCGGACGCCTGATCCTCGGCCTCGGCGTGTCCGGTCCGCAGGTCGTCGAAGGTTGGTACGGGCGCCCGTCCGACCGTCCGCTCGCGCGTACGCGCGAGTACGTCGACGTGATCCGGCGCGCGCTCCGACGTGAGGGTCCGCTGACGAACGACGGCGAGTTCTATCCACTGCCGTACCGCGGCGAGGGGTCGTCGGGGCTCGGCAAACCGTTGAAGATCATGGTGCACCCGTTGCGAAGCGAGATCCCGATCTACATCGGAGCGGAGGGACCGAAGAACGTCGCACAGACGGCTGAGATCGCCGACGGTTGGCTGCCCCTCTACTACTCGCCGTTCCGCCCCGAGGTCTACGCCGATCAGCTCGCAGCAGCGAAGGCCGGCTTCGAGGTGGCCGCGCTCGTCAACGTCGCGGTCACCGACGACGTCGCCGCGGGCCTGTGGCCGGTGAAGGCGACACTGGGCTTCTACATCGGCGGCATGGGTGCGAAGGGCCAGAACTACCACACCAAGCTCATGGCCCGGATGGGCTTCGAGGCCGAGGCGAACAAGATCCAGGAGCTGTTCTTCGAGGGAAAGCGCGAGGAGGCCATCGCCGCCGTGCCCGACGAGTTCGCCGACGAGATCGCGTTGGTCGGGCCGCCGTCGCGCATCGCGGAGCGCTTGGACGTGTGGCGTTCCAGCGCCGTCACCACGCTGCTCGTTTCCGGCCGCGACGCACAGCAACTGCGCCAGATCCGCGATCTCGTCCTCTGATAGCGAGAAGCCATGAATCGAGAGAAGCTGCAGTCGCTGTTCGACCTGACGGGCAGGGTCGCGATCGTGACCGGTGGGACGCGGGGCATCGGCCGTGCCATCGCGGAAGGGTTCGTGGCGGCCGGCGCAGGCGTGGTGGTCGCGAGCAGGAAGCCGGACGCGTGCGTCGAGACGGAGAAGGCGCTCACCGACCTGGGTGGCGAGGCACTCGGCGTGCCGACGCACCTGGGCGAGCTCGACGCCCTGCGACCGCTCGTCGACCGCACGATCGAGCGGTTCGGCCGTCTCGACATCGTCGTCAACAACGCGGCGACGGCG
>CAZJSY010000168.1:0-7483 GCA_964548555.1 uncultured Burkholderiales bacterium
CGTCGCGGATGCGCCGGGCCGAGCGGTCCGCGTCGAGCGGCAGCAGCGCCGCCGATCCCGCGTCGACGTTCGACAGGTCGACCCCGGCGTTCGCGCACACGAACCCGTGGCGGGTCTCGCTGATGATGAGATCGCCACGCCTGCGCAAGACCCGCACCGACTCGGACTCCACGAGCGAACGGCGCGCGGGGACATCGTCGGGATCGAGCGCAACGAGCCGGTTCTCCGCCTTCGAGACGACCTTCTGCGTGACCACCACACAGTCGTGATCCCGAAACGGTGTGCCCTGGGCCTCGGCGGCGTCGACGACGAGGTCCGCGAGCGCGTCACCGGGCCGTACTTCGGGAATCCCTTCGATCGGGAGGATGGTGAGCGCCGGCACCGCAGAACGCTCAGGCGACGGCGTCGAGCGTGTGACGCGCCAGGGCCGCCGCGACCCGGGCGTCGGTCATGAGCGTGTCGGCGACGACCGCGCGCACACCTGTCGCCTCGACGTCGGCCGCGCGTGCAGCATCGCCCGCGTCGATGACGAGCGTGGCGCACACGTCGGCGTACGCCCGCGCCACGCCGACGCACGACACGTCGATGCCCAGCGGTTGCATCAGCCGGTCGGCCGGCCCTTTGACCGGCGCGCCGCCGATGATCGGGCTCACGCCGACGACCCGGGACCGCCGCCGTTCGAGGACGTCGCGGACACCGGGAACGGCGAGGATCGGGCCGATCGAGATCACCGGGTTCGACGGACAGATCAGCACCGTCTCGGCCTGTTCGAGGGCCTCGACTACCCCGGGGGCGGGACGGCTCGCCTCGACACCTTCGAAGCGCACTGCGACCACGGGCGGCTCACACCGCTCGCGTACGAACCATTCCTGCATCCGAAGCTCGCGCAGCGAGCCATCGCGGGAGCGGACGGTGATGCGCGTTGACACCGGGTCGTCCGACATGGGGAGCAGCCGGCTGCGCAGACCCCACGCCGCGCTGATCTGTCGTGTCGCCTCGCTCAGGGTCGCACCGGCCCGCAGCAGCTGCGTCCGGTGCAGATGCGTGGCGAGATCACGGTCGCCGAGGCGGAACCATGTCGGCGCCCCGTACCGCTCGAGTGAGTCCATAACGGTGAAGGTCTCGTTCGCGAGGCCCCACCCCTGTTCGGGATGCTCGGCGCCGGCGAGTGTGTAGGTGACGCTGTCGAGGTCGGGGCTGACGTGCAGCCCGTGGAAGACGTCGTCGTCGGCGGTGTTGACGATCGCTACGACGTCCTCGGCGGGTACGACGCGCACCAGGCCCCGGAGGAACCGCGCGGCCCCGACGCCACCTGCAAGTGCAACGAGCATCGACCAGCAGCGTAACCGGAGTCGATCAGCGGACAGTCGGACGGGGACGCGTGTACCGGCCCGCAGGAAAGAGGCACGTCCCCGTTGAGGAGCTGTTGGCCGGTCGGAGCGGCGAGCGGCACCGTCAGACATGGATCGACGCCGGCCACGGCGTCGTGGCCGGCGTCGATCTCGATCGCGTCGGTCCCGGGGGGACAGGCCGGCGCGAACGCTTCGAGGCGGTGGGTCAGTTCGTCGATGCGCGCTGGAAGCGGCTCGCGCCCTCTTGCGCGACCTGGATCAAGCGGTCGGGGACCGTCTGGAGCTGCTCGACGAGCGGCTCGACGCGGCTCTGCACCTGGCCGACGAACGGCTCCATGCGTTGGAGCACCTCGGTGCCGACGGTCGTGGCCCGGTCCCGCACCTCGCGCGCCTGGGCCTCGACGAACCGGCGTGCCTCTCGGCGCTGAGCCTCGACCTTCGCGGCCGCCTCGCGCCGGCGGACTTGCGCCTGCTGGAAGGTGATGACGCCGAAGCCAACGGTGACGTAGGCGGCATCCTGAAGGGTCTTGCGGATGTCCATCGCGACCTTCCTGTGATCGGGGAGTCCTCGGCCGCGCACATGGCGGGCGCTGCTTGCCACTGTACACCGAATTCATAAACTTTTGCAAGCACTCGTGACAGCCGTCACGAGGACGTCCGCTGTAAGCTTTCCGGCCGACCCGATGTCGAGCGACCACTCCGCTGCCGACGGGCCGACCCTTCTCGCGCCCGCTGGGCCGGTCGAGCCGGTGCCCGTACCACCGCCCGTCGTGGCCGTCGTGGTCACACACGACCCCGGTCCGTGGCTGGAGGAGACGCTCCGCAGCCTCACGTCGTCCGACTACCCGAGTCTGGCGATTCTCGTGCTCGACGCGGGCTCGGTGGAAGACCCGACGCCCCGGGTCGCGGCGGTCGCCCCCCACGCCTTCGTCCGCCGGCTCCCCGGCAACGTCGGGTTCGCCGCGGCCGCGAACGAGGCCCTCGAATCCGTCCAGGGCGCCACCTTCCTCCTGCTGTGCCACGACGACGTGGTGCTGGAGGCCTCCGCCATCAGGCTGCTCGTCGAGGAGGCGTACCGCTCCAACGCCGGCATCGTGGGACCGAAGCTCGTCGCCTACGACAACCCCGAGGTACTGCTCGAGGTGGGCCTTCTCGTCGATCGGCTCGCCGTGCCGTTCTCGGGCATCGAGCCCGGCGAGCTCGACCAGGAGCAGCACGACACGGTCCGCGACGTCTTCTACGTGTCCAGCGCGACCATGCTCGTCCGCACCGACCTCTTCCACGAGCTCGGGGGGTTCGACCCGGCGACGTGGCCCGACGGCGAAGACCTCGACCTGTGCTGGCGCGCGCTCCTCGTCGGCGCACGGGTGATGGTCGCTCCGGACGCGCGCGTCGGCCACCGCCGCACACTCGAGTCTCGTTCGCGCCGCGACGGGCGCGACCCCGCGCTCGCCCGGCGTCGCGCGCGCCACCGCGTCCGCAGCATCCTGAAGTCGTACTCGCTGCTGAACCTGGTGTGGATCGTCCCGCTCGGGTTGGCCTTCGCGGTGGCCGAGGCCGCGTTCGATCTCGTCACGGGCCGTCCGGCGCACGCTCGCGCCGCGATCGGCGCGTGGCTCTGGAACTTCCGGCACCTCCGTTCGGTCCAGCGGGCGCGCCGCGACGTCCAGCAGACGAGGCGAGTGTCCGACGCGGGTCTGCGTCCGTTGCAGGTCAAGGGCAGCGCGCAGGTCCGCCAGCTGGTCACCGGTCACGGCAGCGCCGAGGTTGCGATCCGAAGTCTCGGCGAGACAGGGCGAAACGTCGTCGGCGCGGCCCGCACCGGGATGCGCCAACCCCTGACGGTCGGGGTTCTCCTGTTCTTGCTGCTCGTGCTGGTCGGTTCGCGCACCTTCATCACGAAGCACATCCCCGGCGTCGGATCGTTCCTGCCATGGCCCGGGATCGGTGATCTCGCCCGGGCGTACGGGTCCGGTTGGCGCTCCGTCGGGCTCGGTTCGGCCACGCCGGCTCCGCCGGCGCTCGCCTTCATGGCCGCGCTCGGAACCGTGCTCATCGGCGCGAGCTCGCTTGCACACACCGTCGTGATCGTGGGGGCGCTGCCTCTCGGGGCCTGGGGCGCGGCACGCCTCGCACGCCGGTTCACCGCGTGGCCCGCTGCAACGTTCGCGGCCGGTGCGGCGTACGCGGTGAATCCGGTCGTGCGCAACGACCTGGCCGGTGGTCGTCTCGGGCCGATCGTGCTCTACGCGGTCGCGCCGTTCATCGTGTCGTCGTTGATCGGTCTGACCGGCGAGCAGCGCGGTCGGCGAGCGCTCGTTCGCTCGCTCCTTGGTCTCACCGTGCTCGTCGCGTTCGCTACCGCGTTCCTGCCGCTCGCGCTCGTGTTCCCGTTGTTGGTCGCGTTGAGCTTCCTCGTCGCCGCGCCCTTCGTTGGTGGGTTCCGCCTCGCGGCCCGTGCGGTCGGCGCGGCACTGGTCGCCTGCGCGGGCGCGGTGGTCCTGCTGTTTCCGTGGTCGGTTTCGCAGCTCCTCACGCGCCACGGTTCCGCGTGGGGGGTGGTGCTGCGTCCCGCTCTCGGACTCCCTGACGTCCTGCGGTTCCACACCGGCCCTGCGGGAGCCGGATACTCCGGATGGGGATTACTGGCGGCGGCCTCACTTGCGTTGGTGGCAGCGACGGGGGAGCGTTCGGCGTGGGCGGGGCGCGCCTGGATGCTCGCGCTCTTCGGCTTCGCCGCTGTCTGGGTGCCGGCCCGGTTCGCGAGCGGATCCCGCGTGCCCGCACCCGAGGCGGCGCTCGTGCTCGCCGCCGTGGGCCTGTCGCTCGCGGTCGGCATCGCGGTCGGCGCCTTCTCACACGACCTGCGTACCTTCCATTTCGGATGGCGGCAGTTCGCGAGCGTCATCGGCGCCGTGGGTCTCGCCCTCCCGGTGCTCGGCTTCGTCGCCGACACGGGCGGCGGCTCGTGGGGCGCGCCGTCGAACGATTGGGCACAGGCGCTGTCGTGGACCGCGGCGCAATCACCCGGAGGCTCGCGGCTCCTCATCGTCGGCGACGCACGCGTGCTGCCCGGTGATCCGTTCGTCGCCCACGGAATCGGCTACGTCACGTTCGAGAACGCCGAGATGGACGCCCGCAGCCTCCTGCCCGCGAAGCCGGGTCCGAGCCGGTTCATCGGCGACAACCTCGACCTCGCAGGACGCGACCGCACCAACCGGGTGGGTCATCTGCTCGCGCCGATGAGTGTTCGGTACATCGCCGTCGTCGACGGGCGCGGCCCCGGCGAGCGCTCCGCGCCTGCCCCTGCCGGCTTGCACGACACGCTGGATGCGCAGCTCGACCTTCGTCGGCTCCGCACCGACGGGAGTTACTCGCTGTACGAGAACACGGCATGGATGCCGCTACGCGCCAACCTGCCCACGCCGGTCTCGAGCTTGCGTTCCAACGATGCGCTCCTGGCGGGGTTGACGCTCGACCTGGTGGGCGCGAAACCGTTGGATGCGGGCGACCACGCCGTCCCGGGCGCCGCATTGCTGTCCGCTGCCTACGACTCGCGCTGGAAGGCGAGCTCGGCCGGACACACGCTGTCCCACTCGCGCACGTTCGGGTGGGCCAATGGATGGGACGCCGGCCGGCCCGCGAGCGTGCACTTCCGCTTCGACGGACAGTTCACGCGCAACGTCACGTTGTTGATCCAGGCGGTGCTGTGGATCGGTGTCGTCGCCGCGTGGTGGATGACGCGGCGACGGACGATGCGTGCTCACCGCGATCCGGCCGACCGGCCGGTGCATGAGCACGCGGAGCCGGTGCCCACATGACGCCGCGCATGCCACGTGAGCGGTTGCGCCACGGGCCGATGCTGCTCCTCGTCGCCGTCGCGCTGCTCGCCGCCGTCGTCTTCGACGCGACGGGCTCGGCATCTCCGACGGGAAGCGCCCGTACTGCTGCGCCGGTCGCCGCCTCGATCCCGCCCGTCGACGCACGTTCGACCGCGTGGTATTGCGCGACGGGGACTGCGGCTGTCGGAGGCAATGCGGACGAGACGGTGTTCGTCACGAACATCGGCGCGCGACCCGTCTTTGCGGACGTGCGCGTCGCGGCCGACGCGAACAATGTGACGTCACGACGCGTCGATGTTCCCGCACACAGCCGGGTCGCGGTTCGCGTCTTCGACGTCGTCGCCACTTTGACGCCCGGCGTCGTCGTCGAGAGCATCGGTGGCCCGGTCGTCGTGGAGCACGAGATACGCAACGGCGTGCACCTCGCGTTCGGGCCATGCGCGCGTGAGGCCGCGTCGACGTGGTACCTGCCGGCCGGAACCACGGTGAAGGGAGCCCAGCAGTGGCTCTCGCTGTTCGATCCCTTCGCCGACGATGCCATCGTCGACGTCACGTTCCTCACCGACGGCGGTCCTCAAGCTCCGCAGGGTTTGCAGGGACTGGTCGTCCCGAGGCACACGAAGGTGGTCGTTCCCGTGCACGACAACGTGCAACGGCAGGCGGTCGTCGCGACGCAGGTCCGTGCGCGGATCGGACGCGTCGTCGCAGAGCAGTCGTTGGTGTTCGACGCGACGAGCGGCCGAGCCGGGATGACGCTCGCGTTGGGCGGGCCGGCCCTCGCTCAGGAATGGTCGCTGCCGGTCGGCCGGATCGTGGCCGGCCCCGATGCAGTCGTCGTAGCCAACCCCGGCAACACGGCGGCCACGGTCACCGTCGACGTCGTGCTCGACGGTGAAGCGAAGCTCACACCGGACTCGGTACAGGTGCCCGACCATTCCGTGGTGGTCGTCGACCTGACCGCGCGTGTCCCTCCGAGCATCAACTTCTGGGCCCGTCTCCATTCCGACCAGCCGGTGGCCGTCGCGCAGACGACGAACAACGCGCTGGCGTCGGCAACGGTCCCCGCGACGCCGGTCGCCAGCCGCGTCTGGGCCTTCGCGTCCGCCCGGTCGATGCCGACCGGGACCGACGTGATGGTCGCCGCGAACCCCGGTGCGCAGCCGGTCACACTCCGGATCGACGCGATCGTGTCGGGCGCGCTGTCCCCGGTGGCCGGCGACGGGTCGGTGTCGATCCCGGCCGGGGGGCGGGTCCTCGTGGACCTGAACGCGCGCAACGTCTCCCCTCAGGCAGGCCTCCTCGTCACCGCGGCCGGTCCCGTCGTGGTCGAACGGTTCTTTCTCGACGCGCAGACCATGAGCGCGGCAACAGGCATCCCGAGTGTCGGATAGCGGTTCGCGCGGGTGGCGTCGCCCGCGGGTGTCGATACCCTCGTCGGAATGACCGCCCGGCTCGTCGTCGCACTCGTGTTGGTGGCCGCCGCGGCCGCCTGCGCGTGGTGGCTGAACCGCCGCCGCCCGGCTGCGCCGCCGCGCGACGCGTATCCCGTGCCACGACAGCTCGACCGAGCCGACTTCGCCCGTCCCGACGCGCCGTGGCTCGTCGTGCTCTTCTCCTCGTCGACCTGCTCGAGCTGTGCCCGGATGGCACCCAAGGTGAGCGTGCTGGCGTCGACCGAGGTGGCCGTCGACGAGGTGGAGTACACCCAGCGTCCCGCGTTACACGAACGCTATGCGGTCTCGGGCGTGCCGATGGTCGTGCTCGCCGATGCCGACGGTGTGGTGCACAACGGGTTCGTCGGGCCGGCCAGCGCGACGGACCTGTGGGCCGCGGTCGCCGAGATGCGCGAGCCCGGCGTCAGTCCCGAACCCGACCTCGGCGCCCTTCCCTGATTGCGCTAGTCGCCGGCCGACGGTGTGCGGGCCGGGGCGCCGATGTCGGTGCCGAGCCCCTCCACGCGAGGCTCGCTGTCGGGCGGAGGCGCAACCTCCACCTCCTCACCCTCGGCCGTCGTGGTGCGCCGGGGGCCGCCGGCCTTGTGGCCCATCGCGGTGTCGACGAGGCGGCCCACCTCCGCGCCGTCCAGGGTCTCGCGCTCGAGCAGCGAACGGGCGACGGCCTCGAGACCGGCACGGTGCTCACCGAGCACCTTCCGGGCGCGGTCCTCTTCTTCACGCAGGATGCGCTCCACTTCCTCGTCGATCACGCGCGCCGTCTCGTCGGAGTAGTCGCGTGTGTGGACGAGGTCCTCACCGAGGAACACCGCACCCTGTGATCCCCACGCCATCG
>CAZJSY010000169.1:0-7331 GCA_964548555.1 uncultured Burkholderiales bacterium
CGCTGGAACACCGACAGGTGCACGTTGCCGTCGCCCGCGTGCCCGCACCCGACGACGAGTGATCCGGTCCGGTTCGCCAGTTCCTCGATCCGGGCCATGTACGCAGGAATGGACGCCCGGGGGACGACCATGTCGATGATGTCGTCCGCTCCGGCGGCCTTCGCGGCCCAGAACGCCTTTTCGCGGGCCTCGATCAGCTGCGCACCGGCCTGCGAAGGCAGCACGTACACGTCGAGCGCGCCGCGTTCCGACAACAGCACCGCCAGCTCCTCGACGTCTTCGTCGAGTCGATCGGCGTGACGGTTCTCGAGCACGACGACCAGATACGCGATCGCGCGCTCCTTCACGTCGGCCGCGACACCGAGGTCGAGGCCACTGTTGGCGACGAGCGCCCCCATCGTGACGAGGTCGATGTACTCCACCATGAGGGGGCCGATCCCGCTCGCGACGACGTGCGGTACGACTTCGGTGATGCCATCGAGCGTGGGATACGGCGCCAGCACCGTCGCCATGTGCGGCTGACGCGGGTACAGCCGCAGCGTCGCCTCCGTGACGAGGGCGAGCGTTCCTTCCGAGCCGACGACGAGCTGGGTCAGGTCGTAGCCCGTGGTCGCCTTCACGAACTTGCCGCCCGAGCGGATCACTTCGCCCGTGCCGAGCACCGCTTCCAAACCGATGACCTGGTGGCGTGTGACGCCATACTTCACGGCACGCATCCCGCCGGCGTTGGTCGCGACGTTGCCGCCCAGGCTGGCCGAGCTCTCACCCGGGAACACCGGGTAGACGAGCCCGTGTGCCGCCGTGGTCTCGTCGAGTTGCCGGAGCGTCACCCCGGGCTGCACGACGGCGACGTGGTTCGCGGTGTCGATCTCAACGATCGCGTTCATGCGCTCGAACGAGACGACGACACCGCCCGGTCGGGGAACGCACGCGCCCGAGAGGCCGGTCGCCGAGCCTCTCGCAGTCAGCGGAACCCGCTGCTCGGCGGCGATGCGGACGAGCCGCGAGACTTCGCCGGTACTCGCAGGGAGCACGACGGCTTCGGGGCGGTGTGGCGTGACGGTGAGGGCCTCGTCGTGGCCGTAGTCGTCGGCGATCGCATCGCCCGTGAGCACGTTCCCAGCGCCGACCACCTCGCTGAACAGCCCCGCGATGTCGGCCATTGCGAACCTCCGGGCGTCGGTGGTCTGGGAGCCTGCCGCGTGGCAATCGTACGGCCGGTCCGGCGGGTCTGCGATCGTCCCCATCGGTGGCCCCGGCCCGGGTCGCGGTCGTCAGCGTGATTCCCCGACCTTCCGTGGTGGTAGGCCTTCCTTCGTGATCCATCTGGCGCCCGGGCTTCTCGCCGCGGATCCGTCGCAGCTGCTGCCCGCGCGCGAGCAGATGGCGTTCACCCTGGGCTTCCACATCATCCTGGTGCCCTTCGGCGTCGCCTTCACCGCGATCACGATGATCGCGAACTACCGCGGGATCCGTCGCGAGGACGAGGACGCGCTGCGACTGGCGCAGCGCTGGTCGAAGGTCGCAGCGGTCCTGTTCGCAGTGGGCGCGGTGTCGGGCACGGTCTTGTCGTTCGAGATGGGTCTGTTGTGGCCGCGGTTCATGGGCCGCTACGGCGGCGCGTACGGCATTCCGTTCGTCGTCGAGGGGATCTTCTTCTTCCTGGAGGCGATCTTCATCGCGATCTACATCTACGGCTGGAAGCGGTTGCGGCCGTGGCCTCACTTCTGGACCGGCCTGCCGGTGGTGTTGTCGGGTATCGGTGGCACCCTCTCGGTGGTCGCGGCCAACGGTTGGATGAACCTCCCCGGCGGCATCACGGTTCGGAACGGATACGTGACCGACGTCAGGCCGTTCGCCGTGTTCTTCAATCGGGCGTTCTGGTACGAGGCGATCCACATGCTGCTCGCCGCGTACGTCGTCGCCGGGTTCCTGACCGCGAGCGTGTACGCGTTCGCAATGCGACGCGGCCGCCGTGACCGCTACCACCGGATCGGCTTCCTGATCCCGTTCACCGTCGCGGCAGTCGTCATGCCGTTCGAGATCGTCGTGGGCGACTCCATCGCGCGCACGGTGTTCAAGCACGAGACCGCGAAGTTCGCCGCCATGGAACTGCTTCCGAGGACGGGCAGCCACGTACCCGAGACGATCGGTGGCATTCTCGTCAACGGGAAGGTCAAGTACGGGATCCACATACCCGATGTGGCGTCGATCCTCGCCGGCTACAGCCCCAACACGAAGATCACGGGTCTCGATGCGTTCGCTCCCGCCGACCGCGCGCCGGCAAGCATCGTGCACCTCGCGTTCGATGTCATGGTGGGCACCGGCTTCCTGCTGTTGGGCCTCGCGTTGTGGTACGCCTTCGTCTGGTGGCGGCGGCGTGCCGCGCTCGAAGGTCGTTGGTTCCTCCGAGCCGCGTCCGCGGCGGGCGTGGTGTCGGTGATCACGTTGGAGGCCGGCTGGACCGTCACGGAGGTCGGTCGACAACCGTGGATCGCCCACGGCTTGATGCGCACGAAGGACGCGGTGACGACCGGGGGCAACGTGTGGACGCTGCTTGGTGTCACGTTCGTCATCTATGCCGCGGTCGGAACAGCGGCGGTCGTCGTCATCAGGAACATGACACGGCGCTGGCGTCGCGCCGACGCCGAGGCGTTCGACGTACCGTACGGGCCCGACGAGGTGGGACCGCTCGAAGCCGCCGTCCCCGAGATCACGCCGTCGTCGTCATGAAGACGACCGTGCGGACGCAGCTGCGCCCTGGGCGGACGCCCGGGAGGGCGCAGGCGAGGGAGCCATGAAGGCTTTCGTCGCGGTCGTGCTGTTCACGGGCGTCGTGCTCTACGCCACGTTCGCCGGCGCCGATTTCGGGGCCGGCTTCTGGGACCTCACGGCAGGTGGTGCGAGACGGGGACGGCTCCCACGCGGCCTGATCGACCGTTCCATCGGTCCGGTGTGGGAAGCGAACCACGTGTGGTTGATCTTCTGTCTCGTCGTGCTGTGGACCGGCTTTCCGACCGCCTTCGCTTCGATCATGTCGACGCTGTTCATCCCGTTGTGGTTGGCCGCTTTCGGCATCGTGCTGCGCGGCTCCGGTTTCGCATTCCGCAAGGTGTCGGTGCGTACGGAGACACAGCGGATGTACGGCGCCACGTTCGCGTTGTCGTCGGTGATCACGCCGTTCTTCCTCGGTACGGTCGCGGGAGGCATCGCGTCCGGTCGAGTCCCGACGGGCGGTGGGAGCAATCACTTCTCGAGTTGGATCAACCCGACGTCGATCCTCGGTGGCGTCCTCGCGGTGCTCGCGTGCGCATACCTCGCGGCTGTGTTCCTCGTCGCGGAGGCGAGAGCGCGCCGGCTACCCGATCTCGAGCGCTACTTCCGGGTGCGCGCGACGCTCGCCGCCGCGGCCGCGGGTGCAGTGGCGATCGCGGGCATCTTCGTGCTGCGTGCCGATGCACGGCACCTGTTCGACCGCCTGACGAGCGTCGCACTGCCGTTGGTGATCGTCTCCGCCGTGTGCGGCCTGGCCGCGCTCGTGATGCTGGGGTTCGCCTCACCGCGACCGCTCCGGGTGCTCGCGGTGCTGGCGGTGGTGTCGGTCGTCGGAGGGTGGGGCGTCGCGCAGTATCCGTTCCTGCTCGGTACGCACCTGAAAATCGCGGCTGTGGCCTCCCCGACTTCCACGCTGTGGGCGATCGTCGCGATCTTCGGGGCGGCGGTCGTGCTGTGTGTACCGTCGCTGGCGCTGCTCTACTTCTTGCACGAGCGGGGCACCTTCGAGGAAGCGCCGGTCTGACCGCCGTGCACGCGCCGCTCCGACGAAGTGCCGGTTGGATGAGCGCGCCACCGTCCGGTCAGTCGACGTACGGCCAGCCGTCGTCAGCGGCACGGTCAAGAGCCCACGGGTCGTCGCAGTCGCGCTCCGAGCCGGAGATGCCGGCGAGTTCCTCGTCCTGGACCTGGATCGTCAGTTCGAGGAGCAACTCCTGGACGAGGTCGCCGCAGCGGCACGCTCCCGGTGTGGAGTACTCCGCGCACCACAGGACCTCGCGCAGCATCTCGAGGATTCGCTTCTGTCCCGCAGCGAGAGCGAGCCGCTTCGCCGGGCGTGATACACGCAAGAGAGCGGGCAACTCAGTGATGATATGGGCAGCCATCTCGTCGGACAGACGAGTGGTGGTGAGAGTGAGTTGCTCGCGATCAGCCTCACTCGCGGCCGCGGCGACCGTGTTGGCGAGGGTCAGTAGCTCCTCGTGGGTGTGGGCTTGGTGCCTTTGCATGAACGTCCTCGTTTCCTCCGTGTGGGCCGAGGGTCCGGCGCCGGTGTCTCATGGCTGGAGTCGTACGATCCGCCGGTTCCGGTGTGTCGCGAGCGAGCGCTGGACC
This sequence comes from uncultured Burkholderiales bacterium, assembly GCA_964548555.1. Lineage (GTDB taxonomy): Bacteria > Actinomycetota > Acidimicrobiia > IMCC26256 > JAMXLJ01 > JAMXLJ01. The sequence goes on from CAZJSY010000169.1 coordinate 4,390, forward strand.
TCTCGCAGCGTGCTACCGAGCGACACGTGTTCCAGCAGTCCGAGCAAGGCCTCGAGGGGAACTTCTTCGGGCTCGACGCGGTACATCATCGGGTGAAAGCTCGCGAGCTCGGCACCGCCGGCGATCTCGTGGATCGACGCGCGCACTCGACTGCCGTCTGGCACGGTGCGGAGTCCGTCGTCGCCGAAGCAGTACATGCGACCGTCTGCAACCGCGTAGCGAACCGCGATCGGCCGGTGGCCCCGATCACTCACCCAGACCGTGTGGTGGTTCGATGCCTCCGCGGGCAGTGCCACGGTGCAACCTCCCGGGAAGATTTTCTGTTCGACACCAGAAAAACTAGAACTTTACCGTCGGGCGCGCAAAACTGTTCTCGTGAGCGATTCCGACAGCCGTCACTCGGCACAGCGCCAAGCCCGCGCGCTCGGCGACCCCACCCGACACGCGATCTTCAAGTACATCGAGCAAGCGCGCCGTCCGGTCGACGTACCCGAGCTCACAGAGCACTTCGAGCTGAACCACAACACCATCCGGCAACACCTCGCGCGTCTCTGTGACGCGCGCTTGCTCGTCGAGACGACGGCGCCGACACGGGGCCCGGGGCGACGCCGCCTCGAGTACCGGCTCGCGCCGGATGCCGGCGAGTGGGGGAGCGCGAGCCCATACCGGCGCCTGTCGCTGTGGCTGCTCGAGATGCGTCGAACCAAGAAGACACCGCGTGAAGTCGGACGCAACGTCGGACGGGAGACAGCGGGATCCCCCAGCGAAGACGTCAGCGCGGTCGACCGCCTGGAGGAAGTAACCGTTCATGACGGCTTCGAACCCCGGCGGATGGAGCGTCGCCGCTACGTCGAGCTCGTCCTCGAACGCTGCCCATTCGCGGACGCCGCGGGTGCTGATCCCGCAACGGTGTGCGACCTGCATCGGGGTATCGCCGAAGGCGTCGTGACGGCGCTCGGCGAGGACTTCCGCAGGGTCGAGCTCATCCCCCGGGACCCACACCGGGCGGGTTGCCGGCTTCGCATCTCCCGTTAGCCGCGTCGATCGCGCCCACATAGTTGCAGGATCCCTGCAACTAGTGGTTGACTTCAGCACGTGACGCTCGCCGACGGCCGGGTACGCAGGGGCGAACGCAATCGCGAGGCGATCATCGACGCGTTGCTCGCGTGCTACGACGAGGGGGACCCCGACCCGAGCCTCCCCGATGTCGCGGCGCGCGCGGGCGTGAGCGTCCGCTCGGTGCACAACCACTTCGACGACGTCGAGTCGTTACGGGCCGAGGTCGCGCAGCGGCAGTGGCGCCGTTACGCGCACCTCGCGGCTCCGCCCGACGCGGGCGCGCCACTTCCGGATCGGATCGCGATGGTGGTCGACGGGCGTGCGCACCTGTTCGAGGCGGTGACGCCGGTCCGGCGGGCAGCGTTGCTCTCGAGACACGACTCACCGACGATCGCCGCGAACCTCGCCGAGGCGGATCGCAGGCTTCGACGCGCACTGGAGCGGGCCTTCGCGCGCGAGCTACGCGTCGTGGGCCCCGAGATCGTCGACGCGCTCGACGCGCTGCTGGCTTGGGACGTGTGGAACCGCCTGCGTACCGCGCAGGGTTGCTCGGTGACGCGTGCCAAGAAGGTCCTCGTGGCGTCGACGACGGCGCTGTTACGACCGTTCCCACCCGAAGGAGATCGCTCATGAGCTCCATCCGTCCGAACCATGATCAGTTCCGCGCGCTGCTCGACGCGCCCGACGAAGGTCCCGTGGTGATGCTCAACCTCTTGAAGTTCAAGGAGCGGGCATCCGACGCCCACTCCACCGGCGGTGAGGCGTACAAGAAGTACGGCGATGCCGCGGTCGAGATGATCGAGCGGCGGGGCGGCAAGGTGATCTGGACGGGTCGTGCCGAGCAGGTGCTCATCGGCGACCCCACGCAGGACTGGGACGCGGTGCTGCTCGTGCAGTATCCGAGCCGCAAGGCGTTCGTCGAGATGGTGTCGACGCCGGAATACGAGCAGGCGCACGAGCATCGTGAGGCGGGGCTCGAGCGCACCGTCGTGGTCGCGTGCTCCCCGCGGACGCAGGAGCTCACGGTGTGATGGGACGCAACATCCTCTTCATCACGACCGATCAGCAGCGCTACGACGCATTGGGCTGCAACGGCGGGTCGATCGCGCGCACTCCCGTCGTGGACGCGCTCGCCGCACGAGGGATCCGATACGAGCGCGCGTACAACCAGAACACGGTGTGCATGCCGGCGCGCTCCACGATGCTCACCGGGCAGTACGTCCGCACGCACGGGGTCGTCGCGAACGGGATCCCACTGCCCCACGACGCTCCGAGCGTCGCCGCGTACCTCAACGAGGTCGCGGGGTACCGCACGGCGCTGCTCGGCAAGGCACACTTCGAGCCGGGCTTCGACCCGAACCTGCGGTGGCCGGAGAACTTCATGGCCGAGCGTGGTCTCACGGGCCCCTATCGGGGGTTCGAGCACGCGGAGCTCGCGGTGCACGTGCCTGCGTTCGGGAAGCGGGCGTTGCAGCACTACGGCCGCTGGTTGATCGACACTCACGGTTTCGACGCGACGAGCGGGTTCTCGCCCCTTCTCGCGGCCGAGCCGGGTGGCGACACGCGTGCACCGGAGACCCGCGTGAACCCGATTCCGCGCGAGTGGTACCACACTGATTGGGTCGCCGATCGCACGCTCGCGTACCTGGACTCGCTTCCCGACGACGCCGACTGGTTCGTCTGGATGTCGTTTCCCGACCCGCACCACCCGTGGGATCCGCCGGCCGGCGAGCGGCACCGCTGCGACTGGCGCGATCTCGACCTGCCACCGGGCCATCCGGGTTCGCACGACGCCGTAGAACGCGTCCTCGACCGGAAGCCCGCGCACTGGCGCGCGCTCTGGGACGGCACCTGGGTGAATCTCGAGGGCGGTCCCGCGTCGT
>CAZJSY010000170.1:0-7245 GCA_964548555.1 uncultured Burkholderiales bacterium
ACGAAGTGCTACTGCGGCAACCCGCTCACCCCACCGGTCGAGTATCCACCCGTCTACTACGGCCCGAGGTGGTATGGCTTCGATCCCAACAGTCTCACGGTGATCGTCCAGAACACGACGATCATCGACGTGTTCACCCTCGTCGACCCTGCGACCGGCCAGTCGTTCCAGGTGCCCGCGGGGAGCAACGGCACCGCACCGTCAACGACGACGACCACGACCACGACGACAACCACGACCGCGCCCACCACAACGACGAGACCGTCTCCCCCGTCGACGAGCGCGGGCCCGACCGATCAGCAGCGGGCGCGCGCAAAGCTGGACCGTGACGCGCAAGCGTGTTACCCCTTCCGCGACATCCAACAAGATCAGCTGAAGAGCATCACGTTCTCGGCGGGTCCGGACGCGAACTCCTTCATCCTGACGCGCGTGGGGACGTTGCCCGACGGTTCGACGCAGACCTTCACGTGGCAGGTGGATCGGCAAACGCTCGTGTTCACGCCGCTCGACGATTTGGCGCGGCGCGCAAACAATGACTGTCCTGCGTTCGGGTCACCAGGATGACGCTCGGCCCGAATGCATCTCCGCCGCACATCGGTGTGGCTACCGCGTCGTTGCGGTGGCGACATCGCGAATGCAATGACGACATCAGCGCACCCGGTACGGCGCCGAACGGGAGGCAGGCCCATGGTTGATGAGCGAGTGCTCGTGCCGGTCGGGGGCCTCGACGCATGGGCGCAGCCCGATCCCGCGCAGCCACCGGTCGCGCGGTTGGATCCCGGCCTCGAGGTCTGGACGGTCGAACGCCGTGGTGACTGGACGCAGGTCCGCTGTTCGAACGGCTGGACGGGGTGGATCGACGGCCGCCGCCTCCCCCTTGCTCCGCAGCAGCCACCTTCTGACACGGGCTGGGTGGCAACACACGCCGTTCCTGCCGGCGGTCTCGATGCGTGGGCCAGTCCCGTCGCGACGGAGGCACCCGTGACGCACCTCGCCCAAGGTGTCGAGTTGACGGTGCTCGAGAGTCAGCCGAACGGTTGGGCCTCGGTCGCGGCCGCGAACGGATGGCGGGGATGGGTCGACGGTCGACGGCTCGTCGACGCGCGGGCGACCGCGCCGACCCCGGCGGCGCCCGGTCGCGGAGTCGCTGCGCCCTTTGGCATCACCATGCCGCCATGGTGGCCTCCCGAGGTCCCCGTCGCGTCCGCCGCCGGCGCCCTGCTCGTCTTGTTGGGCGGGTTCCTGCCGTGGCTGAGCTTCCGGGTGGCCTCGGCATCGGCGTGGGACATCAACGTGGGCTGGCTGATCACCGGTCGAACGTTGGGCGGCGGCATCAAGATCGGGATCCTCTTGCTCTCGGTGCTCGTCGTGGTCCTGCCGGCGTTGACGAAGCGGGAACTCCCTGCCGGGGTCCTGCCGGCTGTGGGATTGATTGCCGTGGCCGCCGCGCTCGTCACGCTCATTCGAGGTCTCGCGGGTACGTCGGTGCTTGGTATCCATGTGAGCTACGACCCCGGCATCGGCCTGTTCGTGACGCTTGCCGGCGGTGTGATCCTGGCTCTTGATTGGATCCGGTCAGCGGTGTTGGGCATGCGGGCAGCCGGCGGCGCGCGGTGATCGAGTGCCCTTGCAGCTGAGCTCATGACCGTGCCGCTCGGGACCTGCACGATCAGCTTCACCGCCGATCGCACGGGATAGGCAGCCGCGTGTTCCGCCGGGCGTGAGCCGTGACGGATCAGCTCACGGTCAGGTCGCGGGCGTCGATCCAGGCCGACCAGCCGTTCGAACAGACCACGTGCGCCCACTCCCCTCGACGTTCGAGGACCTGGACCGGCAGGCGGGCATCGAGCGTTCCCGTGACCGCACTCGTCGGGTCCGGCTCCTGCCACGCCTGCGCGGGTCGTGTCGTGTTGTGCGTCGGTGTCCAGCTCGAAGCGCCGGTGGCACCGACCGGCGCCGGTGCGGTATCGAACGTGTCCGCGGGAAGGTCGTCGCGGAGCCGTGTCACGGCGTCGTGCTGGCGTGCGCGCAGCGAACGGACACGCTCGAATTCGTCCACCGCGTGCAGGACGTTCCAAAGGGTGAGCGCGAACGACTGGTGGTTGAGCCCTTCGTCGAACAGCGGTGTCACGAACCGGACGACGACGGCATCGTCTTGGTTCGTCAGCCTCGCATCGACCATCGGAAAGATCGAGGCGATCTGACCCACTTCCCGCGCGAACAGGTCTGCGGGTGTTCGCAACTGCGGATCAACCTTCTCCGCGAGCTCGTCGGGAACCATCCAGTCACGGGCAATATCCGCGCTGGAGACGTCGACCCGGACGCTGATGTCCCACGCGTCGACGTCACGCCGTTGGAACTCCACCGGCGCGCTGCGTCCGTTCTCGGTCATGGTGAACGTCGCGCCGTCGCGGCCGTCTGGTGATGGCGCGAGCCCGAGGCGCCCCGCCCAACGCTGCAGTGTCAGCTCGTCGGTCATGCGATACCTGTCATCATTCGCAGTTGCAGTCGGGGAACGTGACGTCGGGGTGGCCGGCGCGAAGCGCGGCGAGCGCCTGTTTGGCGGACTGGCCGGCGTCGACCGCATTCGACTGACGGCGTCTCGCGTCGGCGAGCTTTCCCATCCACGCTGCGACGGCAGCGCCGCCGATCTGGTCGATCTGTGCCTGCGCGCCCGGGAGCGCGTCGTTCACCTCTTGGTTCCAGTACGCCGATGACATGGCCCCGGTGGGAACCAGGAACCGGGGGGAGTCACTCATGGTCCCGAACATGTCCCCGGCCTCGGCTGCCCACAGGAACGGCCCACCGAGCACGCTCGCCATGGCATAGCCGCCGCGGTGAAGGTACTTCGACGAGAGGTAGTCGTTCCGCAGTTGCGTTGCCAGGTAATTCTGGGCGTTCGTCCAGGCTTGCTGGGCCTGGTCGAGGCCGGTCTGCGCGGCACTCACGTCGGCGTTCGCCTGTGCTTCGTCTGCTTTCGCCGAGCACAGTGCGCTGCAGGCGCTCGCGAAGTCGGGCGTCGGGTCCGTACGGTTCAATCGCGCGCGCGCGATGGCGGCCGCGCCGCCCGAGCCGGCAAGAACCGTGCCGAGACCGAGCAACGCAAGCTTCCACCCGGGAATCCACTCCCGGACCCACCCGACGAGGCCGGCTCCGACGACACCGTGCTGTCCGTCGAGGGCGTCACGGAGGTCGATGTCGTGGGGGCCGTCGACGCGGTCGTGTTCGTCGAGGCGGCAGCGCTCGTGGATGGGGTGGTGTCGCTGGTCGGCGGGGCGCTGTCGCTCGATGGCGGTATGAACGGTCCCCCGACAGCGGGCGCGGTGGTCGGCGTCGTGAACCTGCCCGTCGACGGCGGCGTCGTGTCCGTCGACGGGGGCGTCGACGACGACGTCATGTCGCACCCCTGACCGGTGACCGGATCGCACGCTTGCGCGGTTCCGGTCATCAGCCACAGACCGAGGCCGACACCCAGAACCCCGACCATGATCCCGAGGCCCGTCGCGGCGGCGCGCCGGGACCTACCCGTGCCGCCACCCGACGAGATCCCACCATCTCGTGTCATGCCCAGCCCCCAAGACGCAGAGCTGCCTGCCATTTCAAGTGTCCCACCGCAACCATTGATCGACAACCGGCCGGCACCGGTTGCCACGGTTCACTCCCGGCGTACCGCTTGCCGTTCGACGGACCGGTAGTAGTCGCGCCAGATCAGGCGATGGACCCTGAGATAGCGCGGAAGTGACCGCAGGCCGGGGATGATCGGCAGCAGCAGTAACAGCAGGGTCAGTACCGCCATGATGCACCAGATGAGCGCGTCCGCATTCCCTGACGTCTTGAACGGCGGGATCTGATACCAGAGCGTGTACAGCCACAACCACGCCTGACCGGGCCAGTTCCCGGTCTCGTTCATCATCCCCCACTGGCCGCCGAGGAGATGCTGCGCCTTCGCGAGGTCCTGCAGGTGCGCGCTGTCGGACATGAAGAGCAACGGCTTTGTGTAGTCGGTCGCGTAGAACTGCTTCGTCGTGAGCAGCGCGCCGTCGAGGCCGCCGCTGCGCGCGGTGAGCAACAACGCGGCCATCATCGGCTCGACCGGCCCGTAGTCGCCGGGCGGCACGACCGGCGCACCGGTGTCGAAGGTCGCGTGGTCGAGCGCTTTGCCGTAGGCGTCGGTCCAGCGCTTCTGGTCCTGCGGCGATGCGTGGGCGTACTGCGAGATCGCGGCAGCGAGTCCCGGGACGCTCGGTGCAAGCGCTTCGAGCGGGTGGAGCACGAAATCGTTGGCGGGGTGCACGGGGATCCTCACACCGGCCAGGCGTTGGAGCGAGACGCCGAAGATCTTCTGCCCCGCACCCGGGGTGTGGTTGTACGGCGGCCCGTAGGTGGAGCTGGCACTGCTGCCGTCGAGCTCGGATATCGCGGTCGCCACGAAGTCGGCGGGGTCGCCGCGTGACCAGCTCGAGATCGTGACCGGGCGGACGTCGGGCGACGAGAACACGGCCGCCAACAGGATCGTCAGCAGCGCCACGACGACGAGCGCGATGACGAACTCCTTGACGATGTCGTACGGGCGCGTGGGCCCGACCCAACGCCCGTCGACCTCGACCGTCGCATTCATTGCGCCCGCTCCGCCGGCGCGTTGCGTGGCGGAAACGGTGGGACGACTCCGTGCTTGCGAACGAGCAGCACATGAAGGAGAACAATCACGACGATGCCCGCCGGAAGCAGCACCAGATGCCAGGAGAACATCTGCCCGAAGTTCAATACATTGAAGAACGCCCCGATGCCTACGGAGTTGAGGCCGTCCTTCGCCTCGGCGGCGATCCATTGTGAGGCGAAGTTCTGTTGCGAGAGATATCCCGTGAACGCGGTGCCGATCGAGACGACGAACGCGACCACGCCCGTCATCCAGGTGAACGTCCGACCGCCGCGCCATGCAGCCATGAAGAACTTTGCCCAGAGATGCACGACCATGAAGAAGAAGAACAGCTCGACCGACCACAAATGAAGACTGTTGAAGAACCGTCCGATCCCCGAGGTGTGCCACCAGGTAGGGCCCTCGACCGCGAGCGCGGTCCCCGACGCGATCACCACGACGAGCGCCGCGATCGTCAAAACGCCGAAGACGTACACCCACGACTTCACATAGATCGGTTGCTCGTCAGGCAGAAGCTGCTCCGGTGGGAACGCACGCTCCGCCCAGCCTCGCAATGCGTGCGTCCAGGATCGCTCAGTGGCGCCGCGCTGCGCCCGGCCCGGCTCCGGTGTGGCCGTCACGACCGCCGACCCGGGAACGGGAGCAGCACGGCGGCGACGAACACGACGATCATCAGCCCGATGACGACCAGGTTCGCCGCCGAGATCTGGAACCAGCCCCAGTGGATGTAATACGGGCGCTTGTTCAGGTTGACGGCGGCAGCCAACCAGTTCGGCAAGGTCGACATCGTCTGCCTCCCTTCACCCAGCCCTGGGCATCCGCCTCCCGAGAACCGTACACGCCAAAAGCGACCGTGCCGAGCGCGAAGAAGACCTCGCCGGCACCGCGGCGGGCCGGTCAGGATTGTGGACCTTCAGCCCGAGCAGACCATCGCCATTTCGGCGCATCGAGTCGCATCCGATTTTTTTTATGGGTTTCACCAGCGCGGGCGACACGTGTTACAGAGAGGAGTCCTGTGGCGGCCGGCATGACGTCGTGTCGAGAGGGCGGGCGAGTATCTGGCTCAGCGCGCTACCGAGCGCTCGCAGAGGACCGCCACTCGCGATCGGTGCTCGCCAGGCGATGAATCGGTCGGGTCGCACCAACACGGCGCCGTCGTCTTGGATCTCGCGGTACCGCAGCCACGTGCAGCGGGGGTCGTAGAGGTCGCCATCCAGGTGACCGATCCTGAGCGCGTCCAGTGGCAGGTTCGCTTCAGCGGCGATCTTCCTGGCCGCAGCGCACCATCCCTCGCCGTTCTCGCCCGCAATGAGGAGGAACCGTCCCGGCGCGACGAGATCTCTGAGCGCACGGCGATTGCCGTCCTCGTCTTCGATCCAGGCATGAGGCAGTGGAGCGCCTGGGCGGGTGGATGGCTGGTACACGCGGATGTCGTCGATCGCCGCCGGCGCCGGACTGCCATCGGAGACGACGGCCGCGGAGTCGTATGTGTAGCCGTACTCGACGTTGAGCTCGGAGAACTCCATCGACTGCGCACGCATCGCTCGGAGAACGGTCGAACGAAGCTGTGCGTCTGCGCGTCGGGTGCTCCACATCCGGCGCAGCGCTGTCATGTTTTCCTCTGCGCTGTTCTCAGGCGATATCTCGAGTGCGGCTGCGGTCGCGAAGTGGTTGAGTGCGTTCTCGAGTGAGCGCTGGCAGTTCCGTTCGTCCACCGGCCGCCGCTCGGCCTCGTAGCTGTCGAGCAGTGCCGGCGATGCAGTGCCGGCGAGGACCGCCGCGACCTTCCAGCAGAGGTTCTGCGCGTCATGGATCGCGCTCGTCAATCCGAGCCCACCCGTCGGTGGGTGGCGATGGGCGGCGTCCCCCAACAGGAATACGCGGTCCACACGGAACGACGAGGCGATGACGGCGTCGACGGACCACCGGGTGACCTTGTGGATCTGCATCGGGAGATCACCGATGCCCAACGCGTTGCGGACATCGGCCTCGACCCGCGCGTCGGACTGCGCGCGAGGATCATCGGCTGGATAGTTCAGGTGAATCACCCACTCCTCCGAGTCGGGACCCCACCGGTCCGGGCCCATCGGCACCATCACCACGAGCGCGCCCGCTTGCGGCGAGAAGATCCAACGGATCAGGACGTCGGGATCCCGCGCATACGAGGCGAAGTCCGCCGAGACGTGGAGGGTCGCGGTCTGCGTCACCACGCCCAGTCCCTCGTACTCCACGCCGATGAGCCCCGGTACGCGGCGCCCGCCGTCGGCACCGAGGAGGTACTTGGTCCGTACCACGTACTCACGGACAGACTCGTTGTCCCGAATCGAGGCCAGCACGTCGTCTTCGCGCTGTTCGAGACAGGTGAGCTCGTGGCCGAATCTGATCCTTCCGGGCGACAGCTGCTCCGCCCTTGTCTTGAGCACCGGCTCGAGTCGTATCTGGGGGAGGTTCAGTTGCCGCCATGGGCTCGCAGCACGCCAGTGCTCGTCCGCCCCACCGGCGCCCCAACACTCGAGCCTCGCCAGACGCCGCCCGTAGTCAGGCGCGGGGCCCGCGAAGCCGGCGTAGTACGCGGTCGCGGCCATCTG
>CAZJSY010000171.1:0-7212 GCA_964548555.1 uncultured Burkholderiales bacterium
CTGTTCATCAACAAGGACGGCGCGGCCCGTTCGAATGTGACACCGGGCTCGAGTGTCACATTCCTCGTGCGCACCCCGTCCTACTGATCGCTCGCTCGAGACATCGTCAACGCCGGCGACAGGAGGAACGTTCCGTGATCACTCGACCCGCTCGCAAGGATCCGGACGCTCGGATCGGTCCCGCCATCGAGGTTCGTCAGCTCCGGAAGACGTATCCAGGTGGGGTGGAGGCCGTCGCAGGGATCAGCTTCGCGGTCGCGGCGGGTGAGGTGTTCGGCCTGCTCGGTCCCAATGGTGCGGGCAAGTCCACCGCCATCGGGATGCTGACGACCACCGTGTCGCCGACATCGGGCGTCGCCCGCGTCGGCGGCTTCGACGTCGTCACCGATCCGATCGCGGTGCGCCAGGAAAGCGCGGTCGTCTTCCAGGAGCCTGTCGTCGACCGCTCTCTCACCGGGAGGCGGAATCTTCAGATCCACGCCCGCTTGTGGGGTGTCGGGGCGGCCGACAGCGCGCAGCGGGTGGACGATGTCGCACGCCGCTTCGGCCTCGGCGACATCCTCGACCGTCCTCTCGCGACGTACTCCGGTGGACAGCGCCGGCGGCTCGAGATCGCGCGCGCACTGGTGTCGCGGCCTCGAGTCCTGTTCCTCGACGAACCCACCGTCGGGCTCGATCCGCGCATTCGTTACGAGTTGCTCGACGTGATCGGTGGCCTACGAGCACACGATCAGATGACGATCGTGCTCACGACGCACTACCTCGACGAGGCCGAACGACTGTGCGATCGCATCGCGATCGTTCATGCCGGCCGCATCGTGGCGCTCGACTCTCCCGACGCGTTGCTCGCCAGTCTCGGCCGCGAGGTCGTCGAGGTGCAGGTCGGTGGTGACGTCGAAGCCGTGTTGGCGTTGCTCCGCACACGTGGCATCGCGGGCGACGACGCGTTCGTCGTCGGATCGACCGTGACCCTGCCGATCCGGAACCGTCCGAGCAGCGACGTGCTCGACACCGTCGCCGATCTCGGTGTGCCGGTCGTCGCGACCACCACGCGACCACCGACCCTCGACGACGTCTATCTCCGTCTGACCGGCGGCCGGCTCGCCGCCTGAAAGGAACACGTCATGACCACCCTGACAGCGCCGACGCCCGTCGCCAGCACAGCGATACCGCGAGGGAAGCGCGCGTCCGTCGGCCGCTTCGCGGCCTTCGCAATCCTCTCGCGCCGGCGCTCTGCGCTCAGCGCGCACACGCCGCGGGAGATCCTCGTCCCGCTACTGACGCCGATCCTCTTCGCCGACGTGATCGCCCCCGCGCTCGCGAAGTCCATGCACGGAACGGGCGGAATCGATTACCTGAGCTACGTCGCCGTCGGCACCATCGGGCTGCTCGTGCCGCTCTCGTGCATCCTCGGCGGGATCGGGATGATCGTCGACCGTGAGAGCGGCGCCCAGCGCGACCTTCTCGCCGCGCCGGTTCCGCGGTCGATGATGGTGCTCGGCAACCTGTCGGTGGCGGCGACCGTGAGCCTCTTCCAGGTCGTCGCGTTGATCGGTGCCGCGGTTGCACGTGGCGCAACGTTTTCCACAGCGGCGTCCGGCATCGCCTGGGCTGCGGCCGGCACCCTCGGTCTCGCGGTCGCGATGCACGGCATGGCGGAGATCCTCGCGGCGCGGATCCCGAAGCAGGAGGAGTACGTGGGCGCGGCACCGCCGGTTGCACTCGTCCCGTGGTTCTTCGCCGGAAGCTTCTTCCCCATCACCTCGATGCCCATCGGACTCACCTGGATCGCACGGGCGCTGCCGCTCACGCACGCCCTGGCCCTGATGCGCTATGGCCTCGTCGATCACAACGGCACCGGGCTCCACGACATCTGGGGAATGACGAACACGACCACGATGGCTCTGCTCAGCCTTGTCGTAGTTGTCGGGTTCGCGCTGTTGATGCTGGCGCTGTCGGTTCGGGTGTTCACGCGCTCGGCCATCCACTGACCCACTGTCGAAGGTCATCCGAAAGGATCGGGCGGTGTCGTGGCGTGCGCGTAACCGGGAGATGAACGCCTCTGCGAACTCCTTGCGGGCGGCACGTGAGTCGGTAAGCGTGAAGACGCTATAGAGGTGTTCCATGCCGGAGGATCGGAATGGCCGACGCGTCCATCTGTCAGACCTCGAGGCGCCGAGCTGATGACAGGCTCGTGATGACGCGGGCAGAACTCCGGCGCATCGTCGACCACCTCGACCGGCTGACGGCCGAACTCCACCGTGCCCAAGCGCGGGCCGAGGAGGCGGAGGCGGAGGCCGCGGAACTGCGTACCCGGTTCCACGCCCCGGGGGCGGAAGCGCACGACCGATGGGCTCCGTCGTCGTGGGCCGCCGAGAGCCAGAGCCGCTCGATGGGTACGTCGGTGCTCGATCTCCGGTTGGACGACATCATGCGACCCGGTACCTTGGGTGGTCCGTATGGATCCTGAGCTGCTGCTGCTCACGAACCTCGTGCAGGGTTGGATCGTGGCAGCGTTCGGACGAGCCCGCGAGCGGCGCCCGGGCGCATTCGCACCCGGTCTCGCGATCGGCCGGGGCGGGGAAGCGGTGGCGCGTGCCGCAGGTTGGGGCATCGCCGCGCCGGGGCGGATCGCGGGTGCCGCGGTTCGCACCGCGGGCGGCGCCGGGAGCCGCGTTACCGGTCAGATGATCGACGGATGGGTGGAGATCGCGAGCTTCGGTTTTCGCACCGTCGCGCGCGTGTTCGCAGTGCCCGAGCCGGCGCAGGAGCCCGCGCAGGAGCCCGCACCACGCGATCGTGCTGCGCCCAAGGTGCGCGTGGCCGCCGGTCCGTGAAGTCCAGCACTCGTTTCAGGCGAACAGCTCGTACGACGGGTCCGTGCGGTCGCGGCGGACGCTGGCCGGCGGAGCCGACGACGCGTCGACGACGTGGTTGATGTCGCTGCGGTGCCGGCGACCGACGATCCTCCACGAGCCGTCGGAGTGCCGCGTCCAGCGGTCGAGGTAGCGACCACGGTCGACGATGTCGACGGTCGCACCGTCAGCATCCGGCTTCGTGCGGAGGCACACTGTCACATAGGACTCGCTCACGGCCCGGCCGCCCTCGAGGTCGACCTCGGCGAGGACGTTCGTGATCTGGTGCGAGTGCGCCTGCATGCCTTCATGCGCCTTCCACACCCAGACCCGGAACTGGTCGGGCGTCCCGAGGAACAGCTCGCCGTAGTCGAGCGATGCATCGGTCTGGAACACGGTGGCGTACAGGTCCTCGTCCATGCGATCCAGACTCCGGCAGTATCGATACAGCACTTCCGTGATCGCATGTTTCGCCATGACTTCGTCCGCATTCATGCGCGTGTCCTTGATCCCTCGTGGTCGACGTGGGACCACGGGATGCGCGTCTCGCACACCGGGCCACGTCATCGTTCCGGTACGTTGTACAGGGCACGACGAACACGGTGTCAAACGCTCGTGTGTCCCTGGCATCGGCACGATGGGCCGCGGGACAGTGACCGGCGCGTGACGGCAGGCTTGCGACGAGGTTGCACCTCGTGTTCGGGCACCACGCCGCGCGCGCCCCGAACGACGTCGTACCTCGGGAGGGTGAGCCGGGCCCGAGACCCGTCGATGCCGGGATCGCAGGAGTAGGCTCCGTAGTCACCACTCCGCCATCTGTCTGCGGATGGAGGTAAGGCATGGAACGCGACGACACTTCTCTGCAGATGGACGCGGACCCTGTCGACGAAGTGAACCGCCATATCTGCGCGTTCTTCAACGGTATGGACGAGCATTACCAAGTACTTCGTTCGTTCATCACTGACGGCTTCGACATCGGTGACAGGGCGTTTCATCTCGTCGATCCCGAGCGACGCGAGGATCACCTGAGACGGCTCGTCGACGCAGGCATCGATGTGGAACACGCCGTGGCTTCCGGACAGCTCGAAGTGCACCCGTGGGAGGACGGCCCGTTGCGCGGGCCGGAGTTCGATCAAGACGCGTGGCTCGCGCGCTTCGAAGAGGTGCTCAAGGCGGGGCCCGCTATGGGGTACACCCGGACGAGGTTCCTGGCCCAGATGGAATGGGCGCTGGTCGACATGCCGGGGATCGAGGACCTGATCGAGTTCGAGACGCGGGTCAACTACGTCGTACCGCGATACCGCGACTCGGTGATCTGTGCGTACGACCTGTCGAAGTTCGGTGCGAGCACGATGATGTACGCCCTGCGGACGCATCCCGTCGTGATCGTCGGCGGCCTGCTGCGGGAGAACCCCTTCTTCGTCGACCCGGACGAGTTGCTCATCGAGCTGCGCGAACGGCAGGCCCGCCGCACCGCCATGACCAGCTGAGTGAACGTCCGGGTCGACGCCGACGTCCTTCGCCTGCACGCGGCGATGCGCGATCTCGTCGCAGTCTCTGCGATCCCGGGCGCGTGGGCCGGAAGAGAACCACTCGCGGTGGGAGCGGGGCTGGCCGAGGCACTGGTCGCATTGCTGCAACTCGACTACGTCTTCGTGCGTCTGAGCGGCCCGGGCGCGTGCGAAGCGGTCGATGTCGCGCGCGGCACTGCATGGAACGAGATCTCGGAGTGGGTGCAGCACCACGCGGACGTGCAAGCCCCGCGGAAGACGATTGTTGCCGACGTCGGCGGCGGGGGCTCGGGGCGCTGCCGCGGCGTCGTCATCCCTCTTGGTGTCAACCGCGATGGCGGGCTGGTCGCGGCCGCGAGCACGCGGAGCGACTTTCCGACTGCGATCGAGCAACTGCTGCTGTCGCTGACTGCGAATCAAGCCGCGAGCGATTTCCGGAACGCATGCCTCGTCCAGGAGCGGAAAAGGGCGGAGGAAGACCTTCGCGAGGCGAGAGACGAACTCGAGACAAAGGTTGCCGAACGCACCGCCGAGCTGCGGCTGGCCAACGCGGAATTGGGTGCGTTGCACCGGGTCGCAACCCTCGTCGCCGTGGGCGTCCGGCCCGAGGACCTCTTCGCGGTTGTCGCCGAGGAGGTTGCGCGGGTCGTCGACGTCCCGTTCGTGAGTGTCGCCCGGTACCAGCCCGACGGCACGGCGCAGGAATGTGCCACGTTCTCGATGCGCGGGACTGCGATCCCGTGCAGCGACTCGCTCGAAGGGATGACTGTCCTGCGCCTCGTGCGTGAGCGTTGCCGCGCTGCGCGCATCGGCGACGACACGGGCTGGGAGCCCGAGATCTCCCACAGCGCGCCTCGATCCGGGCTTCGTTCCGTGGTCGGGAGCCCGATCGTCGTGGGGGGTCAGGTGTGGGGAGCGGTGGTTGCGTCCAGCACCGGGACGCTGGCTGAAGGAACCGAGGGCCGCCTCGCCGACTTCACGGAGCTCGTCGCGACCGCGATCGCGAATACGGAGAGCAGAGCGGCCCTCGCCGCTTCGCGCCAGCGGATCATTGCGGCGTCCGACGAAGCTCGCCGGCGGATCGAGCGGGATCTCCACGATGGCGCGCAGCAGCGGCTCCTGTCACTTGCGTTGGCAGCGCGGGCGGCGGAGGTCAATGTCCCTCCCGGTCGAGACGCGCTTCGAACCGAGCTGTCAGGCATCGCAGCCGGGCTCGCCGACGCGATTGCCGAGTTGCAGGAGCTCTCGCGCGGGATCCACCCCGCGATCCTGTCCCGGGGTGGTCTGAGCCCGGCGATACGAGCGATCGTTCGCCGCTCGACCATTCCGGTCGACCTCGACATCACGACCGACGAGCGCCTGCCCGAGCCGATCGAGGCGGCGGCGTACTTCGTGGTGTCGGAGGCCGTGGCAAACGCGACGAAGCATTCGCGGGCGTCGCACATCCGGATCTCCCTCGCACGCAGCAACGCGCGCTTGCGTTTGTCCGTTGGCGACGATGGCGTCGGCGAAGCCGATCCTGCGCGCGGCTCGGGTCTCGTCGGGCTCATCGACCGCGTCGAAGCTCTCGGCGGGTCGATCCGCGTGCGGAGCTCCCCGGAGGCCGGTACGCACATCACGGCGGAGCTCCCACTCGAGCTCGAGCCCGGTTAGCCGCGTCGCAACGGGGGCACCACGATCAGCCTCCCGCAATGGCGTGAGGAACGCGAGAAGGGATCGCTTCATGGACCTCGGTATTCACGTCCCGATCTTCGATATCGATGGCGGGACAGCCGCCATTGCCGGCGAGCTGGCCAGAGTCGGCACCGCTGCAGAGGAATCCGGCGCCACCTGGCTGTCGTTCATGGACCACTACTTCCAGATCGAGCCCACCGGCCTTCCTGCCGAGGCGAACATGCTGGAGGGTTACACCACGCTGGGCTACTTGGCCGCGCACACGTCCTCGATCGACCTCAGTCTCCTCGTCACCGGTGTGACGTACCGGCATCCCGGCCTCCTGGCCAAGATCGTCACGACGCTCGATGTGCTGTCGGGTGGCCGGGCCTGGCTGGGTATCGGCGCCGCGTGGTTCGAGCGCGAGCACCGTGGGCTCGGCGTGCCGTTCCCGCCGCTCGCCGAACGGTTCGAGCGGCTGGAGGAGGCGTTGCGGATCTGCGCGCAGATGTGGGATCCGCAGAACAACGGACCGTTCGAGGGCAAGCACTACCAGCTCGCCGAGACGCTCTGCTCACCGCAGCCGATCAACCGACCGAGCGTGCTCATCGGCGGGAGCGGTGAGCGTAAGACGCTGCGGCTCGTCGCGCAGTATGCCGACGCGTGCAACCTCTTCGGCACGTCGCCCGCGGACGTCGAGCACAAGCTCGATGTTCTGCGCCGGCACTGTGACGACGTCGGGCGCGACTACGACGGCATCCGCAAGACGATCACGGCCATGAATCCGCGGCCGACTCCGGACACACGCGACGAGTTCGTCCGCCAGATGGCCGACTACGCGAAGCTCGGGATTCACATGGTGATGATCACACCGAGGACCGGGTCGCCGGCCGCATGGATCGAACAGATGGCGCCGGTCGTTCCGCAGCTCGCCGACCTCGGCTGACACGGGTGCGGTGGCAAGGCGGGCGCAACGGATCATGCCGGCGCAGGGAGGAGCGAATGCCGCTTGCCTGGTCAGCGACCGGCTGCATGTATTACGGCGAGTCGCCGCTTCTCGGTCTGAACCTCGAGTCAACTCGTGGCTGGCCTGCGTTCGCGGCCGATGTGCGGGCCCAAGTTCTGCTCGATGCGTATAACGCAAGATGTCCGCCGTTACGCGCAGGAACACGGCATCGACGCGTGGGAAGCGA
>CAZJSY010000172.1:0-7188 GCA_964548555.1 uncultured Burkholderiales bacterium
AAGATCGCCGCAATCAGCGAATCCGCCACCTTGGCGGTCGACGCCAAGGCGAAGGCGCTCAAAGCGGCGGGCGAGGACGTCATCGGCTTCGGCGCGGGTGAACCGGACTTCGCGACACCGCCCCACATCGTCCAGGCGGCGGCCGCGGCGTGTGTCGACGAGCGCAACCATCACTACACGCCCACGCCCGGGCTTCCCGAGCTTCGTGACGCGGTGGCGGCCAAGACGGCGCGTGACTCCGGCTTCGAGGTCGCGGCGGCAAACGTGCTCGTGACCAACGGTGGGAAGCAGGCCGTCTACAACACCTTCCAGACATTGCTCGATCCGGGTGACGAGGTGCTCCTCCCCGCCCCGTACTGGACCACCTACCCGGAAGCGATCGCCCTCGCCGACGGTGCCGCGGTCGAGCTGCCCACCACCGAGGCGACCGGGTTTCGTGTGACGGTCGAGCAGCTGGAAGCCGCGTGCACGGAGCGCACGAAGGCACTCCTGTTCGTCTCGCCCAGTAACCCGACGGGCGCGGTCTACCCGCGCGACGAAGTGGAAGCGATCGGGCGGTGGGCCGTCGAACGTGGCATCTGGGTCGTCACCGACGAGATCTACGAGCACCTCACGTTCGGGGAGCACGAGTTCACGTCGATGCCCACGGTGGTGCCGGAGTTGGCCGACACCTGTGTCGTCGTCAACGGAGTCGCGAAGACGTACGCGATGACGGGTTGGCGGGTCGGATGGATGATCGGCCCGCCCGACGTGATCGCGGCGGCGTCCAATCTCCAGTCGCACGCGACGTCGAACGTGTCGAACGTCGCCCAGCGCGCCGCGCTCGCCGCCGTCACCGGTGACCTCGACGCAGTGGTGCAGATGCGGGCCGCCTTCGAACGCCGCGGCCGGCGAATGCACGAGCTGCTCTCGACCATCGACGCAGTGACGTGTCTCGAGCCGCAGGGCGCCTTCTACTGCTTCCCCAACTTCACCGGCGTCCTCGACCGGGAGATCGCAGGGCGCCGTCCGGCCGACACGCTCCAGCTGTGCGAGCTGCTCCTGGAGGAGATCAAGGTCGCGATCGTGCCCGGTGAAGCCTTCGGCGCGCCCGGCTATGCCCGCATGTCGTTCGCGCTCGGCGACGACGACCTCGAAGAGGGCGTCTCGCGGATCGCCAAGCTGCTCGGCTGACGGGCCGCAGGCGACCACTAGCCTCGAGTCCATGGCACCCCGCGTTCTCGTCACCGAGCAACTCGCCCTACGTGGGCTCGACGCGCTGAGAGAGGCCGGTTTCGAGGTCGACGAGCGCCTCGGTCTGTCGCCGGAGGAGCTCGTCGAGGCCGTGAAGGGCGCGGCCGCGCTGGTCATCCGCAGCGCGACGCGGGTGACGAGCGATGTCCTCGACGCCGGCGCCGACCTGGTCGTCGTCGGCCGCGCCGGGATCGGTCTCGACAACGTCGACGTCGAGGCCGCGACACGCCGCGGCGTCATGGTGGTGAACGCGCCGCAGTCGAACGTCCTGTCCGCGGCCGAGCACACGGTCGCGCTCATGCTCGCCCAAGCCCGCAACATTCCGCAGGCGAACGCCGATCTCAAGGCGGGCCGGTGGAACCGGTCGCGCTGGGAGGGCGTCGAGCTGCACGGGAAGACGCTGGGCATCGTCGGTCTGGGTCGGGTGGGCGTCCTCGTCGCCCAGCGCGCGCTCGCCTTCGGGATGCGTCTCGCGGCCTTCGACCCGTACGTCTCGGCGGATCGTGCGCGCCAGCTCGGTGTTCAGCTCGTGCCCGACCTCGGGGATCTCGTCGCCGACGCCGACTTCCTCACGATCCATCTCCCGAAGACGCGGGAGACGATCGGTCTCATCGGTCCCGACGTGCTGTCGCGCGCCAAGCCGACCCTGCGCATCGTCAACACAGCCCGCGGCGCCATCGTCGACGAGGAGGCACTCGCCGACGCCGTGCGGGAACGTCGGATCGCAGGCGCCGCGCTCGATGTGTTCGCGACGGAACCCACCACGGAGTCACCGCTGTTCGGCCTCGACGAGGTCGTCGTGACACCGCATCTCGGCGCGTCGACAGCGGAGGCGCAAGACAAGGCCGGCGTAACGATCGCGGAGCAGGTCGTGCTCGCGCTCAACGGCGACTTCGTGCCGTTCGCGGTCAACGTCGCGGCGGCGGAGGCATCGTCGACCGTGCGTCCCTTCCTCCCCCTCGCCGAACGACTTGGCGTGCTGTTCACCGGGCTCGCGGGTGGCATGGTCGACACGCTCGAGGTGTCGTACGAGGGACAAATCGCCGATTACGACTGCAGCGTGCTGACGCTCTCGGTGTTGCGGGGCGTACTCGGGCCCGTCGTCGACGAGCCGGTCACCTTCGTGAACGTGCCGCAGATCGCCCGTGATCGCGGCCTGACGGTTCGCGAGACGACGTCGTCGTCGGCGCGCGCCTTCGTCAATCTCGTGACGTTGCGCGGCCGGATCGGCGATCGTGACGTTCACGTGGCGGGAACCCTCGCCGGACGCGACGACGAGCCGCGTATCGTCGGCATCGACGACCACGTCATCGACATCCCGCCGGCACGGCACATGCTCATCGTGCGCAACGAGGACCGACCGATGATGATCGGAAAGGTCGGCACGATCGTCGGCGGGGCCGGCATCAACATTGCCGACATCCACGTGGGGAAGAGCCCGAGCGGCGAGGCGGCGATGATGGCGTTGACGACGTCGAGCGCGGTGCCACCCGACCTCGTGGAGCACCTGCGCGCGGAGCCTGGGATTCTCGACGCCAAGGCGATCGAGCTGGGCTAGCTCGTCGACTGCGCGCGGGTGCACGGGGTTTCAGTCGCGAGCGCGGAGTGAGCGCGTCAGCGTTTGGCGCGCCGGAGGCCGTCGGCTTCGGCGTCCTCCGGCGTGGCGTAGCAGCGGTCGGGGATCGTGCGGCCGTAGCTGAGGCCCCCGGGCACGTGATAAATGCCGCTCGCGACCTTTCCCTTGACGGGGTAGCCGGGCACGATCTCGCCGTCGATCGGCTCGGCCCAGCGCACCTCGTCGGTGAGGTCGATCTCGGGCTCGGTGAGGTCGATCTCTGGTTCGGGAACCACGGTGAGTCGAGGCCGCGGTGGATTGGGCTCCCAAGGCTGAGCCTCCGACACGGAATCGACGGAGACCCGCGAGATCAGCATCCGCCACAGGCCCAGCGCAACGGCGAGCAGCGCGATGACACGCAGGGAACGGACGAAGGTCTTCACGGGCAACTGATTGTGGCGTGTCGGGGCGCACAATTGACGGATATCCGCTCGGCCTGGCAGACTGTGGGTTCCTATGACTCAGGACCTGCGCATCGCGACCCTGCTGCTTACGTAGTTGCGAGCACCCCACCGGTGCTCGCGGACGCCTCCTCGTGCCTGTCGGCCGAGGAGGTTTTTGTTTGCCGTGAAACCGGATCCGGGTGACCAGCCCGCAAACAGAGGAACCAGACCACGCTGCGCACGCCGCGTACGACCGAGGTGACGAGATGGAACGGGTGCGGATCTTCGACACGACACTGCGGGACGGCGAGCAATCGCCCGGCATCTCACTCGACGTCGGCGAAAAGCTGGAGATCGCGGAGCAGCTCGCCCGTCTCGGCGTCGACATCATCGAGGCAGGTTTCCCCATCGCCAGCCAGGGGGACTTCGAGGCCGTCGAGGCGATCGCGCGCTCAGTGCGCGGGCCGGTCGTCACCGCGCTGTCCCGCACGGGCCTGAAGGACGTGGACCGGGCGTGGGAAGCCGTACGACACGCGGAACGCCCGCGCATCCACGTCTTCATCGCGACGTCGCCGATCCACATGAAGAAGAAGCTCCGGATGACCGAGGAGCAGGTGAAGGCGGAAGCCGCGTCGGGCGTCGCGAGGGCCAAGGGCTACACCGACGACGTGGAGTTCTCACCCGAAGACGGCAGTCGCTCCGACGTGGATTTCATGTGCGAGGTGCTCCAGATCGCGGTCGACAACGGAGCGACCACCCTCAACATCCCCGACACCGTCGGATACGGGATCCCCGAGGAGTACGCAGGCCTGATCCGGCACATCCTCGACACGGTCAATGGCGACTACATCGTGTCGACGCACTGCCACAACGACCTGGGGCTCGCCGTCGCGAACTCGCTCGCAGCGGTCGCAGCAGGCGCCCGCCAGGTCGAGTGTGCCATCAACGGCCTCGGTGAGCGTGCCGGCAACGCCGCGCTGGAAGAGATCGTGATGGCCATCCACACGCGCGGTGACTACTTCGCCGAGCGCACGGGCCTGCGGCTCGAGACCGGCGTCCGTACCGAGGAGCTCGCGCGAACGTCACGCATCGTCTCCCGCCTCACCGGTTATCCGGTGCAGTACAACAAGGCGGTCGTCGGGCGGAACGCGTTCGCCCACGAGTCCGGCATCCATCAGCACGGCGTGCTCGCCGACCGCGAAACCTACGAGATCATGGACGCAAACATCGTGGGGCAGGAGGCGGCCCAGATCGTCCTCGGCAAGCACTCGGGCCGGCACGCGTTCGCCGATTCCCTGGGGAAAATGGGCATCCGCATCCAGGGTGACGCGCTGAACCAGGCGTTCACGCGCTTCAAGGAGCTCGCCGACCGCAAGGTGCAGATCACCGAGGCCGACCTCGAAGCAATCGTGGCCGAGGAGCTCGGTACGGGCGCGGTGCACCGCTTCGACATCGTGAGCCTCGACCTCAACGGTGGGACATCGTCGACGCCGAGCGCGCGCGTCGTGTTGAGCGACGGCACAGGCAAGGTGGAAGCGACGCGCGAAGGCAACGGGATGATCGACGCCGCGATCGAGGCGATCGCGGCGGCCACCGACGTCCACGGCACGTTGCTCGACTTCAACGTGTCGTCGGTGACGAGCGGTGGCGACGCGTTGGGCGACGTGGTCGTGCAGCTCCAGGTCGACGGGCAGAAGGTGTCAGGCCGCGGCGTCTCCACCGATGTCGTGGAGGCCGCCGCGCGCGCCTACCTCAACGCAGTCAACAAGGTCGTCCGTCTCCGCGAGAACCCGGTGGTGCGCGACGTCGAAGTGGGGCCGTAGAAATCTCCCGCCGTCGGCGTGGTCAGCCGGTGCGGTCGAGGTGGGGGAGGTGCTGTGCCCGCGTGGCTTCGTGCTGCGCGATGAGGTCGTCGTGCTGCAGGGTCAACCCGATGTCGTCGAGACCGTTCAGCAGGCGGTACTGCGTGAAGTCGTCGAGGGGGAACTCCTCGTCGACGCCCGCAGCCGGTGCCTCCACACGCCGGCGCTCGACGTCCACGACGATCTCGACCGAGGGGTCCTCTTCGACCGCGCGCATCAGCCGCTCGGCGGCCTCCTTCGGCAGTGTCACCGGGAGCAGCCCGATCTTCAGGCAGTTACTCCGGAAGATGTCGGCGAAGCTCGGCGCAATGATGGCGCGGAAGCCGTAGTCCTCCAGCGCCCACGGCGCGTGCTCACGCGACGAGCCGCAGCCGAAGTTCGGGCCCGCCACGAGCACGGTCGCGCCCTCGAAGCGCTTCTGGTTGAGCACGAAGTCGGAGCTTTCGCGCCACGCGGAGAACAGACCCTCACCGAACCCCGTCCGTTCGACGCGCTTGAGCCACTCGGCGGGGATGATCTGGTCGGTGTCGACATCTGCACGGTCGAGCGGTACGCCCCTCCCGACGACCTGTCGTACAGCCTCCATCCGCGTGTCCTCCTCGTCGTGGTGCAGCTTGTGTGGATTACAGGCACATAGCGCCGTCAATCCACACAAGGTCGATTGGGGTCAGTCGATGTCGTCGGGGGTTGCAAAGTGGCCGGCGATCGCGGTGGCGGCCGCAACGGGCGGTGACACCAGATGTGTGCGACCACCGGGGCCCTGGCGCCCCTCGAAGTTGCGGTTCGACGTGGACGCGGCGCGCTCGCCCGGCGCGAGCTTGTCGGGGTTCATCGCCAGGCACATGGAACATCCGGCGTCGCGCCACTCGAAGCCTGCATCCTCGAACACGCGGTCGAGACCCTCGACCTCGGCCTGCGCCTTCACCTGCATCGACCCGGGGACTACGAGCGCGCGCACACCGTCTTTGACCCGCCGGCCCCGCGCGATCTCGGCCGCGGCGCGCAGGTCCTCGATGCGCGAGTTCGTGCACGATCCGATGAACACCGTGTCGATCGCGATCTCGCGCATCGGCGTACCCGCAGTCAGTCCCATGTAACGGAGCGCGCGCTGTGCCGCCTCGCGCGCCGCGGGATCCGCGAAGCCGTCGGGGTCGGGCACCGCGTCGTCGATGGTGATCGCCTGACCGGGGTTGGTACCCCACGTCACCGAGGGCCGCAGGTCGGCGGCGTCGAGCGCGACTTCTTTGTCGAACGCGGCATCAGGATCGGTTGGAAGCGTGCGCCAGTGGTCGAGCGCCTGCTCCCACGCGGCGCCCTTGGGTGCGAAGGGCCGACCTTCGAGGTAGGCGAACGTCGTGTCGTCGGGCGCCACCATTCCCGCCCGCGCGCCGGCTTCGATCGACATGTTGCACACCGTCATCCGGCCTTCCATGGACAACGACCGGATGGCGGAGCCCCGGTATTCGAGGATGGACCCCACGCCGCCGCCTGTACCGATGCGGGCAATGATCGACAACACGATGTCCTTGGCGGTCACGCCCCGCGGGATGTCGCCCTCGACGGTGATCGCCATGGTGCCGGGTTTCGCCTGCCACAGCGTCTGCGTGGCGAGCACGTGTTCGACCTCGCTCGTGCCGATTCCGAACGCGAGCGCACCGAACGCTCCGTGCGTCGAGGTGTGGCTGTCACCGCAGACAATCGTCATGCCGGGCTGGGTCAGACCGAGCTCCGGACCGATCACGTGCACGATGCCCTGCGAGGCATCGCCCACCGGGAAGAGGCGGACGTCGAACTCGCGGCAGTTCGCCGCGAGGACCTCCATCTGCCGGCGCGACACGGGGTCGTCGACACCCACCGCGATGCCCGACGGGTCGAATCGCACGCCGCCGCTCGTCGGGACGTTGTGGTCCATGGTCGCGACCGTGAGCTCGGGGCGGCGCACCCTGCGGCCCGAGAGACGCAGGCCGTCGAACGCCTGCGGCGAGGTGACCTCGTGCACCAGGTGGAGGTCGACGTAGAGGAGGTCGGGTTCGCCTTCGGCGCGCCGCACGA
Organism: uncultured Burkholderiales bacterium; assembly: GCA_964548555.1. Classification (GTDB taxonomy): domain Bacteria; phylum Actinomycetota; class Acidimicrobiia; order IMCC26256; family JAMXLJ01; genus JAMXLJ01. The sequence goes on from CAZJSY010000172.1 coordinate 7,146, forward strand.
CGTGGTGCTCCCAGACCTTCTCCGCCAGCGTCCGAGCCATCGG
>CAZJSY010000173.1:0-4749 GCA_964548555.1 uncultured Burkholderiales bacterium
CCACGCCGGCTCCGAGGCTCGCCGCCGTGACGGTAAGACGCGCACCACGACCCGGAACGGGGACGCGCGGGCCCGCGCGTCGGCGACGCCAATCGGCGACGGCCAGCGCGGGCGTCTCGATGATGTGACCGAGCACGTGCACCGTCGTCACCGCGAACCACAGGATGAAGCTCGCCTTGTGGGCCTCGAGCACCAGATGGTTGCCGCGTCCCGTGACGAGCAGCGCGAGCCCGGTCGCGAACACCGCCAACGACGTCGCGACGACAAACGGACCGGCGAGCCGCAGCACCAGCATGGGTGGCCCCTTGCGGCAGTACTCGGGGTCGCCGAGGTAGTACCGGACGAACCGGTATGCGGTGCTGCCCGTCTTGGCCAGCACCGGGGGCAGCACCAGCATTCCGACGAACACGTGCGCGGAGATCAGTTGGTGGATGCGCAGGATCGTGACGCCTTCGACCGCGAGCAACACGAAGAGCACGGCGCCGAGCGTCCCGGTGAGCCGGGCGTTGCCTTCGACACCTCCGGACGAGCCGACGTCCTCGATCGTGCCCGGAGGCACGGGCAAGCTCGTTGCCTCCATTGAGGGTCTCAAACTCCGACTCATCGGACGCGTTCCTCGATGAGCTCGACAGCCGGCGCCGGACATGCCAACCGGCCTCGCGGCGCGTTCTGCGGCAGCCGGATGCGGATCGGTGCGTCGCCCGTAATCACATCACCATAATCGCCGCCCCGCGCAGCCATGTTCAGCAGTCGGGGATGCGCTGTCAGCTCGTGGCATAGAGGTCCACCGGAACTCCGTCAGGGTCACGGAGCTGCGCATACCGCTGTCCCCAGAACGCATCCCAGGGCTCTTTGTCGCCTTGGAAGCCCGCGCCGGTCACGCGGGCGTAGAGGTCATCGACCTGTGAGGGTGACTCGCATTGGAAGGCGAGGGCCACCTGGTTGCCCGTCGCGCGGTCCCAACCTGGCCGGAACTTCCGCATCTCGGCTTCGGTATCGAACATCAGACGTATGCCACCGGCGATGTCGATGTTGACGTGCCCGTCCTCGGGAGTGTCCGGCACATCGAGGCCGAGTCGACGGTAGAACTCGAGCGAGCGAGCCATATCGGACGTCACGATGCCGACCGCGTTGAACACAGGGGTCATTGAAAGTCCTTTCCGTGCGTGTTCATGGACTCGTTCTACCGAAGCGCCTTCTCGCGGTCTTGAACGTTTCGGACATCGCGTCGAGCATGCCCTGCAACGCGTCGACGAACTGGCACGGGTGCGTGGCCGGCAGCCGGCGAGTGGCCAGCGTGTCGCGCCGCTTAGAACAGTCTGAGCATGATGGCGGCCCCGACAAGGATGAGTACTACGCCTCCGATTTCCTCGCTCCATTGCTCGACGATCGTGCCGAGTCGACTGCCGAGTTCAAGGCCGCATAGCGCCATGCCAACGCTCACGACGGCGATCAGGGGAACCGCCACGGCCAACGACACGTTGCGGGTACCGAGCGCGAAGCCGACCACAAGGTTGTCGATGCTCACTGCCGCGCCGGTGGTGATCAGCGCTCCGAGGCGAGCGCCCGGAAGGACTTGATCGAGATGCGCGTGCCGTGCTTGCCAGAGTGTGTAGCCGCCCGTGACGACCAGCAGTCCCCCGCCGAGGTAGGCGCTCGCGGAGCCGAGCGAACCGGCGAGGTTGTGGCCGAGGAGTAGTCCGAACACCGGCATCGCTGCTTCGAAGGCCCCAAAGACGAGTGCAACGCGCAGCCGCGTCGTCGTGTCGACACCCGAGAGGCCGATCGCGATCGCGGCGCCGAAGTTCGAGAGTCCGAGCGCGACCGCGGTAACGACGAGACCGAACACTCTTGCGCTCGCAACCTCAAGCCACCGCAGGCTTGAAGCTCATCGACCTGAATGTGCCGAAGAACCTCGACGTGCACCTCATCGTCGACAACCTCTCGGCGCACGAACATCCCAAAGTCGTCGCGGTGCGGTCCGCTACGCGAAACGGCGCAAGGCAAGCGGTGAACGCTCAGCGGACGAGAACGCCTCCTGCTACTTCCATTCCCAGTATTTCGCTTCGGTCTTGCCGCTCTCGTCCGACTCGTACTCGTACACCACCGCGGTCCCATTGAGCTTGGCGAGCTGCGGCGACGCGGTCTCGTAGTAGATAGCGCCCCGCCACGTGACAGCACCGCCCGATCCGCTGAAACGCCCGGCACCTTGCCCGCGCCAGGTCGCCATGCCCCCGTCATGAGTCATGGTGACGCCCTGACCCTCGCCGAAAAGCGTGCCGTCGGCCCGCGCCACTGATGTGTAGGTCCCCATGTCGTTGACTCCGGCACCGAGCAGCGTGCCCGTGGCCTGGAACGACACCTCGACTTTGGGTGCTTCGCCCTCGCCGGCCAAGACCCGCATAGTTGTGATCTGTCCCCGCTCTTCACCCACCTGGTCACCGAGCATGGCTCGCCTCCCGTGCCGTAGGACCCGTCGTGACCGCCGACCTTCAGTGTGAACCTCGGTCGTGATCCCGGCAACGCCCTCGTACTCGTACGTTGCGTCACCGACACGCCAACCGCACGTGCCGACGGTGCCAGGCAGGACTTGCCAGCGCGCCGAAGAACCGCGCTACCGCAATCTCACGGTGTCAAACGGGTCGCCGGGCGCGGCCGCGGGAGAGATCGGGCGGAACTCCGGCTCCGCCGTCAGCGTCCGGTCAAGCGGTGAGGCGGGGCTCCAGCCATTCGTCCACCGCGCGCTGCCACCGCCGTACAGGTGCGGTGCCGGCGAACAGCTGTACGCCGTGCGGCGCCCCCGCGATCACCGAGAGGTCGGTCGGGACACCGGCTTGCGCGAGCCGCAACGCGTACAGCACGTCCTCGTCGCGGAAGCCGTCGGCTCCGCCGGTGATGACGAACGCCGGCGGCAGACGGGTGAGGTCATCTGCGCGCGCCGGCGCCGCGTAGGCGGGGACATCATCGGTCCCGTAGCGGTCACCGAGATAGCACTGCCATCCGAAGCTGTTGGATTCCCGCGACCAGACCAACAGATCGTCGCTCTGGCTCGACGGCGTGATCTGGCGGTCGTCGATCATCGGACACTCGAGCAGCTGGAACGCGATCGTCACCTCACCCCGGTCGCGCGCGAGCAACGCGAGCGCAGCCGCGAGACCGCCGCCTGCGCTGATGCCACGAATGCCGATGCGGGTCGAGTCGATTCCCATGTCGCTGCTGTGCTCGAACGTCCACGCAAGCCCGCGATAACAGTCCTCGAGGGGCCCCGGATAGGGCGTGTCGGGCGCGAGCCGGTACTCCACCGACACGCCGATGCAACCGAAGTTGTTGCAGTAACGGTCGAGGACGGGATCGTCCATCACGTACGAACCCAGCACGTAACCGCCGCCGTGGATGGAATAAAGGCAGGCCGCAAGACCGTCGAGATGCTTCGGCCGGTGTACGCGCACGACGACGTGCGGATCGGTACTGACCACGTGGTCGGTGCGCTCGACATCGTCGGACAGCGGCGGCATCAGGTCCGTGAAGACCGCAGACTGTCCGGCCCGCAGATCGGACAGCGCAGCCGCGTCGAGCGCGAGCTTCGGGACCGAGTCCCTCAGTGGGACGAGCTCCGGGTCGAGCAATGGCGTGGTCATCTCTCCTCTTCGCGTTGGACGGCCGTAGCGCAGCCAGGAGCGTATGCGAGGGGCGCCGAACGCGGCCAGACTTCCGTCTCGGCGACCGGTCGCGCGATGAGTTCGGGATGCACGCGGCGTCGTACGCGGAGAACTCGTGAGGAGGCACACGGATGAGCACGTTGCGCAAGCAGTTCACCGCCACGCTGCAGAAGAGCCCCAACAAGGGCGGGTGGACATTCGTCGTCATGCCGGGGTCAGCCGACTACTTCGGCACGCGCGGTCTGGTCAAGATCAGCGGCACCGTCGAGGGCCACCCGTTCCGCAGCTCGTTCATGGCGCTCGGCGACGGTACGCACAAGCTGCCCATCAAGGCGGACGTTCGCAAGGCGATCGGAAAGGAGGCGGGCGATACGGTGACGGTCCGCCTGGAACAGCGCCTCGACGCCTGACCACGCGTCCGCGCGGGTGACCGCCGTCGGAGACACAGATTCTGATGTCGGAGCTCAGGCCGGCGGCAGCAGGTGAAGGCCGTGGCGAGCACCGATGTCCCCCAGGCGCCCGACATCCGTGCCTGACATGGTGCCTCCGTTTGGACTCCCGCGTTGGCACCCAGAATCTTCTTCGCCGCCCACGCCACCGGGGGATCAAAGGTTTCGACCGGCGTCGAGGCGAGGGAACACTCACAGGTGCGCTCGCTACGGTGCGATGCGCCGAGCAGCAATACCCGTCAGGGGGCATGGATGGTCGTACGGCCGCAATGGAAGCGGCGGCAGGAGCCGCGGCGGGTGGACGATGCCGAGGCAACCGGCGAGTTCTGGTCTCGGGACTACAAGAACGAAGGCACGCAGGCGCTCTCACTCACAACACGCGGTGACCCGGTGCAGCAAATCGACGTTCCATTGTGGTCGGGCCTGGCCGCGGACGCCGCGAGCATGGTGGAGGCAACGATCGTCGTGCTCGTGAAAATCCGTGAACGCGTTCGCGACGCCGGGTTCGAGCTCGCCGAATTCCAAGAGTTCATCGCCGAGATCGACGGTTGCCTCGATGAGCGTCGAGCGATCGTGAAGCCAGTACTCCACCTTCTCTCCGGCCGTCCGGATCTCGGATCGGCGCGGGCTGCCTACGAAGA
>CAZJSY010000173.1:4849-7175 GCA_964548555.1 uncultured Burkholderiales bacterium
GTGGCTGGTCGTCCACGCGGTCGGCGCACTCGTCCTGCGCCTCGTCGGCCCCTCGGAAGGCGCTGCACCGGCCTTACAGAGGCGCTGATACGGGGCGACGCCGTCATCCTGGTGATCGCGGGCCGGCGCGGCGAGCGGCCCGGCATTCTTGGGATTAGTGTCCGCCCATTGTCGAAACGGGGGTGGGTGACATGTGGGCACAGCTCATCACGACTCGTCTCAAGCCGGGTCGGGAAGACGAGCTTCCGCGCTTGTACGAGCAACTGCGCGCGCTCGAACAACCGGGTTCGGGCCTCGTGCGCTCCACAGCCATGGTCGATCAGAAGGACCCGAGCCGCGTGTACATGCTCGTGGTCTTCGAGAGTGAAGAAAAGGCGCGCGCACGCGAGAACGATCCTCGGCGACTCGAAGGGCTGCAGGACGCCCGGAAGACCATGGCCGAGATCTTCGATGGTCCTCCGGAGTTCGTCGACCTCGCGGTTGTCGAAGAGACCACGCCTTAGAGGTCAATCTCCATCCTCGGTCTTCTGTTGAGGGATGCGGTACGGGCCGCACGCGAAGTCCAGACGTTCGTAACCCGCGCGGTGACTCGACGCTCTCGAGCGTCGTGCCGGCGAGTTCGTGCCGGCTCGTACAGACTCCGGTCACAAACGCGCGGCGCTACGCCGCAGAATCCACAAGCTTGTCCCCGACCACGGGGAGGTAGCCGGGGACAAGCTCGTGGGGTGGTGCTGCCTGAGCGCCCGGGTCGCAGCTTCCGGGCGTCACCTGTGTCAATCGTGTGAGCCCGCCGAGGTATTCCCTGAGCGCGGCGCCGACCGCCAGCGCGACGACGAGCGAGACGGTGCCCGCCACCACGAGGGTCGGGCGGCCGCCCACGTGCTGCGCCGACCAACCGAGGAGCGGCCCGCCGATCGCCGCGCCCGCGGTCGATGTCATGCCGAGCAGCGCGAGCGCACGTCCGCGCACCGTCTCGTCGACACCTAGAGCGACGACGACACCAAAGGTCGTGTCGATCAGCACGGCGACCAAGGCGATGGGCAGGATGCACGCGGCGAACGTGTGGATATCGGGCATGGCGGCGGCAACGATCTCGAGCGCACCTGCGGCGAATGCGGCGGCGACCAGGATCCGCAGCCCGAGCTTCGGCACACGCGCCGCGACGACTGCACCGACGAACGCCCCGATGCCGAACACAGTGGACAGCAGGCCGTAGCCGCCTGCACCACGATGGAACACGGCAGCGCTCATCGTCGCCATCGTCACCTGGTAGTTACGACCGAACGCCGCGACCGCGAACGCGAGCACGAACACGCCGAGGATCACCGGCTGACGCCGAATGCCCGAGAACGCGTGCCGGAGGCGCCGTTCGCGCCCACGAGCCGATCGCGTCGCGCGCAGCTCTGCCGTACGCATGCACCCCAGCGCGCCGACGACCGCGAGGTACGACAACGCGTTCGCGAAGAAGATCGGCGCCATACCCACGATCGAGATCGCGATCCCGGCGGCAGCCATTCCCAGCACCCGTCCTGCGCTGTTCGCCGCCGACCCCAACGCCGCTGCGTTGGAGAGATCCTCCGGACCGACGAGCTCGGGGCCGAATGCACCCGCGGTCGGCCCGTCGACCGCGGTGACACACCCGACGGCTACCGCGAGCGCGTACACCATCCACACGGTAACGGCGCCCGTCGCTACAAGTAGCCCGAGGGAGGCCGCGAACAACGCGAGGGTCGTCTGGGTCGCGAGGAGGATCCGTCGTTTCGAGAACCGGTCCGCGAGACCGCCACCGTGCAAGCCGAACGCGACGCTCGGCAGCGCCTGGAGCGCAACCGTGACGCCGACGGCGCTGACACTTCCCGTCAGCCGCAGCACCAGCCAGTTCTGCGCAACCATCTGCATCCAGGTACCGGTCGTCGACACCAGGTTGCCGATCGCGTACAGGCGGTAGTTGTGCACGCGCAGTGCCCGAACGGCGACGCGCCATCCGGTTCTCTGGGCGCCCGCTCGAGACGACGGGGCGGGTCGGATTCCTCGATAGAACACGTTCGTCGTGATTGCCATGGGCCGAGGGGCGCGGACCGCTACGGGCGCGCGCAAGGAACAGGAAGTGCTGGATCGGGGTGAACGCCGCCCTACGGGGCAGGCGGGCAATTAACGTCGCGGATCCGGAGCAGGGTTCCGGTATCGGCACACGGTGACGGGTGTCACGCGCTGGGCACGTTCATGCTCTGAGCCGAGCCGCCTGTGCCATGAGGTAACGCTGTTCGGGAGTGCTCGTCGTGCGATTGGCCGCGGCCCGGTAGTGGGTGACCGCCGCGTCGACGTC
>CAZJSY010000174.1:0-1484 GCA_964548555.1 uncultured Burkholderiales bacterium
GTCCGCGTCGAAGATCGCGACGAGCGACACCTCCGGCAGGTCGAGGCCTTCGCGGAGGAGGTTGATGCCGACGAGCACGTCGAACTCGCCGAGTCTCAATGAACGCAGGATCTCGACCCGTTCGAGCGTGTCGACCTCGCTGTGCAGATATCGCACACGGATGCCCAGCTCGAGCAAGTAGTCGGTGAGGTCCTCCGCCATCTTCTTGGTGAGGGTGGTGACGAGGATTCGCTGGTCCTTGTCGGCGCGTGTGCGGATTTCGGCGACGAGGTCGTCGATCTGGCCCTTGGTGGGCCGCACCTGCACCTCGGGGTCGACGAGGCCCGTGGGGCGCACGATCTGCTCGGCGACCTGGTTCGACACCTCGAGCTCGTAGGGCCCGGGCGTCGCCGACATGAAAACGACCTGGTTGACCTTCTCGAGGAACTCCTCGAAGCGCAACGGCCGGTTGTCCATGGCCGAAGGGAGGCGGAATCCGTGCTCGACGAGCGTGTCCTTGCGTGAGCGGTCGCCCTCGTACTGGCCGTGCAGTTGCGGAACCAGTTGGTGCGACTCGTCGAGGACGACGAGGAAGTCGTCGGGGAAGTAGTCGAGCAGGGTGTACGGCATCTGGCCCGGAGCACGCCCGTCGAGGTGACGCGAGTAGTTCTCGATCCCGGAGCAGACGCCGACCTCGCGCAGCATCTCCAGGTCGTACGTCGTGCGCATCCGGAGGCGTTGCGCCTCGAGCAGCTTGCCGTTCTCCTCGAACCACTTCAGCCGCTCGTGAAGCTCGGCTTCGATCGTCTCGATCGCGCGGGCCATCGCGGCGCGGTCGGTCACGTAGTGCGATGCCGGAAAGAGCACGAGGGACTCGAGCTCTTCGACGATCTCCCCGGTGACGGGGTCGACCGACGCGATGCGCTCCACTTCGTCACCGAAGAGCTGCACGCGCACCGCCCGTTCCTCGTAGGCCGGGAAGATCTCGATGGTGTCGCCGCGCACGCGGAACTTGTTGCGCGCGAAGCCGACGTCGTTGCGCTCGTACTGCAGGTCGACGAGGCGACCGAGGATCGAACGCTGTTCGTGCTCCTCCCCCTTCGAGAGCATGAGCAGCTGCTGCGAGTAGTGCTCGGGCGAACCGAGCCCGTAGATCGCGGAGACCGAGGCGACGATGATCACGTCGCGTCGTGAGAGCAGCGCGCTCGTGGCGGAGTGGCGCAGCCGGTCGATCTCGTCGTTGATCGACGAGTCCTTCTCGATGTAGGTGTCGGTGGACGGGATGTACGCCTCGGGCTGGTAGTAGTCGTAGTAGGAGACGAAGTACTCGACCCGGTTCTTCGGGAAGAGCTCCCGGAACTCGCTCGCGAGCTGTGCGGCGAGGCTCTTGTTGGGCGCCAGCACGAGCGTGGGTCGCTGCACCTTCTCGATGACGCCGGCGATCGTGAACGACTTCCCGGACCCGGTGATGCCGAGCAGGGTCTGGAACCGGTCGCCCCGCTCGA
>CAZJSY010000174.1:1584-6908 GCA_964548555.1 uncultured Burkholderiales bacterium
GACTTCCCGGACCCGGTGATGCCGAGCAGGGTCTGGAACCGGTCGCCCCGCTCGACCCCGGACGCGAGCGCGTCGATGGCGGCCGGCTGGTCACCGGCGGGCGAGAACTCGGACACGAGCTCGAGTGCGGGCATGCGCTCAGGGTAACGGCGCCGGGTGACCGTTATTCCAGAGCGCTACTGCTCCTTCGCCGCCTTCTCCCGGAGCGCGGCCCAGAGCCGGTCCACCTGCCGCTCGAGGTCTGCGAGCGACCCGGAGTTGTCGACCACGTGCGTGGCGACCGCGCGGCGCTGCTCGTCGGTGGCCTGGGCCTTGATCCGGGCCAGCGCGTCGTCGCGGGCCACGCCCCGCTGTTCGAGACGGGTGAGCCGCACGTCGAGTGGCGCCTCCACCACGATCACCTCGGTGTAGCCCCGCGCCGCGGCCTGCTTCGACTCGACGAGCAACGGGATGTCGCACACGACGATCGCGTCGCGCGGCGCCTCGGCGATCTGGCGCATGAACTCCTCGTTGATTGCGGGGTGGGTGATCGCCTCGAGATCCCTCCGGGCGGTCTCGTCGGCGAAGGCCACGCGCCCGAGCGCCGGACGGTCGAGGGCCCCGTCGGGTGCGAGGATCTCGGGACCGAAGCGCTCGACGAGCTTGTCGAGGGCCGGCCGGCCCGGTTCGACGACGAGGCGCGCGACGGCGTCTGCGTCCACGATCACCGCGCCCCGGCGATGGAGCAGGTCCGCCACCGTGGACTTCCCGGACCCGATTCCTCCTGTGAGCGCCACGAGCAGCACGCGGCGGATCATACGGGACGAACCGGTCCGGCCGGCCTGCCGTCCGGAAAGCCGGTTCAACCCCGGCCGCGGCGCTCCGATACAGAACACGTGGAGCTTCTCTCCTCGATGCGGCCGCGCGCGGGCGACGGTCGGTGGATTTGAGTCCGCGGATGCGAGCGCCGGTGCTTCCGGGTGAGCCGGCCGCCGCCCGTACCCGGTGGCGTGCGTCGCACCGCCGCCCGGCGGCGCGCGTCCCGAATCCGACCGTCGAGGTCCGCCAACCCGACGATGCCGATGACCGGCGTGGCCGTAGCGTGCTCGAGCAGGTCGTCCCGCTCGCCACCGCGCTGCGCTGGGCGACCGTCGCGCTCGGGCTCCTGCTGCTGACGACGAACGGTCGCAATGCGCGGGCCTTCTCGATCGTCGCCGGCGCCATGCTCGTCGGAAACACCGTGTGGCGGACGCTGCGTCCCCTCCGTCTCGACAGCGAGAGCCGCAGCGCCCTCGCGTTCCTGGCCCTCGACGTCGCCGTCACGACGTCGGCCGTCATCCTCAGCGGTCACGCCGACAGCCCGTTCCTGCTGACGCCGATCCCGACGCTCGTGCTCGCCGGCTTCGGTTGGGGCAACGACGTCGCTGTGCCCGCCGCGCTGGCGCCCGCGGCAGCTGTTCTCGCCGCCGACCTCGTGAGTGGCGCGCCGCAACGGATCGTCGACGAGGGTCTCCAGGCCGGCCTCGCCTTTCTCGCCAGCGCTGCGATCGGCGCGCTGGCCCGGCGCCTCTCGATGGAAGCCGCTGTTCGGCAACAGGAAGCCCTTGACCAGATGACGCGCATGGCGACGGCCAACGACCTGCTGCTCGCGCTGCACCGGGTCGTGCAGACGCTTCCTGCGTCGCTCGACCTGGGCGACGTCGTCACCTCGGCGCAACGCGGGTTCCGCGACAGCTTCGACTACACCGCGGCCGCTGTGCTCGTGAAGGACGACGCGACCGGTGCGTGGCGCCCCGAATGGGCGGAAGGCTTGCGTCTCCCGCAGTTGCTCCACGAAGGGAGCATTCCCGACGCGGCCCGTCCAGTTGTCGCCGGTGATTGTGCTGCGGTCGTGCAGGACCTGTTCCGCTCCGAACTGACGGGCTGCTCACCGTCGGCGCACAGCGGGTTGTACGCCGGGCTGCGAACGCCGAGGGGCTCCGTCGTCGGCCTCGTGGTGATCGAGCACACGGACCCCGACCGGTACGGCGAACGTGACGCGCATCTCCTGCGGGAGATGGCCGGTCCTCTCGCACTCGCGATCGACAACGCGTTGTGGTTCGGCCGGCTTCGTGTGCTCGCGGCCGAGGCCGAACGGGCCCGCATCGCACGCGATCTGCACGACCGCCTCGCGCAGTCGCTCGGATACATCGCCTTCGAGCTCGAGCGCCTCGGTACGGTCTACGCGCCGGCGCCGCAGATCGAGGCGTTGCACGAGGTCGTGCGCGACGTCGTCGTCGAGTTGCGGGAGACGCTGCACGAGCTGCGGTCGACGATCACCGAAACGGTGACGCTCGCCGACATCGCGCGCGGCTACCTCGGGCGTCTCGAGGACCGAACCGGTCTGGAGACCCATCTGATCGTGCGCGAGGCGGGTCATCGCCTCCCGATCCAGGTGGAGCAGGAGATCTGGCGGATCGCGCAGGAAGCGCTCGCCAACGTGGAACGTCACTCCGGTGCGAGTGAGGTGTCGGTGACATGGACCGTGAGCCGCGAGCACGCGTGCTTGGAGGTCCGTGACAACGGCCGAGGGTTCAGCGCCCGCGACGTGCCCGACGGCCGGTTCGGCATCGTCGGGATGCGCGAGCGCGCGAGCGCGATCGGCGCATATCTCTCGGTCGACGGCGAATCGGGCACGGGGACGCGCGTCCTCGTCTGGTTGGAGGTACCGAGATGACGACGGTGTTGCTGGCCGACGATCACCAATTGCTTCGTCAGGCTGTTCGTCGTGCGCTGGAAGATGCCGGATTCGACGTCGCGGGTGAAGCAGGCGACGGTGAGGAGGCGACCGGCCTTGCGGCGCGCTTCCAGCCCGACGTGGTGGTGATGGACGTGACGATGCCGGTGCTCGACGGCATCCGCGCGACGCGCCGTATCCGCGAGCTCGCCCCGTCGTCGCGGGTGGTGATGTTGACGATGCACGGCGAGGAGTCGCTCCTCGCCGAGGCCATCGAGGCCGGCGCGGCCGCGTTCCTCACGAAGGACTGTTCGCTGCAGGAGGTCGTGAAGGCGGTGCGCTCCGCGGCGGAAGGCGAGACGATGCTCTCCCCCGACCTCGCGGCGTCACTGCTCGGACAATTCCGCGAGCCCCCCGCCGACGGTCCGGCGCCGTCGCCGCTGACCAAGCGCGAGGAGGAGATCCTCCAACTCGTGGCCGACGGCCGCTCGACGACCGAGGTGGCGCGGGAGCTCTTCATCAGCGCGAAGACGGTCAAGAACCATCTCGCCTCCATCTACGTGAAGCTCGACGCCCGCGACCGCACCCAGGCCGTACTGAGCGGCGTGCGCATGGGCATCGTGCACCTGCGCTGAGCGCTCGCCGTACGTGCCGCTGCCCCCGGCGGGATGTCCGAAATAGTCTGATCAGGCGAAATGGGCCACCCGGCCTATTCCGGCCGGTTCGAGCAAAGTTCATACTGCCCGAGACCGTGACCAGACGGGACGGAACCAGCGCCGGAAGGGGCAGCATGAACCTGTTCATCCTCAAGACCTGGTTGGAGGCCAAGTTCGTCAAGGACGAGCAGGGCGCCAACCTGGTCGAGTACATCTTCCTCGTGGCCTTCATCGCCATTGCCGTGATCGCGGCCGTGAACTTCTTCTCGGGGAAGGTGCAAGGCAAGTTCTCGCAGGCGGGTAGCTCGCTCAACTGAGCGACCCAGCCCGAGCATGAAGTCGAAGAGGCCGCAGGCATGTGCCTGCGGCCTCTTCGCGCCGGTGCCGGGTCAGCGCAGACCGAGGCGCGCCGCGACTTCTCGACGAACGAAGACGACGCCGAGGTCATCGCGGTGGATCCGTATCCAGTCCGGTGATGCGGCGAGCACCTGTGCGAGCGGCTTCTCGCGTGGCCACACGACGACGTCGACGCCCTCGCGGTCGAGCAGCTGTTGCCATCCTTCGCCCGACCGCAGCAGCTTCAGGTAGTCGGACATGAATCCGACGGGATACATGTCGAACCGGTCGTCGACGAACACGCGCTGGCGCGGCCAGTACTTCATGATGATGTACCCACCCCAAACGTCGGTTGCGGCGATCCGGTGGCCGAGCAGTCCGGCCCGATCGACGGCTTGCATCGCGTCGACCGGATAGCCGTCGGTACGGAAGGCAGGCGCGCCGAGCGTCTGCGCGCCCAGCAGCGTCATCAGCGCGACGACGCCGGCGACGATCGCGTACCCGATCGGCCGCGCGTGATCGTCGTGCTGTACACGGCGCGTGCTCGGCGCCGGCACCAGTGCACGGGCGAGGACGGGCAGGGTCGCGAACCCGACCAGGGCCACGTTGCGCTGGGCCCACAGGGCGAGCAACACGAACGGTACGGCGACGATGAGATCGCGTCGGGACACGCGGTGACGCGTGCGAGCGAGCGCGCACACCGCGATCACGAGCCAGATCGCGAACGCCTCACCTTGCAGCGTACGGAAATCGGGTGAACGCCATTCGACGACGTTGCGCAACACGCTGCCGCGGCTCAGCAGCTCGGCCGGGAACAGGACGAGTGCGGGGCCGTACGGGTTGAGGAACACGATGGCCGAAGCTGCGAGTGCGCCGACGAGGAGCCGTCGCTGCCTGCCGTGCCACGGGACGATGCCGTCGGCCCACGAGCCGGCGAGATGGAGCCCGACGTAGACCACACCGAGCTCGAACGATCCGTGCACGTTCGCCCACAGCCACAGGAGCACCGGGACCGCAACGATCTCGTGGCGGCCGATCCACGTCTCAGGACACTCGACGATCCACACGAGGACGAGGAACAGCAGGGCCGCGATCACGAACGGTCGCGGTGACCACATGACCGCGATGCAGCCGAACGCGCCGATACCGACTCCGACGGCGCGGACACGGTCACGCGCGATCCGCAACGCGAGGCGGAACGAGAGGACCGCGAGCGTCGCGCCGAGCGCGGCGCCGAAGAGCCGGATGGCCGCGCCGCCACCGATGCGATCGAGAAGCCCGTACCAGAGCTCGGCGAGCCATGACTGGGCGACCCAGGCGGCGCCGTGCGCGGTGAACGAGTACGGATCCGTATGCGGGATCCCGCGCTCGAGGATGAGTCGCCCTGTACGGAGATGCCAGAAGAACGAGTTGTCGCCGAGCTTCGTGATGCCGATCGCCCACCCGGCGACGGCGAAGGCCAGGGTGTAGAGCGTCTCGAACGACGGCGCACGTCGCGGCCGTGGCCCGGGGCCCGCATCGACAGCGACAGCCGGCCCCGAAGGCAGAGGCCGCGCCTGCACGGCTGTCGTCACGGGAGCTCCCTACAAGTTGTTCGCCAGCTGGATCATGGCCGGTCCGAGGACCACCACGAATAT
>CAZJSY010000175.1:0-6903 GCA_964548555.1 uncultured Burkholderiales bacterium
ACCGGATGGCCTCGACGGCGACCCCGCGCTCGGGCTTCGTCCCACCCCCGTACCCACACGACCGGCTCGCGACGTTGCGTCGTCTCGCCGACGCGTTGCCGGGTGGCGTGGTCGACTGCTCCGTGGGCACACCCGTCGACCCCATGCCGCCGGCCGCGCTGGACGCGCTGCAGGCCGCCGCGCCCGGATCCACCGGCTATCCGCCGTCGATCGGCACACCGGCATTGCGCGACGCCGCGGCGGGGTGGATCCGCCGGCGCTTCGGCGTCTCCGTTGGTGGCGACGACGTGATCGCCTGCGCGGGAACGAAGGAGTTCGTCGCGTCGCTCCCGCACTACCTGTCGCTGCGCGATCCCTCACGCGACACCGTGCTGTACCCCGGTGTCGCGTACCCGACGTACGAGATGGGCGCGACGCTCGGCGGTCTGCGCGCCGTTCCGATCCCGCTCGACGCCGCCTGGCACGTCGACGTCAGCCTCGTCAACGAAGCCGACGCGCAACGCTCGCTCGTGCTGTGGCTCAACATGCCAGGCAACCCGACGTCGGCGGTCGGATCCCCCGAGCAACTGCGTTCGATTGTCGGCTGGGCTCGCGAGCGCGGCGTGATCGTCGCGAGCGACGAGTGTTACGCGGAGTTCGCGGGTGTGCCGGGTGATCCGGCCACCGCGCTGGCGGCCGGTCTCGAAGGCGTGCTCGCCGTGCATTCGGTGTCGAAGCGATCCAACATGGCCGGGCTCCGCTGCGGCTTCGTCGCGGGCGATGCCGACCTCGTGCGCTACCTCGGTGAAGTACGCAAGCACGCCGGGATGATCGTCGCGAACCCGTCGCAGGCCGGGGCGACCGCCGCGCTCGGCGACGACGCGCATGTCGACGAGCAACGCGCCCGCTACGAACGGCGGCGGGCGCTCCTCCTTCCGGCGCTCGAGGAGCACGGGCTCGTGCACGACGGCGGACCGGCGCTCTTCTACCTCTGGCTGCGATCGGCCGAAGGCACCGACGACGGCTGGGAGATCGCGGCCCGTCTCGCTGAGGCCGGCACGCTCGTCGCGCCGGGAGACATGTACGGCCCGGCGGGAGCGGACCATGTGCGTCTCGCGCTCACCCAGCCCGACGACCGTCTCGAGCTCGCCATCGAACGTCTGGCCGCGTCCGCGGCCCGGACCTGACGACCAGGAGGAGAGCGGTGGACGATCTCGCCACGCGGATCGGCGCGCTGTGGAACGGTCGCGACGACCTCGGCGCTGTGATGTCCGACCGGGACGCGCGTGAAGCGGTACACGAGGCGATCGACCGTCTCGACCGGGGCGAGGCGCGTGTGGCCGAGCTCGTCGACGGCGAGGTCGTCGTGCACGAATGGCTGAAGCAGGCCGTGCTGCTGCTGTTCCGGCTCGAGTCGATGGAGACCACCGAGCTCGGGCCGTTCGAATACCGCGACAAGATCCCGCTCAAGCACGACTACGAGAAGGCCGGCGTGCGGGTCGTGCCGGGCGCGTCGGCGCGATGGGGCTCCTACCTCGCGCCCGGCGTCGTCATGATGCCGTCGTACGTCAACATCGGCGCGCACGTCGGGTCCGACACGATGGTCGACACATGGGCCACGGTGGGGTCGTGCGCGCAGATCGGTGAGCGTGTGCACCTGTCCGGCGGCGTCGGTATCGGCGGTGTGCTCGAGCCTCCGCAGGCGGCGCCGGTGATCGTCGGCGACGACACGATGATCGGCTCGCGCTGCATCGTGGCGGAAGGCGCTCGCATCGGCAGCGGTGTCGTCCTCGGATCAGGCTGCATCATCAACGGCTCGGTCCCGGTCTACGACGCCGGGACCGGCGAGGATCTCGGTCGCGGTGTCGTGCCCGACTGGTGCGTCGCGGTCGCGGCGACGAAGCCGAAGTCGTTCGCAGGTGGCGAGTTCGGGATGCCGTGCATCCTCGTGGTGAAGCGCCTCACCGAAGGGGAGCGGCACGAGAAGGGCCGCATCAACGAGATCCTGCGCGAGCACGGCGTCGCGACGTGACCGACACGACGGGCGTGGCCGACGTCGCGACCGTCGATCGGCGCGATCTGTTGTCGCTCACCGCCGCCCTCGTCGCGGTCCCGTCGATCAGCCGGAGCGAGGCATCGCTCGCCGATGCGGTGGAGGCGCGGTTGCGGGCCCGGGCACCCGGTCTCGAGATCACACGCGTCGGCGACAACGTCGTGGCCCGCACGCAGATCGGCCGCGAGCGGCGCGTCGTGCTCGGCGGCCATCTCGACACCGTGCCGTCGAACGCCAACGAGACACCGCGCCTCGACGGCGACGTGTTGCACGGTCTCGGCTCCGCAGACATGAAGGGCGGCCTCGCGGTCCTGCTCGCGCTCGCCGAGGACCTGTCGGAGGGCGGACGCGACGCGCGTCACGACGTCACGCTGGTCTTCTACGTCGGTGAGGAGATCGCCGACGAGTTCAACGGTCTACGCGACCTGTTCGACCGCCGCGCCGATCTCGTCGCCGGTGACCTCGCGATCCTGCTCGAACCCACCGGTGGTTGGGTCGAAGCAGGGTGCCAAGGTGTCGTGATCCTGCGGGCGACCTTTCGCGGCGAGCGCGCGCACACCGCACGTCCGTGGACGGGCGCGAACGCGATCGCCCGCGCCGCGCCGGTGCTCGCCCGGGTCGCCGGCACCGAGCCGGATCCGATCACCGTCGACGGGCTCGAGTACCGCCAGGCGTTGCAGGTCGTACGGGTGGAGGGCGGCGTCGCCAACAACGTGGTGCCCGACGCATGCTCGTTCGTGGTGAACCGGCGCTTCGCGCCGTCGCTGTCGATCGACGACGCCCGCACGGAGGTCGAGCAACTGCTCGCGGGCACCGACGAGGTCGACCTCGTCACGTCGTCACCCGCTGCACCACCCAACCTCGACGCGCCACTCGTCGCCGAATTCGTCGGCACCCTCGACCTCGCGGTCCGGCCGAAGCTCGGATGGACCGACGTTGCGCGCTTCGCCGCCGCGGGCATCCCCGCTCTGAACTACGGGCCCGGCGACCCGAGCGTCGCCCATACGGCAGACGAGCGGGTCGACCGCGAGTCACTCGACGGTTGCCACGCGGTGCTCGGATACTTCCTGGGTCTGCGCGGCCGCTGAGCGGGCGGCGGCCTCAGGCGGCACGACCCCGCCGCGGGCGCCTGGGCAGTAGGTCGTCGTCGAGCGACGCGCTGGCGCTCGCCATGTGCGACGGGGCTGAGGTCGCGGACTCGGTCGGCTCGGCGTCGTGCCGCTCCGCGGCGCGTTCCGGGGCGTTGATGTCGGAAGGCACGACCGGCGACTCGACCTGCGACGGCGCCCGCTCGGGCCGGGCCGACGCACGCTGGTCGATCACGTGGGGCGCTGTTTGCGCCACGAACGTGGCCAGGCGCCGATCCTCGTCGTCGATGGTGGCCAGCGTCGCCAGCGCTCGCCGCGGGTCGAGCCGCGGGCCGCTCGCGGCGCCCGTGCGGGGCGGGGCGTCGTCGGCGGTCGCCCGGGCGAGCAACGCGTACGCCTGCTCGAGACCCGAACGGGCGGCTACTTCGGCGAAGCGCGACCGTTCGTCGTCGAAGCGCCCGTCCTTCGCGAGTCCCTCGGTGAACGTCACCGGGTCGCGTTCGAGATGGGGCGCGTCCGGGAAGAGCGGCTCCTTCCCGTCACGGAACCGGCGGGCGTAGTGCACGGCGACCGTGCCGAGCGCGAGCACGGCCAGCAGCGCGAGTGTTCCGCCCATCGGGAACGCGGCCGCGATCTGAGGAACTCCACCCACGCTGTCGTATCGACGCGTGGCGAAGGGATCTGAATGTGAAACGCGCCTCAGAGCCGGCGCAGCACCGTGACGACCCGGCCGTAGACGACGACGTCGGCAGGGTCGAAGACCATCTCGTCGAGTTGCGGGTTCTCCGGACGCAACACGATGCGTCCCTTGCGGCGTAGGAACGTCTTCACCGTTGCCTCGTCGCCCGGGATCCCGGCCACGACGACGTCACCGTTGTCGGCGGTGTCCTGACACCGGACGACCACGTAGTCGCGATCGAGGATGCCCGCTTCGATCATCGAATCGCCCCGCACCCGCAGCATGAAGAGCTGACCCTCGCCGGTGAAGTCCTGCGGAAGCGGCACCGTCTCCTCGATGTTCTCGGCCGCGAGGACACCGGTGCCTGCCGCGACGTCGCCGACCAGCGGGACGTGGCGCACGGGCCTGCGTTCGACGGCGAGACCCGAGTCGGGCTCGAGGGTGATCTCGATGGCCCGGGGCTTCGTCGGGTCCCGGCGCAGATACCCCTTGTCCTGCAAGGCCGCGAGGTGCGCGTGGACCGTGGAGCTCGACGACAACCCGACCGCCTCGCCGATCTCCCGCACGCTCGGCGGATAGCCGCGGCGTCGGACCTCCCCGTCGATGAACTCGAGGACCTGGCGCTGCCGCGGTGTCAGGGATCCGGGGTCGCGAGGCGTGTCGACACGGGCGGTGTCGGCACGGGCGGTGTGCTGCACGGCGTCGGTCATGGGGGGGACCGTAACACGATCGTGCGTTCGGGGCAAACATGTGTTCGGAATTCGCTTGACCCGAACAGGCGTTCGTGGTTCGCTGGTCCGACCCCGCCCACGGCGCTCGCCGTCGGCCTTCGAGATTTCTTCGATTCGGGCGCTCACCTGCACTTTCGGGTGTCCCGGCGGGGTCGGGCCACCGGAGACTGTCACACCCCCGTGGTCTGCTCGACCCGACAGCAACGGCACCGGCGTCGAAGGCGGAGCGGCTCCGGTGTCCGACGAAAACGGCCGGATGGTCCGGCCGACAGAAAGGGAGATCCACATGGCCGCCGTCATGACCTCACCTCGGACGTATGTCCGCCCGGCCCCTCGTCCGCGCGCCGTCCGCCCGTGTGATGGTCGTCGGGTCGTCCCCCCGGCCCGACCTGCGCTCGCCCTCGTGCACGCGCCGGTGGCCCCACCCCGCCGTCGGGCTCCTTCGCGTGCCATCTACTGGCGCCGGCGCGTGGTCATGGCCGCGCTGGCGTTGGGCACGGTGGCCCTGGCGGGACGAGCGGGTGTGGCGCTCGGAGGTTCCCCCCTCGCTCCCTCCGAGCGCCGCTCCCCGCTCACCACCTACGTCGTGCGCGACGGCGACACCATGTGGAACGTCGCCCGCCACGTCGCACCGGGCAGCGATCCGCGGCAGGTGGTCGACGAGCTCATCGCGGCCCGGCACCACGCGCCGCTGATCCCGGGCGAGACGATCGCGTGGCAACGGTGACGTCGCGGGGGCCGATCACGCCTCGGGTGAGGTGAAGGCGCGGGCCGGCGCCATCGCGCTTCAGTACCGTGGCGGTGATGCGATGCCCGTACTGCCGGCAGGTCGACGACAAGGTCGTCGACTCGCGCCTCGCCGACGACGGCGCGGCGATCCGCCGCCGGCGCGAGTGCCTCGGGTGCGGCCGGCGGTTCACCACCTACGAACGCCTCGAGGAGGTGCCGCTGCTCGTGGTGAAGCGGTCGGGCATCCGCGAGCCGTTCGACCGGGCCAAGATCGCGGCCGGCATCGCGCGTGCGGCGAAGAACCGGCCCGTCGAGGAGACGACGGTCGACTCGATCGTCGGTGAGGTCGAGGAGGAGCTGCGCGAGCGGGGCGCTCCCGAGGTCACGAGCGAGCAGGTCGGTGTGGCGGTGCTGGAGCGGTTGCGCGCCGTCGACCCGGTCGCGTCGGTGCGGTTCGCCTCGGTCTACAAGGGCTTCGAGGACCTGAGCGACTTCGAGGCCGAGCTCGGCATGCTGCAGAAGACGACGGCCCCGAAGACCCCGCCGACCGGCACCTGAGCGGGCCCACCGGCGTCGCACGACATGTGCCGTGCTTCACGAGTGCAAACCTTCGCGAGCACCTGTCTCACCTGCCCCGACGCACCCCGGCTGCCGTTGACATCCGAGTAATTACGGTGTTGTAATTGTCCTCCATCTCGCGGTGGGGCGGGAAGCAACCACTACATCTTGTGGTTCTTGTTTGTGACCTCCAGCGGTGGACAGCGGCGGCGGGCCCGGCGGCGAGACGGGTCCAGGGAGCCTCGCCGGCACGACCTCGCCGGCACCACGGCAGCACGAACGACACGACCACACGACGACCACCACGAACAGAACAGGGGGCTGGCCCATGGCCATGGCGCCGGAGCAGATCGGGATCGGAATCCGTCGGTTCTTCACCGAGCCGGGTGTCCACCCGTACGAGACCGTCGAGTGGGAACGGCGCGACGCGCGCATTCCCAACTACAAGGACGGCACCGACGCCTTCTTCCAGCCCGATGTCGAATTCCCCACCACGTGGTCGCAGAACGCGACCAACATCGTCGCCCAGAAGTACTTCCGCGGCACGCTGGGAACGCCCGAGCGCGAGTCGTCGCTGCGCCAGGTGATCGACCGCGTGGTCGACACGATCACGGCGTGGGGTGTGCGCGACGGGTACTTCGTCGACGACGACGAGGCCGCCGCGTTCCGCAACGAGCTGAAGTACGTCCTCGTACACCAACGCGCCGCGTTCAACTCACCGGTGTGGTTCAACATCGGTGTGAAGGGCGTCCCGCAGCAGGCATCCGCGTGCTTCATCCTCGCGGTCGACGACACGATGGACTCGATCCTCAACTGGTACCGGGAAGAGGGGATCATCTTCAAGGGCGGCTCGGGCGCCGGCATCAACCTCTCCGGGCTGCGCTCCTCGTCGGAGCACCTGAAGGGCGGCGGCACCGCGAGCGGGCCGGTGAGCTTCATGCGCGGCGCCGACGCATCGGCCGGCACCATCAAGTCGGGTGGCAAGACCCGGCGCGCCGCGAAGATGGTGATCCTCAACGTCGACCACCCCGACATCGAGGAGTTCGTCTGGTGCAAGGCGGTCGAGGAGCGCAAGGCACGCGCGCT
>CAZJSY010000176.1:0-6896 GCA_964548555.1 uncultured Burkholderiales bacterium
AGGCGCTCGCGTTCTGCCGCGACCGTCACGACTTCGGGATCGGCGACCTGCAACGGAGCGAGAACCAAGGAACCTTCATCCTCGCCGCGCTGCAGAAGCTCCGGGCTCAGAATCCCGACGCCACGGGCACCATCAACCTTCTCGCAACCCTCGGCCGTCATGCCGTCCTCGACGGGATCGGGCTCCAGGACCTGTACCGGCTCGGGCGTCTCGCGCTCGACTTCGACCCGTCCCAGGTTCGCAACGTGCGCGTCCCCGTGACGAGCGGCGCCGGTACACGCCTGGCGCTCGATTCCGGCGCCAAGTCGTTGTTCCAGGACTTCGCCGACGACGGCGTGCTCGAGACGCACTGAGCCGCGGCTCGCGGCGTCCGCTCCACCCGAGCGTCACTGGTCGCCAATATCCTCGTGAGCGTGGACGCGTGTGACACGCTGCAGAAGCTGAGTGGCGAGGAGTCGCTCGCCTCGCGGGTCGCGTTCCGCACCACGCTTCCGGCTCGACCGGCCCGCTTCGCCCCTACCAGGGAGCCGCTACGGGCGGAGACGCGGGCGCTGCTGCGCCGGCAGAACATCGACGAGCTCTACACACACCAGGCGGTCGCGATCGACGCCCTGCGCGACCGCCGCAACGTCGTGGTCGCGACCGGCACCGCTTCCGGAAAGTCGCTGTGCTACCAGGTGCCGATCCTCGAGTCGACGCTGGCCGGCAGCAGCGACACCGCGCTGGCGATCTTCCCGACCAAGGCCCTCGCTCAGGACCAGTTGCGCTCCATGCGGTCGTGGCTCGTACCCGGTTTGCGGGCGTACGTCTACGACGGCGACACGTCGACCGACGCGCGCGCCGAAGCACGAAGGCGGGCGACGGTGCTCTTCACCAACCCCGACATGCTGCACGTCGGCATCCTCCCGTCACACCAGCGCTGGGCAACCTTCCTCATGCGTCTTCGCTACGTCGTCGTCGACGAGCTGCATACCTTGCGCGGCATCTTCGGCAGCCACGTCGCCCATGTGCTACGGCGCCTCCGCCGTCTGTGCGCGCACTACGGATCGGAACCGGTGTTCTGCTTCTCGAGTGCGACCATCGGCAACCCGCGCGAGCTCGCGTCGGCCCTGTGCGGCGGCGACGTCGAGCTGATCGCCGACGACGGATCTCCTCAGGCGGAGCGAACCTTCCTGTGCTGGCAGCGTCCCGTTGTCGATGAGCATGCGGGCACGCGTGCCTCGGCCAACTTGGAGACCGCCGACCTCGTGGCACGCTTCGTCAGCGCGGACAATCAAGTGTTGGCATTCGCGCGCACCCGAGCGAGCGCCGAGCTCGTCGCGAGCTACGCGCAACGAAGCGTCGACCGATCATCGACGGGCGGGAACGGAGCCAAGGTGCGCGCCTACCGCGGTGGACTCCTCGCCCGCGAGCGCCGAGAGCTGGAGCACGCGCTCAGCGAACGGCAGCTGATGGGTGTCGCGGCGACGAATGCGCTCGAGCTGGGCATCGACATCGGCGGGCTCGACGCCGTCGTGCTCAACGGATTTCCGGGCACGTTGTCCTCGATGTGGCAGCAGGTCGGTCGAGCAGGCCGGTCGGGCCGGCGCTCGGCGGCGGTGCTCGTCGCCGGGGACGACCAGCTCGACCAGTGGTACGCGGCGCACCCCGACCAGCTCGTCAGCCGCCGGCCCGAGGCCGCCGTCGTGAACCCGCAGAACCCGTTCGTGCTTCGCCCGCACGTGTCATGCGCAGCGCACGAGCTTCCGTTGACCCACGACGACGAGAACTATTTCGGGGCCGACCTGGACGACGTCGTGCGCGAGCTCGTGCTCGCGGACCAGTTGAAGCCGCGCGGCAACAGAATGTTCTGGGCCGGTCGCGAACCGCCCGCGCCCAGAGTAGGGCTCCGGAGCGGATCGTCGGTTGAGTACCGCCTCGTCGACGCGACGACCGACCGGCTCGTTGGCACGGTCGACGGCGCGCGGGTGTTCCACGTGGCTCACGAGGGTGCGATGTATCTGCACCAGGGCCGGCAGTACCGAGTGGAACAGCTCGACACCCACGATCACGTCGCGCTCGTCGTCCCGGCCGACGGGGCCGACGAGTACACGCAGGCACGCGACGACATCGACATCACCGTCCTTCGAACCGGCGCCGCGACCGATGTGGGCGCGGGGCGCGCGTGGCTGGGCGATGTCGAAGTGACCAGTCGGGTGATCGCCTACCAACGCAAGCAGATCTCCACTCACGAGACGATCGACGTGATCGATCTCGATCTCCCGCCGCAGACGCTGGTGACTCGGGCGTGCTGGTACTCGTTGCCGAGAGGCGTGCTCGCACGTGCCGGCGTCGGCCCCACCCGAGTGCTCGGCACGGTGCACGCCGCCGAGCACGGGCTCATCGGGCTGCTCCCGCTGTTCGCAATCTGTGACCGGTGGGACGTCGGCGGCGTCTCGATGGCGTTCCACCAGGGAACCGGCGAGCCCACGATCTTCGTCTACGACGGCTATCCGGGTGGGGCAGGAATCGCCGATCTCGCGTTCGAGGCGTTGCACGACCACGTGCGTGCGACGTGGGAGCTCATCGTGGAATGCCCGTGCGACGACGGGTGCCCGTCATGCGTCCAGTCGCCGAAGTGCGGCAACTGGAACGAGTACCTCGACAAGCAGGGCGCGATCGCGCTGTTGCAACTGCTCGCTCGCTCGCCGGCGCCGGCATCCCGGCCGAGCTCGTGGTCGACGCCGACATCGCTCAGCTCGCGCTGACGCCCCCGCGACAGCCATCGAGCGCTCCACACTCCGGATGCACCTCGGCTCGCGCCCGGGCTCGGACCTTCGGGACGGGGACACCACGGAGGCGCACCTCCACGACGACCTCCGCGTGCGAGACGCGACAGTCGCACGACACGAGCCGCGCACCGTTGCGCGAGGCGGCGTCGCGCGCGGCCTGTTCGGGGCCGCCGCGACCGAGCGCGAGCGTGTCGGCCGCCGCGAGCGCAGCCGCGTCGGCTGCGGTCTCGGCCCGGGCCTGGCCGATCATGGCGACGCCGGCGCGGGCCGCGCTCACGGTGAGGGCCAGGCCGATGAGCAGCACGGCAACGACGACGATCGAGACCGCGCCCCGCTCCTGGCGGGGCCGCCGTCTCATCGCTCGACCCGCATCGACGCATGGGCGCGCAACGTCGGATCGGGGAACAGAAGACCGACGAGCGGAAGGTCGGTGATCGACCGGAACGACACGTCGACGTCGACCACTTCACCGACACGGGTGGGCCGCTTCACGGTCACGATCGCGCCGCGCAGCACCCGGTTGCCGGCCGTGACTGCGTGACCGACGTCGCGGTCGACGCTCGCGACGCGGACCGCTTCGCGGGCCGCCCGTATCGTGGAGAGCTCATCGCGTACGACGAGGGCGACCTGGATGATGGCGACCGCAGCCATGACCAGGACGGGGAGCAGGAGAGCGAACTCGACCGTGGCTTGGCCGCGTTCCCGCGACCAAGCCACGCCCGAACGAGATGACGCGCTCAGGGGAGGATCCTTCCGACGACCGTGTCGAAGAGCCGGCTGAGGGCGTGACTCTTCGTGGCCCACGTGATGAGCAGGGTCGCCACCGCGGCCGCACCCAGGATCACGAGCGCGTACTCCGCGGTCGTCTGGCCGAGCTGTGATGCGGACGTGGCCGCGGTGCGGACCCGTCCACGGACAGTGCCGAGCAGCGAGCTGACAGCGGCAATGACGAACTGGATGAAACGACGAATCATGAAGAACGCTTCCTTCTCGAAAACTTGGTGTTGCGGTGGAGTGGGGAAGGCGGCCCGTCAGGTACGGGCGAAGGCGGTGAGCAGCGCGGGCGCCACAGTGAGCAGGCCGAACGCCGGCAGCACCAGGAACACGAGGGGAAACAGGAGTCGCACCGGAACGGTACGGGCCCGCGTCTCGACAGAACGTCGCACGGATGCCCGGGCTTCTTCGGCTGTGCGCGCGAGCGCGGCACCGACCGGTGCACCGGTGCGCTCCGATGTCGCGAGCGCGTCCGTCAAGCCCAGCAACACCGGTACGGACGCACCGAGATGACGCAGCGCATCGTCGAAGCCGGCACCGAGCTCGCACGCGCGTAACAGCTCACGGAGATGCCGCGCGGAAGTCGTCGGAGCCCATCCCACCGTCTCCTGTACCGCGAGATACGGCGTGCATCCCGCACCCACGGCAACCGACAGCAGATCGGCGACGAGCGGCAACTCGCGACGGGCGAGTTCGACCTCGCTCGCGGCGCGCCGGCGACGCACGAGAGCGCGCACCACGCGTCCGACCGTTCCTGTCGACAGGAATCGCGTCAGGCCCTCTACCAGTCGGAGCGGCTTCGTACGTTTGTGCCGCGATCGCTCGACTCGGCGCGACGTGTCGATGAGCTCGTGCGTGCGCCGGACGGTCACGTCCCGGGCGCCGCGCGAGACGAGCGGCACCGCTGTCAGCAGGCCTGCGCCGGCCGCGATGCACCACGCAACCGCGATGCGCGTCATCGGACCGCTCCGACGATCTTGCGCATCCAGACGACCGCGAGCGCCTCGAGCCCGAGCCCGAGAAGCAGGCACAGTTGACCCGCCGGCGTGGCGAACAGCGTCCCGGTGGATGCGGGGTCGGTAACCATTTGGAACGTGAGGTACGCGAACGGCGCGGCCCCGACCACGATCGCGGACATGCGGGCTTGTGCGGAGAGCGCTCGCGCTTCGGACGCCGCGCCCTGCGCGTCCCGTAACGAGCGCGCCAGACCCTCGAGCGCGTCGACCGCTCGACCACCGACACCGTCGGCGACCGCGAGCGCGCCGGCGAGAGCACGGACCGTGTCGGTCCCGCGCTCGGTCGCCCACCGATCGAGCGCGTCGGCGAAGCCGGTGCCCAGCGCGACGCGTGCTTCGATGCGGCAGAAGTCTGCGGCGAGAGGCCCGCCCGCGCGAGTGAGAACCGCGACCGCGTCCCTCACGGTCCCACCGGCACGCAACTCCGCCGCCACGGTGTCGAGCGCCCCTGGGAGCGCGGCGTCGACGGCACGGAGGTGCCGGTATCGCAGCACGCGGAGCGCAATCGGCCCAGCCGCGAGCGCGACGGCGACCGCGGGGAGGACCAGTGGCCAGGCGATCGGTACGGCCAGCAGCCCCATGACGCCTGCCGCGATCAGCCAGAGCTGGACCGCCCGCTCTGCATCGACGTCGAGACCTGCGGCGTTCAACCTCCGGTCGATCCACGCGCGGACGGCCGCCGGCACGATCGACCTCCGCGGCGCGGCGAGGGTGCGGGCGCGTTCACGGCTGTCGGCCCGTGTCGCGGCTCGCACGAGCGCGACGACGACGAACGGCCCGCCGACGCCGGCGATCATCGCGATCACGACGCACTCCGATCCGTTCGGCCCGAACTGTTTCTACGAGCCGGACGCGACGGCGGCAGATTCGACTTCGCGTGGTCGGTGCCTGCATCGAGGAGCGGCCGCACCTCGGCGCCATGCGGCCCGGCGACGACCTCGGACACGCCACGGACACACCGCGCGCCATCGGCTCCCCGACCCACATGGATCACGGCGTCGACCGCCGAGACGATGTGCGATCGGATGGCGTCGACAGGAAGACCGACGCCCGCGAACAACACCAGGGTCTCTAGGCGGGCGAGCGCATCGGCGGCGGAGTTGGCGTGCAAGGTGGACAGCGAGCCGTCGTGGCCGGTGTTCATCGCCTGCAACATGTCGAGCGCCTCACCACCACGGACCTCGCCGACAACGATCCGATCGGGTCGCATGCGCAGCGCCGCTCGAACCAGCTCCCGCACGGTCACCTCGCCCGCCCCCTCGGCATTGGCGCGGCGCGCCTCGAGCCGGACGATGTGCGGTTGGGCGAGCCGCAGCTCCGCCGTCTCCTCGATGGTCACGACGCGCTCGCCCGCGGGAATAGCCGAGGAAAGCGCGTTGAGCAGCGTGGTCTTGCCGCTGCTCGTACCGCCCGCGACGATCACGTTCCAACCGGCGCTCACCATCCAGTGCACGAGTTCGATCCCACGCGCCTCGAGACCGAACGCTTCGAGCGGAAGCGCTTTGGCGCGGAACCGACGGATCGTCACGCACGGCCCGTCGATCGCGAGCGGGGGGATGACGGCATGGAGCCGTGACCCGTCGGCAAGACGCGCGTCGACCATGGGTGATGCGCGGTCGAGGCGCAGGCCCAGCGGCGCGATGACGCGGCCGACAAGACGCACGATCTCGTCGGCGTCGAGTGCGAGCGGAACGCGTTCGAGCATGCCCCGTCGTTCGACGTACGCGATGCCGGGACCGTTGACCATGATCTCGTCGACGTCGGGATCCGCGATCAGCGGCTCGAGCGGACCGAGGCCGGTGACGTCGCGAAGCAACTCCTCCAACAGCTGCTCGTGCCGACGGACGGCGAGCAGCGGCGCCTCGGCCCGGAGGAGCTCACGAAGGCGGACACGCAACTCCGCGGGCGTGGGATCGTTCTCGAGGTCGGCCCCGCCTCCGACGAGTCGTTCGTGGACGCGACGCTTCAGCGCGACGTCGTCGTCGGTGCTGAACCGTTGCAGGGTCGACGACGACGTACGAGCGAACTCGTTCACGCCGCCTGCCCCCGCCGCGACGAGCCGATTCCGGCGGCGCGCAACGTGCTCGTGGAGGCGCGCGCGAGTGCGTCGGGCAAGCGGCGCGTCAGCGCCCCGGCGTCGACGAGACGGGCGACCGTTGCCCGCCACGGAATCCGTGCGACCACCGGGAGCTCGAGGACATCGGACACGTCGTCGGAGCTCAGCGCGCGCTGCGGCTCGTCGACGAGCACGACACCGGACGTACGGGCGAGAGCGGCGCCGCGGACGGCGCGCCGCAGTGCGAGATAACACGGCCTCACGACCACGAACGCGACG
>CAZJSY010000177.1:0-1457 GCA_964548555.1 uncultured Burkholderiales bacterium
CAGGTGATCGAGAGCCAGGAACGACGGCTCATCCACTCGATCTTCGAGTTCGGCGACACCCTCGTCCGTGAGGTGATGACGCCACGTCCCGACATGGTCGCGGTCGAGGCCGACGACACGGTTGCGTCGGCGATCCAGCAGGCGATCGACCGCGGATTCTCCCGACTGCCCGCGTACGAGGACAGCACCGACAACATCGTCGGACTCGTGTACCTCAAGGATCTCGTGAGCCTCGACCGGGCCGGACGCGGGTCCGACCCGGTGCGTGTGGCCGTACGCCCCGCCGTGTTCGTTCCGGAACAGAAGCGGGTAGCGGAGCTGTTGCGCGAGATGCAGCAGAAGCAGTTCCACATGGCGATCGTGGTCGACGAGTACGGCGGCACCGCCGGGCTCGTCACGATGGAGGACCTCCTCGAAGAGATCGTCGGCGAGATCGCCGACGAGTACGACCGCGACGAGCCGCAGCTCGAACGCATCGGCGACGGCGAGCTACGCGTCCCCGGACGCACACCCATCGACGACGTCAACGAGGAGCTCGACGTCGAGCTGCCGAGCGACGAGTGGGACACCGTCGGCGGGCTCCTGTTCAACCTCCTGGGTCACGTGCCCGAAGAGGGTGAGACCGTGTGCTTCCAAGGCCTCGAGTTCCGCGCCGAGCGGGTGCAGGGGCACCGCATCGTGTCGGTGTACGTGCGGCGCAAGGAGCCTGGGGAGCAGGAGGACACGACGGTGGAGTCCTCGGCCTCGAGCAACACGCCACCGTCGTGAGCGAGCCCTCCCGCACCGAGCCGTTTCGCAGCGGCTTCGTGTCGGTGGTAGGGCGGCCGAACGTCGGCAAGTCCACGCTCGTCAACGGCCTCGTCGGCTCGAAGGTGTCGATCGTCTCCGACCGGCCGCAGACGACGCGCACCGAGGTGCGCGGTGTGCGCACCACCGACAACAGTCAGGTCGTCTTCCTCGACACGCCCGGTGTCCACAAGCCGCGGACGTTGCTCGGCGAGCGGTCCAACGAGCGTTCGCTCACGACGCTTCGCGAGGTCGATGTCATCTGTTTCGTGATCGACGCGTCGGACGCCATCGGTCCGGGCGACCGGTTCGTCGCGGCGCGGGTCGCGGACGCCGGTACGCCGACGGTGCTCGTGGTGAACAAGGTCGACGCCGCGTCGAAGGCCGACGTCGCCCGCCGGCTCGCGGGCGCAGCCGAGCTCGGCGGGTTCGACGCCTACGTTCCGGTCTCGGCGTTGACCGGCGAGGGACTCGACGTGCTCATCGGGGAGATCGAGGCGCGTCTCCCGGAGGGTCCGCGCTACTACCCCGACGATGTCGTCACCGATCAGCCCGAGACGTTCCTCGTGGCGGAGCTGGTCCGCGAGAAGCTCCTGGCCGTCACCTACGACGAGCTCCCGCACTCGATCGCCGTCACGGCCGAGGAGATGGAGCCGAGGCGTGGTCGGACG
>CAZJSY010000177.1:1557-6868 GCA_964548555.1 uncultured Burkholderiales bacterium
TGGCGTGAGTTGAAGTGCCAGAATCCGGGCGCTGTAGAGTCCTGCGCGGGTGGCCGGGTCGGTCCGTCGGTGTGACCGTCCGGAGGTCCATCGATCGAGAAGGGGACATGAGGGATCGTTCGACGCGTCCGGGGTGGCGGGCGACGCTGACGCTGGTCGCAGGGGCTGTGATCCTCCTCGGGGCGTGCGGCGGCGGCCAGGAGAACCGTCAGAACGTCTTCAAGCCCAAGGGCCCGACCGCACACAAGATCAACACCCTCTTCACGCCGGTCGCCTTCATCGCGGTGGGCGTGCTCGTGCTCGTGCTGGGGCTGCTGCTCCTCGCGGTCTTCAAGTTCCGCGAGCGCCCGGGCCACGACGCCAACGTCAAGCAGGTTCACGGCAACACGCCGCTCGAGATCACCTGGACCGTCATCCCGGCGCTGATCCTCGCCGTGATCGCCGTCCCCACGGTCAGCACGATCTTCGACCTCAACCGCAAGCCGGAGGGGCGCGTCGTCAACATCAACGTGGTCGGCAAGCAGTGGTGGTGGCAGTTCGAGTACCCGCAGGAGAAGATCGTCACCGCCGACGAGTTCGTCATCCCGGTCGACACCAATGTCCGCTTCACGTTGCGGGCGTGCGACCCGACACTCGGCACAGAGGGCTACACGGCGTGCAGCGTGATCCACAGCTTCTGGATTCCCGAGCTCGCCGGCAAGCAGGACGCCGTGCCCGGTCGCGTCTCGCACCTCAATCTCAAGGCGGGGAAGACCGGCACCTATCTCGGACAGTGCGCGCAGTACTGCGGTCTCGCGCACGCGCGCATGCGGATGCGGGTCAAGGTCGTGACCGCGGCGGAGTACGACGACTGGGTGCGATCACAGCAACAAGGTCCTGCGCAGCCGTTCACAGTCGGCGGCAAGGCCGTGCCCGGAGCACCCACCCTGGTCACGCAGACGTACGGATGCACGAACTGTCACGTCTTCGACGATTCGAAGAAGGCGAGCTACGGCCCCAACCTCACGCACCTCGGGAGCCGCGAAGTGTTCGCGAGCGGCGACTATCCGCTTACCCGCGACAACCTCGTGAAGTGGGTGATGGACGCGCCGTCGCTCGTCCCCATGCAGTCACAGAAGTGTCTCGAGCCCCCGCCAGCGACGTGCGTCGGCATGCCGTCGTTCATTCACAACCTGCCGAGCGGCAAGCAGCCGATGTCCCGCCAGGACGCCGAGACCATCGCCGACTACCTCATCGCCCACAAGTGACGTGATGCGCGTGGCCCCTCTCTCCGTTTGCAACCTTGGAGCGTGTCGATGACGACCGTTACCGATGCGGTGACCACGATCCCCGCCCGGCGGATCGACATCTTCCGCCGACCCAAGGCGACGACCGGCTTCTGGAGCTGGTTGACCACGGTCGACCACAAGAAGATCGGGATCATGTACGGCGTCACCGCCATGGCGTTCCTGTGTCTCGGCGGGATCGAGGCGCTGCTGATCCGGGTGCAGCTCGCGCAGCCGAACGGCACCGTGCTCACCGCGAACCAGTACAACACCATGTTCACGATGCACGGCACCACCATGATCTTCCTCATGGGGATGCCGCTCGCCGTCGCGTTCGGGAACTACCTCGTCCCGCTCATGATCGGCGCGCGCGACGTCGCGTTCCCGCGCCTCAACTGCTTCGGGTACTGGGTCTTCCTCTTCGGCGGCCTGTTCATCTACTCGAGCTTCCTGCTCGGCGGTGCGCCCAACGGCGGGTGGTTCGGCTACACGCCGCTCACGAGCGCGCCACTCTCGGCCGGCTTCCTCCCCGGGCACGGTCCCGACTTCTGGGCCGTCGGCATCGTGATGCTCGGCATCGGTTCGGTCACGTCCGCGATCAATTTCATCGTGACCGTCCTCAACATGCGGGCGCCGGGCATGACGCTGCTGCGCATGCCGGTGTTCGTGTGGATGATGCTCGTGACCGCGTTCCTCACTGCGTTCGCGATGCCGCTCGTCACCGCAGCGCTCGTCATGGTCTTCTTCGACCGCAACTTCGGGACGAACTTCTTCAACGCCTCCGCCGGTGCCGATCCCCTCCTGTACCAGCACCTGTTCTGGCTCTTCGGCCATCCCGAGGTGTACATCCTCATCCTGCCGGGCATGGGTGTCGTGTCCGAGATCCTGCCGGTGTTCTCGCGCAAGCCGCTGTTCGGGTACGCGGTCGTGGTCTTCTCCGGTATCGCCATCGGCTTCCTCGGCTGGGGCGTGTGGGCGCACCACATGTTCACGACCGGCCTCGGCCCGGTCGCGATCTCCGCGTTCGGCATCTCCACGATGCTCATCGCGATCCCGACCGGCGTGAAGATCTTCAACTGGCTCGGGACCATCTGGGGTGGGTCGGTCAAGCTCACGACGGCGATGCTCTTCGCGCTCGGGTTCATCGCGATGTTCACCATCGGCGGTCTGTCGGGTGTGTTGCACGCCGTCGTCCCGTCCGACACGCAGCAGCACGACACGTACTTCGTGATCGCGCACTTCCACTACGTGTTGTTCGGTGGTCTCGTCTTCGCCTTGTTCGGCGGCCTGTTCTACTGGTTCCCGAAGCTGTACGGCCGCTACATGAACGAGAAGCTGGGCAAGGTCACGTTCTGGACCGTCCTCGTCGGCTTCAACCTGACGTTCTTTCCGATGCACCTCGTCGGTCTGCAAGGCATGCCGCGCCGGACCTACACCTATCCCGCCAACATGGGATGGACCACACTCAACCGGATCGAGTCCGTGGGAGCGTTCGTCATCGCGCTGGGCGTACTGATGCTCCTCGTGAACCTCTGGGTCAGCCGGAAGCACGGTGTACCGGCCGGAAGCGACCCGTGGGACGCGCGGACGCTCGAATGGTCGACGTCCTCGCCGCCTCCCGAGTACAACTTCGCCGAGATCCCGGTGGTCCACGGACGCGACGACTGGTGGCACCACAAGTACACCGAAGACGACGAGGGCCATCTGGTCCGATTGCCACGCGGCGGTGCCGACGACGACCCGGTTCCCGCGGAGGCGTCGGAGACGGTGGGCAGTACGGTGGCGACCGCGCCGTCGGGTCCGGTCGAGCCGGCGTACGAGCACGCGCAAGGGCACGGTGTGCACATGCCCGACCCGTCGTACTGGCCGTTGGTCATCGGCCTCGGGCTGCCGCTCCTCGGTTATGCAGCGGTGTTCCAGAACGTCTGGTACGCGCCCTTCGGTCTCGTCCTCGTCCTGTTCGGCCTGTTCGGCTGGGCGCAAGAACCGGCGACGGAGTAGTCCATGCAGCAGACCGCGATTGCGCCCGCGCACGACGCATACGACGAACACGGCACCGCGACAGGTGTCACCAACGCCAAGTTGGGGATGTGGATCTTCCTGTCGTCGGAGTTCCTGCTGTTCGGCTCGTTCATCTCGGCGTACCTGCTCTACAAGGGCCGCCAGCACACCGGGCCGAAGCCGTCACAGGTCTACGACATCCCGTTCACGTCGACGACGTCGTTCATCCTGTTGATGAGCAGTCTCACGATGGTGCTGTCGCTCGCCGCGATCCAGCGCGGCGACCACCGGCGGTTCCGTATCTGGATTCTCGCCACCGCGCTCTTCGGCCTCACGTTCGTCGGTGGACAGGTCTACGAGTTCACGAACTTCTTCCGTGAGCACCATCTCGCGCTCCACACGAACCTGTTCGGCTCGACGTTCTTCGTGCTGACCGGCCTGCACGGCGCGCACGTCACCGCCGGGATCATCTGGCTGCTGTCGTTGTTCGGGCTGTCGACCCAGGGACGTCTGGCGGCGGGCGACTCCGAGAAGGTGGAGATCGCCGGTCTCTACTGGCACTTCGTCGATGTGATCTGGATCGTGATCTTCACCGTCATCTACCTGGTCCCGAAGTAGGAGATCGCGCTCGTGAGCGAGACCGAGACGACGGCGGCGGGCGAGGCCAAGGTGGTCGAGGGCGGGCTCGAGCTCCCGCCCGGTGCGGAGCCGGAGGCGCTCTCCGAGATCCCACCCGAGCAGGTGCCGCTCCTGCCGGGCGAGGTGCGCCCGCACCCCACGCCGTTCCAGTACGTGATGATCGGCGTCGTCCTCGTCGTGCTCACCGCGCTCGAGGTGACGGTCTCCTATCTCGAAGGCGACATCCCCAACGGGCTGATCATCGTCCTGTTGCTCGTGATGATGTTCGCGAAGTTCGTCCTCGTCGCCGCGTGGTACATGCACCTGCGTACCGACCGGCCGATCTTCCGCCGCTTCTTCACGGTTGGCGCAGTCGCTGCGATCACGCTGTTCATGGTCGTGCTGTCCACCCTGCACATCTGGACCGGACCCTGAGGTGCTCGCGTCTGCTGGGCATTTCCCGGCGTGGTCGCCGCACCCGGACGTGTGGCTCGTCGTCGCGCTGCTCGCGACCGGCTATGCACTCGCGATGGTGCGGATCGGTCCCGAGGTCGCACCTCCGGGCGCCGTGGTCACGCGTGCGCAGCTGACGTGGTTCTCGCTCGGGTTGCTCGCGATGTGGGCGGTCTCCGACTGGCCTGTGCACGACATCGCGGAGCGCAACAACTACAGCATCCACATGATGCAACACATGACGTTCTCGCTCATCGCGGCGCCGCTGCTGCTCCTCGGCACGCCGGGTTGGCTCCTGCGCTGGCTCCTCCGGCCGGAATGGTTGTTCCGTGCGGTTCGCACGCTGGCTCGGTTCATCCCGGCAATCGTGCTCTACAACGTCGTGCTGGTCGTGTCGCACTGGCCCACGGTGGTCGACCTCACGCTGCACAACGGCTTCGTGCACTTCCTCGCCCATTCGGTCATCTTCGTGACCGCGCTCGTGGTGTGGCTCCCGATCCTCAGCCCACTCCCGGAGATCCCGCGGTACTCGCCGCCGATCCAGATGGTGTACCTCTTCCTGCAATCGGTGGTTCCCACGGTTCCGGCATCGTTCCTGACGTTCGGGAGCGCACCGCTCTACCACTACTACGAGCATGTGCATCAGCTGTTCGGGATGAGCACGCTCGATGATCAGCGCGTCGCCGGCCTGATCATGAAACTCGGTGGCGGACTCATATTGTGGATGGTGATCACGATCGTGTTCTTCCGCTGGTTCTCGGAAGAGGAGGGCGGCTACACGCCACGCCGCGGTCGTGCGATCGACCGTGAGCTGCAGGAGCTGCAACAGATGGGGTTGACGAACTGATGGCGACGGCTGAGCTGCCGCAGGCCGAAGACCCGATCGAGCGCGAACGGCGGGAGATCAAGGGCCGCATGGTGCGGGCGCTGTGGATCCCCATCGTCGCCGTGCTCGGCGTGGTCTTCTACGTTCT
>CAZJSY010000178.1:0-6867 GCA_964548555.1 uncultured Burkholderiales bacterium
ACGGAGCTGCGCCGTGGGCGGATGCCCGGGACGGCGTAGCGGAGGGAGCCATGGGTAGCGACCACTATGACTTGATCGTCCGGGGTGGCGACGTGGTCGACGGCACCGGCCTGCCACGTCGCAGGGTGGACGTCGGCGTGCGGGCCGGCAAGGTGGTGAAGCTCGCGCACCTCGACCGCGCGACGGCCGGCGAAGAGATCGACGCCTCGGGAATGATCGTTGCTCCCGGCATCGTCGACGTACACACGCACTACGACCCGCAGATCACGTTCGACCCGTACGCGACCGTGTCGTGCTTCCACGGGGTCACCACCGTCGTCGCGGGCAACTGCGGGTTCTCGGTCGCCCCGTGCAAGCCCGGCGATCGTGCGTTCCTCACCGGCATCTTCGCCCGGGTCGAGAACATGGATCCGATCGCGCTCAGCGCGATCACGTGGGACGAGTTCGAGACCTTCTCCGAATTCCTCCGCAGCCGCGAGGGCCACCTCGGCGTGAACTTCGCGTGCTATGTCGGCCACTCCAACATCCGGCGCTGGGTGATGGGCGACGACGCGTCCGTCCGACCCGCGACAGATCGCGAGATCGGCGCGATGCAGGCACTCGTCGCCGACGCCATGGCGGCGGGCGCTGCGGGGCTGTCGTCGTCGGCTGCGCCGACCCACCTCGACCTCGACGACCGCCCCGTGCCGTCGCGCGTCGCGACCCGTGACGAGCTCCTCGCGCTGGTGGAGGAGGCGGGACGCGCGGGCGGCGGTTCGATCGCGTATCTGCCGGCCAGCGCGATCGGCGGACTCGACCATGACGACGAGGATCTGCTGATCGAGCTCGCACGCATCAGCGGCCTGCCCGTCGTGATCCAGGGACTCGGCGGCCGCAACAAGGTGGACGCACCCACCGCGACGTGGGACGCGGCGCAAGGGTTCCTCGACCGTGCCACGGTGCAGGGTGCGCCGGTGTACTCCATGCTCATCGCGCGGCCGTTCGACCGACCGGTCGTGCTCGACGAGACGAACTTCCACTACATGGCCGTTCCCGCGTGGGACCGCATGCTCAAACTGTCGCACGACGAACGGGTCGCGCTGCTCCGCGATCCGGCGGCACGAGCCGAGCTGCGCGAGGCGGTCGAGCACTACAACCGTGATCCGTCGAAGGGAACCACGGTGCCGCCGCCACTCTGGGACGCGGTGTTCGTCGACGAGGTGGTGAAGCGCGAGCACCAGAAGCTGCAGGCGCGTTCGATCGGCGACATCGCGCACGAGCTCGGTGTCGCGCCGGCCGACGCGATGCTCGACCTTGCGCTCGACGAGGATCTCGCGACGCGGTTCCGGTGGCGCACCGAGAGCCCCGAGTGGACGGCGGCCGTGCGGGAGGCACAGCTCGACGCTCGCATGATCGTCGGAACGTCGGACGGCGGCGCGCACCTCGCTCGCGACGACGGCGCCGACTGGAGCTCGTACTTCCTCGGCTCGTGGGTGCGCGACCGGAACGCGTGGACGCTCGAGGACGGCATCCGTCAGATCACCCAGGTGCCGGCGACCGTCGCGGGGCTGACCGATCGCGGGGTCGTCCGGCCCGGGGCCTGGGCCGATCTCATGGTGTTCGACCCCGACGAGATCGGTCCCTGGAAGAAGGAGTTCGTGCACGACATGCCGGGTGGTGTGGGCCGCTTCAAGGCGTGGGGGCGGGGCGTGTCCGCAACGATCGTCAACGGGGAACCCATCGTGCTCCGCGGCGCGCTGACCGGACGGCTCCCCGGCCATGTCGTCCGCCCGGGTTCGGTGTGACGAGTGCCATGGAGGTGTTCGACGCGATCTTCGGGCTGCTTGCGACGCGGCGAAAGCCGCTCGCCGGCGTCGCGCACTACGGCGATCGGAACACTCCGCACGAGCCGGAGGCTGCAGACGCGTGACGCCGATCCCGCGCATCGTCTCGGCCGACGACCACGTCGTCGAGCCACCCGATGTGTGGACGGCACGACTCCCGCGCAAGTACCGCGACATCGGGCCCCACGTGGTGCGCGCGCCCGTGGCCGAGATGACCTTCCTGGGCGGGAAGTACGCGTTCCGCATGGGGGACGACGGCCCGGTCGGTGACTGGTGGGTCTACGAGGACCTGGCCATCCCGCACACGCGGTTGAGCGTCGCGGCGAGCTTCGAACCCGACGACG
Organism: uncultured Burkholderiales bacterium; assembly: GCA_964548555.1. GTDB lineage: Bacteria > Actinomycetota > Acidimicrobiia > IMCC26256 > JAMXLJ01 > JAMXLJ01. The sequence continues at coordinate 2,168 of CAZJSY010000178.1, forward strand.
TGCACGTCGTCCCGGTCACCTACGACGAGATGCGTCCCGGTTGTTACCGGCGCGACGAACGCCTCGGCGACATGGACCTCAACCACGTCGAGGCGTCGCTGTGCTTCCCGACGTTCCCACGGTTCTGCGGGCAGCAATTCCTCGAGGCGTCCGACAAGGACCTCGCACTGCTGTGCGTGCAGGCGTACAACGACTGGATGGTCGAGGAATGGTGCGCGGGCTCCGCCGGTCGTCTGATCCCGCTGTGCCTCGTCCCGTTGTGGGATCCCGTCGCCGCCGCGGCCGAGGTGCGGCGCAACGCGGCCCGGGGCGTCCGCGCGGTCTGCTTCTCCGAGCTCCCGAGCAATCTCGACCTGCCGTCGGTGCACGATGCCGGCCGTCATTGGGACCCCTTCGTCGCGGCGTGCGACGAGACCGCGACCGTGATCTGCATGCACAGCGGATCGGGTTCGAAGATGCCGTCGACGTCACCGGACGCGCCACCCGCGGTCACGTCGACGCTGACGCACGAGCTCGCGGAGGCGTCGCTCGCGGACTGGCTCTTCTCGGGTCTCCTCGCCCGCTACCCGAACGTGCGGATCACGTACTCCGAAGGCCAGATCGGCTGGATCCCCTACATCCTCGCGAGAGCCGATCGTGTGTGGGAGCACAACCGCGGCTGGACCGACGTGCGCGACCGCGTCCCCGAACCTCCGAGCACCTACTACTGGGGCCGCGTCTACGGTTGCTTCTTCGACGACGCGGCCGGTCTCGCGAATCTGGACGCGATCGGCGCGAGCCAGGTGACGTTCGAGACCGACTATCCACACGCCGACGGAACGTGGCCGCACACCCGCGCGGTCGCCGAGAAGCTCTTCGCCGGGCTCGACGACGCGACGGTTCGCAAGATCTGCCGCACCAACACGATCGACCTCTTCGGCCTCGACCTCACCCCCTAACCGTCAGTTGGGACAGAAAGTCCTGCTATGCACGGGGAAGTGTCCCAACTGTGCGGCGTGGGGGGTCAGGGGACGCGGCGCCAGCCGCCGCCGGCCGCGTTGCCGCCGTCGACCGGAATGGTCGCCCCGGTGACGAAACGCGAGAGGTCGGACGCGAGGAACAGGATGACGCTCGCGCAGTCCTCGGGGGTTGCCAGATATCCGAGCGGCGGGATCCGGGCCGGTTCGAAGCCGGCGTCGGCCGCGAGGAGCTCCCCGCGTACGTCACGCTCACCCTCGGTCGCGATCGCGTCGGGTGAGACGGCGTTGACGCGGATCCCACGCGGCGCGAGCTCGAGGGCGAGGCTCTTCGTGAGGTGCTCGACCGCGGCCTTCATCGCGCCGTAGACCGCGAATCCCGGCGCGGCGTGATGGCCTTCGATCGAGGTGACGTTCACGATCGACCCGCCACGGGGGATCCACGGCGCGGCTCGGCGGATGAAGTTCGTGATCTGGGTGAAGTTCTCGGCGATCAGCGTGTCTTCACCCTTGTCGCTGAGGTCCGTGAACGGTGCGAAGAACGTGCCACCCGCGTTGTTCACCAACAGGTCGACGCGGCCGCGCTCGAGCGCGACATCGCCGACGAATTGCCCGACAGCCTCGCGATCACGCACGTCGAGCTCTCGAACGAGCATCCGGTTGCCGAGCGCATCGAGCTCGTCTGCCAGTGAGGCGAGCGGCTCGGATCGACGGTCGCACACCGCGACGTGCGCGCCGCAGGCCGCGAACAGCAGTGCCGTTGCGCGCCCGATGCCCTGCGCCGCTCCGGTCACGATCGCGACGCGATCGGCGAGCGACACCGACGCAGCCGAGCTCACGGTGCGCTCACACGCGGGACTTCAAGAACGTGCGCGTCCGGCCCCGTTCCTCCGCGTTGCCGATGATGCTCGCGACGAAGTCGGTGACGCGGATCGAAGCGAGCTCGTCCAGCGCGGCGCCGACCGCGTCCTCGTCACCGACGATCGCGACATCGGCCGGGCCTTCCGCTCCTTCACGGTCGAGCATGGCGCGGTACGACGGCAACGCTCCGTAGCCCTGGAAGGCCCGGCCGGCGCGTTCGCGCGCCGCGTCCGCGTCGTCGGTGACGCAGATCGGCAGGCCCACCGCGACGCGGGGCGCGGGCCGCCCCGCGTTCGCAGCCGCGGCGATGATCGTGGGGACCACGTGCGATTCGAGCGTTTTCGGGCCCGTCATCCACGTGACCGTGCCGTCGGCCATGCTGCCTGCGAGCTCGAGCATCTTCGACCCGAGTGCGGCCAGCAGGATCGGCATCGGTTGCGCGCCCTTGACGTCGAGCGCGGCGTTCACGCGGAAGACCTCACCCTGGAACGACACGGGCTCGCCCCGCGTGAGCGGCACGAGCACCGAGAGGTACTCGCGCATGTGACGGACGGGCTTGGCGAACGAGTGGCCGAACATCCCCTCGATCACCGGCTTGTGCGAGAGCCCGATGCCGAGCACGAGGCGGTTGCCGCTCGCGGCCTGGGTGGTGAGCGCCTCCTGGGCCAGCGTGACGGGGTGGCGCGGGTACGTGGGCACCACGCCGGTCGCGAGCTCGATTCGCGGTACTTCCCGTCCGGCGACGGCCAGCGCCGTGAGGGCCTCGAATCCGAAGATCTGCGGGAGCCAGAACGACGGGAACCCGTCGGCGGCGGTCTGGCGGACCTCGTCCACCAGCGCGTCGATCGGCCCGTTCGCGACGGGACCTCCGAAGATGCCTATGCGCATGGATCTTCTCTCCTGACTCACGCGACGCCGTAGATGCGGGTCGGTGTCACGAGCACCGCGGCGCGACGCTCCGCCGCCATGACCCGGTCGAACTCTTCCCAGTCGTCGTGCGTGCCGCCGGCAGACGTGAACACGTCGCGCAGCAGGACCGACAGACGATCGCCCGGGACCGTTGTGCTCAGGTCGTCGGGCCCGACGACCTGAGCGGTTCCCTCGACCGCAGCCCATTGCCAGCCGGACCGGAACACGACGGTGACGCGCGGGTTGCGACGGAGATTACGGAGCTTCACCGCGTCGCCGCGCACGACGAACGCCACCAGATCTCGCCCGTCGAGTCTCAGCACGCCCGCGTTGACGACCGATGCCTGCACGCTGCCGTCGGGTCGAGCGGTCGCGACGACGGCAAGACCGTGCTCCGCGACGGCGAGGCGTCGGACGTCGTCGAGGCCGGCCATCGCCCGACGCTATCCGAGCTGGGGCGGCCGGACCTCGTCCACGAGATGGTCGGCGCTGAGGCGGCGTTCCCAGCTCGCGCGCTCGGCCTTCTTCGTCCACGGTGCGAACGCGACGGCGCTGCGCCCGGCGACGAGGTCGGTGGTCACGCGCGCGTCGCCCGGAAGGTCCTCGAGCTTGAGGACGTCGAGAAAGTCGGCGATGGCCTCCCGGCTCGCGTCGCCGCGGTACTGCACGACCAGTGCGACCGGCCACGCCGAGCTCGCCGCCTCCAGCGGATCCGGCTCGACGGCCCCGGTGTCGTCGAGCGGACCGTTCATCCCGGCCGCACCGGAGGGCGAACGACCCGACCGGGGCGGGCGTCGGTGTTCGACCGTTCGCCGTCGACCTGGACCGGCGTGCCGTTGACGACGAGGTGGCGAACCCCGGTGGGCTGGTCGGCAGTGAGGCGCTCGGAGCCGGCCGGAAAGTCCCGCACACGCCGAAGGGGGCCCGGCGCGACGGTGCCCGGGTCGAACACCACGACGTCGGCGCACGCACCGCGGCGCAGGTACCCGCGGTCGGTGAGACCGAGCAGGTCGGCCTGCACGCCGGTGAGCTTGCGCACCGCGGCCTCGATCGGCATCACGCCGCGGTCGCGTACCCAGTTGCCGAGGAAGTCGGTCGGTTCGGGCGCGTCGCAGAGCTGACCGACGTGCGCCCCCGCGTCGGAGAGGCCCAGCGTGCAGCGGTCCTGGGCGAGCAGGAACGCAACCTCGTCGGCGTCGTCGTTCAGCAGCACGGCGCGGACGCGCAGCGCGAGATCTGGCTCGTCGAGCGCGAGGTCGAGCATCGCGTCGAAGGCCGTCGTCCCACGTTCGGTCGCCAGGTCGGCGAGGCGGCGACCGACGAGGTCGGGGTGCGCGGTGCTCTCGGCGATCTCGAAGGTGTCCCAACGCGGCGTTCCGAAACCTGCTCGGCCGGTCCATTGCGCGGCGGCCTGCGCCCGCCACTCCGGATCCGCGTAGGCGCGCCGCCGATCCTCGAGGGATCCCGCCATCAGGGTGGCGAAGGAGGCATTCATGTTGAGCGTGAAGGGCTCGGCGAGGGTCATCGCGAACGTGAGCGGCCGCGGCGAAACCTGCGGCCACACCTCGGCTCCGCGGGCCCAACCCTCGTCGTTGATCTGGAGCATCTTGCGGTGTGCGCCGCTCGGCGACGTGAGCAGTGCACCGTACGTGAAGGGGATCCCCACACTGGGCTGAAGTTCGTAGAGCGCGGTGATCCCGATGTTCTCGCCCGGTGCGACCGCGACGACACCGCGCCGAACGTCGTGCATCACCGACAGCAGCGCCTCGAATTCTTCGCGCGAGGAGAACCGGCTCGGCACCGGCTTGCCTCCGGCGCCCCGGTGCGTGGGAGAGAAGCTCGTCGCGAAGCCGGCGGCACCCGCCCGCATCGCGTCGCGCAGCACCTCCTGCATGCGGGAGAGCTCGTCTGGCTTCGACTCGCGCTCGTACGCGTCGTCGCCCATCACGAACAGGCGCAGCGCGGTATGGCCGA
>CAZJSY010000179.1:0-4005 GCA_964548555.1 uncultured Burkholderiales bacterium
CCACGACGTCGGGGTTCGTGTAGACGCGGAACGTCCGCGTCATGAACAGCCGTTGGAGCTCGGTGGCGACGGGCTCGTCGGCCATGGCGACGACGGACGCGGTGGGCTGTCCGTACGCCACTTCGCGCGCGAGGTTCGGCCCGGTCAGGACGCCGATCCGGTCGGGACGGTGGCCGGGCAGGACTTCGGCGATCACCTGCGTCATGCGTGCGAGCGATCCCTGCTCCACACCTTTCGCGAGGCTGATCACCGGCGTATCGGGCGCGATGCAGTCGCGCGCCTGCGCGAGCACCGATCGGAACCCGTGGGACGGCACTGCGATCACGACGGCATCGGCCGCCTCGCACGCGTGCTCCATGTCGGCGGTTGCGTGCAGCTCCTCGGGCAGCGCGATGCCCTCGAGGTAGTCGACGTTCTCGTGACGCTTCTCCATCGTCGACGCGAGCTCGGGATTGCGTGCCCACAGGACGGTCGGTGCGTTCGTCGACACGACACTCGCGAACGCGGTGCCCCACGACCCTGCGCCGACCACCGCGACCTTCACGGCAGTGTCCCGCTCGCGTGCCGGAGGTGCCGGAAGGCGCTCTCCGGTGGACGCTCCCACCACGCGTCCTCACCCGCGCCCGGGTGTTGCGGGTACAGCTCACGAGCGCGTGCGACCGACCCCGCGATCGACGTCATGATCCGGTGGGTCGCATCCGCGATGTCGTCGTGCGGACCGATGCGCAGCGGCCGGCCCACGACGACCGACTGCGAGACGCCCGCCGTCCACGAAGGCTTGCGCCCCTTAAACAGGATCCGTTGCGCTCCCCACAAGCCGACCGGAGTGACCTTCACACCCGTCGCCTGTGCCAGACGGGCAACGCCCGACTTCGCGGGCATCGGATCGAGGTCGAGCGAGATCGTTCCTTCCGGGAAGATCACCACGCACTCACCCTGTTCGAGCGCGCGTTCGGCCGCGTCGAGCGACGCGGCCGCGCCACTCGTCTGACGCTGGACGGGGATCTGATGCGTCGCACGCAGCACCGGTCCGAGCAGGCGGTGGTCGAACAACTCCGCCTTCGTGAGAAAGCGAACCTTGCGCCCGCGATCTTTCGCCACGTACGCAAGCACCAGTGGGTCGAGATACGAGACGTGATTGCTCGCAAGTATCACAGGACCCCGAACGGGGATCGTGTGCGCGTTCTCAACCGTCCACCGGAGTCCGTAGCGCAACGGCGGCGCCAACAGCGCGCGCGCGAATCCGTAGACCGGCTCCACGGTCGGTAGCATAGGCAGGCCCATGCGCCGTGATCGCTTCCTCATCGCGCAGATCTCCGATCTGCACTGCGGGTCGCCGTATTTCGACCCTGAGCTGTTGAGCGCGGCCGTGCAGGAGGTTCTCGCGGTCAGGCCCGATCTCGTCGTCGTCGGCGGCGATCTCACGACCGAGGGCTACGCGAACGAGTTCCGTACCGCGGCCCGCTTTCTGGAGCCGATTCTCGAGTCCGACCTGTCGTCGGTCGTGATACCCGGCAACCACGACGCCAAGAACGTCGGATACCTGCATTTCCGAGACACCTTCGGGCCCGGCGACGTCGACGGGAAGGCGGATCGCGTGCTCACGCTCGTGCGTGAAGCGCTGCCCGGCTCGCCGGCCCGGGCTCGGGTCGTCGCGCTCGACTCCACGAAGCCCGACCTCGCCGAGGGCGAGATCGGCCGGGAGCGGTACGGATGGATCCGGCAGCAGCTCGACGATCCCGACGCCGATCTCCGGATCGTGGCATTGCACCACCACCTCGTCCCCGTGCCGGGCACCGGTCGCGAGCGCAACACGGTGTGGGACAGCGGCGACGTGCTCGCGTTGCTGTCAGAGCTCGGCGTCGAGCTCGTGCTCTGTGGGCACAAGCATGTCCCGTACGTATGGCTGCTCAACGGGGTCCTGGTCGTGAACTCGGGCACGGTCTCGTCGTACCGTGTGCGCGGCTACGTGCGTCCGTCGTACAACCTCATCGAGGTCGACGACCGTGAGATCAGGGTGACGTTCCGGTATCCCGGCTCCGGTGAGCGGTACGCCGCCCGGCTCGACCGGGAAGAGCTCCAACTGGAGACGAGCCCGGAGCTCGCAGGCATGTTCACCAAATCGACCTGGCACGCGTGAGCGAGGGTTTGGGGGTCACCGCATGCTCGTGCGGTTCTTCTTCTCGGCGGTCGATCCCGCCGACCGGGACGACTTCGCCCGGATCTTCTTCGAAGACGTGAAGCCCGCGTTCGAGGCGCAACACGGATGCCTCGACATCGAGCTGCTCGTGAGCCCGCAGGAGAACGTGGGCGGTCTCCTGGAGGGTGCGCTCGTGTCGCGCTGGCGCACCGACGCCGACGTCGAGCTCGCACTCAGGTCGCGAGAGGTGGCGGAGTCACTGGTGCGTGTGCGTCAGCTCCTGCGTGTGGAACCCGTCATCCACACGTACGTCGCGGCCGCACCGGAATGACAGCCGCCCACCGCAACGCCGTCGTGGTACCGCTGCGAGCGTTCGGCGCCGGCAAGGCCCGCCTCGCCGGCCGTCTCGACGGCGACGCTCGAGCCCGGCTCGGACGGTGCATGGCGGAGCGGGTCATCGCGGCGGCCGGCGGCCTCGACATCGCCGTGGTCTCCGACGCACCCGAGGTGTGCGATTGGGCCGCAGGGCTGGGCCACACGGTGCTCGCCGACCCGGGCAGTCTCGACGGCGCGGCCACAGTGGGCGCGCGCTGGGCCGCCGGGGCCGGCTTTCGTCGTCTCGTGGTGGTCCACGCCGACCTGCCCCGGGCCCGATCGGTGGCGCCGCTGCTCCACGACGGTGGGCTGCCGATCGTCACGCTCGTCCCGTGCCACCGCGACGACGGGACGCCGGCCCTCTCGGTGCCCGTCCCACTGCCTGTCGGGTTCCGCTTCGCCTACGGCCCGGGGTCGTTCCGGCGTCACGCGGCCGTCGCGCGTGCCGCAGGTCTCGCCGTCCGAGTGGTTCGCGATCCCGACCTCGGATTCGACGTCGACGTACCGGACGACCTCGACGCGCTGACGGCGTGCGTGTGACGCAGGATCTCCCCACGCCGGCGCGCGCTCTGGCGATCGGCGCACATCCCGACGACATCGAGTTCGGTTGCGCGGCGACGTTGGGCAAGTGGGCCGACGCGGGATGTGAGGTGCATCTCCTGGTGCTGACCGACGGCAGCAAGGGGACATGGGATCCCCGCGCCGACCTTGCCGCGCTGGTCGAACGCAGGAAGGTCGAGCAACGCGCGGCCGCGCAGGCGATCGGTGCCGCGGACGTCACGTTCCTCGGCGCGATCGACGGAGAGCTCGACGAACGCCGCGAATACCAGGCAGCGGTGTGTCAGGCGATCCGGCGCACGCGTCCCGACGCGATCGTCGCCCATGACCCATGGAAGCGGTACCGTCTCCACCCGGACCACCGCCACGCAGGCTTCCTGTCGATCGACGCCGTCATTGCCGCGCGAGACCCGCACTTCTTCCCAGAGCAGGGAGTGTCGCCACACCGGCCGTCCCAGCTGCTGCTCTTCGAAGCAGACGTGGTCGACCACGCCGAGACGGTCGACAAGTACATCGACCGAAAGATCGGCGCGTTGCTGTGTCACGCGAGCCAGTGGCGCTCGACACTCGACATCGACCCCGATGCCGATGACCGTGAGGAGCAACGCGTCGCGTTCGAGGAACGCATCCGTCGCGAAGCGCACGACGCGGCCCGATCCCTCGGCATGACGGGACTCGTCGAGACGTTCAAGCGCATCGACGACCTCTGACCGACTCCGGCGCGCCGTCGAAGGTTCACGGTCCGGACGCGAGTGAGGAGGCGCCCGGAAGGCGCCTCCTCAACGTGCGCTGAAGAGTGACTCAGCCCTCGCTGGCCGACTTGCGGGCGCGCTTGGTGGTGCGACGCCGGGTCGCCGGAGCCTTGCGGGCCGTCGTCTTGCGAGCGGTCGTCTTCCGCGTGGCCTTGCGGGCCGTCGTCTTGCGAGCGGTCG
>CAZJSY010000179.1:4105-6866 GCA_964548555.1 uncultured Burkholderiales bacterium
GTGCCCTTGCGGGCGGTCGTCTTCTTGGCGGTGGCCTTCCGTGTGCCCTTGCGCGCCGTGGTCTTCCGTGCAGTCGCCTTCCGCGCGGTGGTCTTGCGGGCGCCGGCCTTGCGGGCCGTGGTCTTCCGTGTGCCCTTGCGGGCGGTCGACTTGCGCGCCGTCGTCTTGCGGGCGGTCGTCTTGCGCGTGGCCTTACGGGCCGTGGTCTTGCGAGCAGTTGTCTTCTTGCCGGCTCTCTTGGCAGTCGTTCTCTTCTTTGCCGGAGGCACGGTCACCACCTTTCCTTCGTTGGACTGGTTTGACCCCTCGACGTGCAGACGAGTACCCGGGGCCTAGTTCACGGCGGACTTGAAGCCGGCGCCTGCCGTGAACTTCACGCCCTTCGATGCCGCGATGTTGAGAGGCTCGCCGGTGCGCGGATTGCGCCCCGTACGCTCCTTGCGCTCTGTACGCGAGAAGCTGCCGAAACCGGGGAGCACCACTTTCTCTCCCCGTGCGACCGCGTCCACGATGGACTCGATCATCTGGTTCAGTGCAGCCTCCGCGTCTTTCTTCGAAAGGCTTGCAGCGTCGGCGATCTTGTCGACGAGCTCGGCCTTGTTCACGCGGTTACCTCCGCCGTGTGGGCAGTTCCTGGGAAATGAGAACGTATTCGAGAGTCAAGGTCAAGCATTTCCTCGCGCGTCACGCCACATCTACCCACGTCACGCGCGAGTGATGCGTATCGCGCGGCTTCCGATGTTCGCGCGTCGCGCGCGCGGTGGTGTCACTGCATCATGCGCGACGCTGACGCGCGTGCATGCACTCGATGACGGCACATACGAGGCTTTCATCGTCTGGGCAGAGACGCGCGACGACGAACGCGTCGCGCTCGACATCACGATCACGACGACCGCGCGCAAAGGTGATGTCGTCACCGTCATCGCGCGCGCGTTCGCGCGTGATCCCGTTGCACTCGTCGGACTGCCGTGCACGTTGATCGTCGAGAACGGCGCGCCGCGCGTCGAGTTCGATTGAGGCGACGCGCGCGCTCGCGCGAATGCGTGCCGACGCGACGAAGCCCGGGCCGGAGCCCGGGCTTCGGTGACGCAGCCCCGAGCAGATTCGAACTGCCGCTTCCGCCTTGAGAGGGCGGCGTCCTGGGCCGCTAGACGACGGGGCCAATGTGTTCGCCCGATGGGCGTTTCAGGCCGCTGACCAGGACTTTTCCTGGTCGACGACCGGCTCGGGGGGGAGGACTCGAACCCCCAATGACAGGGCCAGAACCTGTTGTGTTGCCGATTACACCACCCCCGAATGGTGGCGTCGTTCGAGGCCGAGGCCCGCCGAGCGACAGGGTGCCGAGGATAGTCGCTTTGCGTGGCGGACCCGGTGTTGCGGGGCCGTGACGCTGCTACGCCGTGCCGGAGTCCGGCTGCGCGTCGAGGCGTTCCCTCGCCCGCCGCAGCCGGCCGAGGGAACGCTCCCGGCCGAGCGCGTACATTGCCTCGAACAGGGGCAGCCCGCGGGCCCGACCCTCGACCGCCACGTACAGGGCCGGCATGACCTTCCGGGGCTTCAGGCCGAGGCTCTGGACGGTCGGGACGAGATTGATCGCGTCGAGCGTCCACTCGGACCGCTCGAGGTGGTCGATGGCGGCATCGAGGAGCTCGTGCGCGCGCTCCGTGGTCATCATGCGCGCCCATTCGTCGTCGGGAATCCGGAAAAAATTTTCGTCGACGAGGAAGCGCAATTGGTCCTCGAGGTCCTTCGTCGTCGTGATTCGCACTTTCGCGGCCTCCGCCAACGCCGGGAGCGCGTCCGGCATCGGCGAGACGTCGAGGTGTCGCAACACGGGTTCGAAGATGTCGCGCTGGAACCGTTCCGACGGCATGGCGCGGATGTACTCGCCGTTCATCCAGTCGAGCTTCTCGTAGTCGAAGAACGCGGCGGAACGGTTCACCTGGTCGAGGTCGAACATCGCGACGAGCTCGTCGCGCGTGACGATCTCCCGACCGTCCTCGGGCGCCCAGCCGAGCAACGCGAGGTAGTTGAGGAGTGCCTCGGGCAGGTATCCCCGTTCGCGGAAGTCCTCGAGCGCGATCGCACCGTGGCGCTTCGAGAGCTTCGCGCGGTCCTCCCCGACGATCAGCGGAAGGTGTGCGAACACCGGCTGCTCCGGGTGACCCAGCGCGGCGCGGATCGCGAGCACGCGATGCGTCGAGTCGAGGAGATCCTCACCCCTGACGACATGTGTGATGCCCATGTCGATGTCGTCGACCGCGTTGGCAAGGAAGAACAGCGGCGTACCGTCGGAGCGAACGATCACGAAGTCGTGCACGGTGGCCCAATCGACGGTCACCTCGCCCCGCAACACGTCGACGAATCGACTGACCCCTTCGTCGGGCGTGCGAAACCGGATGCTTCGCGGACGGCCCTCGGCGGCGAGCGCGGCACGCTCGTCGGGCGTGAGGTTGCGACAGCGACCGTCGTAGCCCGGCGTACGTCCCTCGCGGCGCGCCGCCTCGTTTCGTTCGCGTACTTCCTCCTCGGTGCAGAAGCATTCGTACGCGTAGCCCTGGGCGAGCAGTTGATCCGCTGCAGTCAGATACCTGTCGAAACGCGAGCTCTGCAGCACGGGGCCCTCGTCCCACGTGAGACCGAGCCACAACAAGGTCTGCTGGATCCCGGTGATCCACTCCTCGCGAGAGCGGGCAACGTCGGTGTCCTCGATGCGCAGGATGAACGTCCCGCCGTGATGCCGTGCGAACAGCCAGTTGAA
>CAZJSY010000180.1:0-6825 GCA_964548555.1 uncultured Burkholderiales bacterium
CCTGGACGTAGTCGAGATGCGCGGTGGGCTCGTCGGCGAGCAGCAACGGAGGATTCAGCGCGAGAGCACGCGCAACGGCCACACGCTGCTGCTCACCTCCCGACAGGTCGCCGGGCCGGTGCGACGCACGCGCGCGGAGGCCGACCTCCTCGAGGAGCGCGGTGGCACGTTCGCGCGCGCTGCGGCGTGGAACGCCTGCACTTCGCAGCGGTTGCATTACGTTCTCGAACGCCGTCAGGCTCGAGACCAGATTGAACGACTGGAACACGATTCCGACCGTGCGCCTGCGGTACTCGGTCATCATCGGTCCCTTGAGCGACGTCACCTCGACGTCTCCGAAGCGGACGCGGCCCCGCGCGGGCGAGAGGATCCCGCCGAGACACGACAGCAGCGACGTCTTGCCGCATCCGCTCGGGCCGAGCAAGAGCACGAGCGAGCCGGTCGTCGCGCGGAGATCGAGCCCGTCGATCGGCCGTACGACGTACCCCCCGCTCGTGTACTCGATCGTCAAGTCGTCGATCTGGAGCTCCACCGTTCCTCCCGGGCGGCTACGCGCTCGCGAACGCGAGGGCTGGATCGACGGTCACAGCGCGGCGAATGCCGCCGAGGCTTGCCAGCAGACCGACGGCCACGGCGATGACCGGCAGCAGCGCGAACGCCAAGCCCGGGATCACGACGGGCATCGCGAACCTCGACGACAGCACCACCGCGACGCCGGCCGAGATGCACGCCGCGACGATCGACAGCAGCACGGCCTGCGCCATGAGGTCACCCAGAATTTTCGCGTTGGACGTTCCTGTCGCCTTGAACACGGCGAAGTCGCGGACGCGTTCGAGCGCCGACAGATAGATGACGGAACCGATGATCGTCGCGGCAACCAACCAGTTCAGGAGCGAGAAGAGTTGGATGACGCGCTTCGGGTTCTTCACCGGGCGCAAGAGGTCGTTGCGGGCCTGGGCGTTGGTCATCACCTGCGTACCTGGCGGCGAACCGAGCGCGCGACCACGTATCGCGACGCTGGAGACGAGTGGACGGCCCGCGTAGACGATGTCCTGGCCGTCCGGGAGCGTCACCCATGCGTTCCCCACACCGGCGAGCGCGGTCCACCCGTGGATACGACCCACGACGGTGAACGTCCGACCTGCGACGACGATGTGGTCGCCGACGCCGTGATGGAGCCGGGTGCTGATCACGATCTCGCCGGGCGACCGCGGGCCACGTCCTTCGTCGACGATCGGAATCGCCGGGCCGCGGCCCGACGCGCCGAAGACGTTGATCTCGGTCTGGCTCGCCCCTTCCGTCTTTCTTCCGAAGACCATCGGATTCGCTTCGCGGACGCCGGGCGTTTGGCGCACCGAGTCGACGACACTCTGGGGCATGGGTGATTGCCCCAGGTAGGGCCCGGCCGAGCCCTGACGGACGACCCACGCGTCGGCGCGGAAATGCGAAACGGTCGTCCTCGTCTCGACGTCGAAGCCGTTCGCGAGCCCGGTGAGCAGCAGCGTGACCGCGAACACGAGGGCGGTACCGGCCGCTGCGATGACGACGCGGCGGCGACGCCACTGCAGGTCACGCAGCGCCGTGAGGAACATCACGGCATTGCGGCTACCAAGGAGCGGATCGCCCCTTGTCCGGACGCGGCACTCACCAGGCCCGAGGTGGCGACGAACCAGGCGAGCTCCGTGCGCGAGGTCACGCCCAGCTTGCGGTAGATCCGGGTCAGATGGAACTCGACCGTCTTCGGACTGACGAACAACACCTCTGCGGCCCGCCTGTTCGTCGCGCCACGCGCGACGAGCTCGGCCACGGCTGCCTCCCGAGCCGTCAGCGCCCGCGCCTCATCTCGCTCCGGCGCATCGCTCGAAAGATCGTCGACGTCTCTTTCGGCGGAGTCGACGTACTCCGCTCGCATTGCGGCCATGGTCCTGCCTCTCTTCGCTTCCCGGGTTATGTAGGGCGGAAGAGCCGGCCGGCGCGTTGCCAGGCCTTCAGCAGCAGTGGCTGGACGGGACGGAGAGCTCGGCCTGTCGTCCGCCGGTCGCAGCCCGCTTCCTCACGGCGCTCGACCGCCACGACGGCGAACCGTCGATCCTCCGACCTGGTTTCCCTGCAGTCCCACCCTGCTTCGGCGCCAGGCGACGCGGTGACCAGCCAGATCCTGCCCGCACCCTCTCAACTTCAATGGTGCGTTCTGACGACGGTCACGCGACAAAAAACAGTCAAAAACACTCGTTGATATATTGGAGGCATCTTGTAGCGAAATCAGACACTCTGGACACGCCGCATTGTGATTGATCCGTTTGTCTGTCAGTACCGTGGAATTACGGAATTCACCTAGGTCGTGCCGGTCGTCACAGCTCGTCGACGAGCAATTGCACCAGCTGTGTTCGCGAGTGCACTCCCAGCTTCCGATAAATGCTCGCAAGGTACGACTCGATGGTCCGAGGACTGAGGAAGAGCGCGGCCGCGGCTTCCCTGTTCGTGTCGCCGCGTGCAATCGCTCTCGCCACTTGTGACTCCCGCGGGGTGAGCGAGGCGAACGGCGATGCGGACGCGAGGTCCCCACGGCCACACGCCGCGAGCCCGGCTCGGGCGCGTTCCAACCACGTCGGGGCAACGAGACCCCCGAACGCATCGGCCGCCGCGGCGAACTGATCGACCGCATCGTTCGTGCGGTGAGCCCGGCGGAGGCGCTCCGCGTACCAGAGGCAGGTCCGGGCACGCTCGAAGGGCGCGTCCACACGCTCGTGCGCTGCCATAGCGCTCGCGAACGCGGCGTCGACATCCTGCTGCGTGCCGACGATCACGCGACACCGTCCGAGCACGGCGCTGCTCCACGCCGTCGGGAACGGCCCGGAGTCCCCCGTCAACCGGTCCACCAGTTCCAGCGCTTCGGCGTGGCGCCCGGTGAGCACGTACGCCTCGACGAGGTCGGGACCCCAGGGCGCAGCCGCGAGCGACCGGATCTCGGCGCGCGCCGCGAAGTCGGCTGCGTACTCCAGCGATCGAACCGCAGCGGTCGCATCGCCGCCGGTGAGCTCGGTGAAACCGAGCGCGGCGTGTCCCCAGTACCGCATGGAGCCGAGGTCGCCGTCGGCAACAATGGACAGCGCCTCCTGGAGCCGCCGCCTCGCGGACGTGACGTCGCCGAGGCTCGCTTCGCAGCGCCCGACCGCGATGCGGGCGTAGGCCGACAGCACCCGATTGCCGAACGCATCCGCAAGTCGCATGCTCTCGTCGCCGTCGGAGAGAGCGCCGTTCCAACGCCCGGTCCGCCATCGGAGCTCGGAGCGAACCGCGAGCGGCAGCGGTAAGGCGCCAACCGCGGCCGCGGCGCGCATCGCCTCCACGAAGCGATCGAGCAGCCGTTCCGCGAACACATAATCGTCGACCCACGACATCCCGGCCGCGACGTACTCCAGAAAACAGCTGTGCGTCGTCGTCAAAGGACCCGACAGCAGGGCAGTCGCTACACGCCGCAGGGGAACCCGCGCCTGCAATGTGCCGTCGAATGCCGCGACGAACCCCTCCAACGTGCTCACGACCGCGTCGACATCGTCGGGCATCTCGGGATCCATGCTTCGCGCGCGTGCCACGCACTCCCGCGCGCGGCGGATATCACCGGCCGACAACGCCGGTACCGCAGCCGCAGCCTCCACCAACAGGGCGAGCTTCTTGTCGTCCGGTGCGACGAGCTCGCTCTCGTGCTCGAGCTCGTCGCTCGTCTGCGCCGCACCGTCTTCGATCGGGACGAGTCCGGCCCGAGCCACATGGACCGCGGCCCGCGCCCGCTGGTCGCGCGCACGCGTCAGAGCCACGTCGAAGAGCGCGGCCGCCCGCGGCGAGTCGCCGGCGGCCGTGACGGCCCGCGCTGCGTGCGCGAGGTAGATGGCCACCGCGAACGGATCGTCGGTGAGCTCGGCAGCTCGCTCGAGGGCCGCTGCCGCCGCGAGATGATCGCCGTTGTCGGCCGCGTGCTCTGCGGCGAACACGAGTGCGGCCACGGCCTCGACGGGTGACGCGCCGGAGCCATCGGACCCATCGGACGCGTCGGACACATCAGCTACCGACGACAGGTGCCATGCCCTCCGTTCCAAGTCGTCGCGCCGACGAAGGGTGTCGGCGAGCGCGCGGTGCGCTGCTCTGCGCTCCGAGCCGCTCGCGCCCTGGTAAAGCGTCGACCGCAGCAACGGGTCTCCGATCCATACCGTCGAGTGGCTGGACCTCAGGATGTCCGCGGCCGCCAATTCGCGCAGCGCCTGAGAAGGAGAGTCGACCCCGAGAGCGCGCGCGGCCGCGTCGACGACCCAGGTCTCGAGCCGATCCTCGCAAGCGACGACGAGAGCGGTTCGCCGCACCGCAGTGTCGAGCCGGACGAGCCGATGCTCGAACACAGCGGCCAGCGCGGGTTCGACCGGCAACGGCCCGACGATGGGTCGATAACCACGGCGCTGCTCCGCGCTCAAGAGCGCACACGCCTGGAGAATCGCGAGCGGATTGCCGTCGGTTGCGCCGACGACGCGGCGGATCACGCGTTCCGACATCTGACCCTCGACGAGCGCGGTCGCCGCCTCGAGGTCGAGCCCCCCGACGTCCATCCCCGCGAAGTGTCCGTTCGCGAACGCGGTCCGCTCTCCGTCGTGCAACGCCGCGACGACACCCACGGGCTGGCCGTCCACCTGCATCGCGACGTCGGCCAGAACGGCCGACGAAGGCGCGTCGAGCCGGTGAGCGTCGTCCACCACGATGACGAGCGGCTGTGCCGCGGCGGCCGACCGGACGAGCTCGGCGACGGCCGGCGCCACTTCGTCGACGTCGGAAGGTTCCTCCTCCACGTCACGTCCGGCCAGGATGCGCTCCAGCACCCGCCGGCGGTGAGAGGGAAGCGACGGAGCGGAAGGCGCGATCGACGAGACGAGCTCCCGAACCGCCGAGTACGCGGTGCGCTGCGATTGCACCGGGACGCGCGCTGCGACCGTCTTCGGCGGCGCTTGGCGCCGGCGCAGCCAATCGAGCAACGAGCTCAGTCCGACTCCGGGCGGGCCGCGCACGACGAGCACCCGTCCTTTGCCGGCGACGACATCGTTCGCGAGCTCGGTCAGGATCTCGAGCTCGAGGGCGCGACCGAGAAGAGCCGGTGGCGCTTCAGCCATCGTGCGGGATGCTGGTGTGATCGGGACGTTTCGCCGTTACGGTGCCGAAACGGTGTGGACGCGGGAGTGGTGCAAGCTGACGCACGCTGATCTCCGTCTTCCCGGGAGTGAGGTCAGTGGGAACGACCCCGCGCCTGAGCCACTCCGCCTGCCGAGGTCGTAACAGCACCCCGTCAAAGTGCTGTCAAACCGACGAGCGGCCGCGACGGAGCTACGAACGCAACTCGGAAGCCGTTCGTCAGAACACGCGCCGAAGCTTCTGCGCTTCGAACTCCGCCGGAAGGACATATCGATCGGACATGCGACGGACCCGGTAGCCATACGGAGTCGTCGCGGCAATCTCGAAACCGCCGGTCCAGGACGCCACGAACTCGTTGCGCACCTCCACCGCGGTGCCAACCGAGAGCGATGCGGGACGTGAGGACTCAGTCCGCTCCATGCCAGTCCTCTTCTCTCTGCAGTGGTCGTAGCCCTTGGCCGGGCCTGCAGTGCAGCGTCGACCACTTCGGTCTTCGGCAGTACCACCCGGGAACCCATCACGCGCCGCCCACCACCCTGGCGTTGCCGCACCAGCCATGGCACTCGCGTTCCCCGGACGGCGGTCATGGTCGCGCGTCCCCGTCGACGGATCTATACGGAAATGTCTGCCAGCTTTCGGTCAGACGGAGGTTTGCGCTCGGCGCTCGGCCCCCGAAAGGATTCGGGTCGTGTTTGGGAACGGGCGAGTTGGGGGAGCGAGACTCCAATGCAGGTGATCGGTATACCCATCAGCTCGGTCGGGAGAATCGTCGTGCGCGCCGGCGAGACGTTCGCCGATTTCGCCACGAACGCGCTCGCGGGATTGAGCGGCGCGGACGGCGACGACGATTGCCTGCTCCACGACCCGTGGCTCGTGGAAGAGGGCTGAAACCCCTCGCGTCGTACCGACGACGTACTGACGCGAGCGTGGCCGGGGCGGGTACGGTGATGATCGATGAACCGCCTCGAGAACCTTCGTCCTCTCGAACGTCGTGTGGCACGACTGGCCGCGGCCGGGATCACTCCCGAGGAGATCGGCCGGCGTTTCCACCGCACCGGTGACCACATCGAGCGGGTGCTGAACCTGGCCGCGCTGCCCGACCGCCGGGCTCGCGCGCACACGCCGGGGCTGCGCCCACTCGAACGCCGGCTGCTGCGCTGGCGCGAGGCCGGCGTCTCGGCCGAGGAGCTCGCCGACCGGTTCCGGCGCGGACCCGGCTACGTCGAGCGGGTACTCGCGCTCGCCGAGTACAAGCAGACGAACGGCTGAAGTCGCCTACCTGGTCGGGGGCGGCTGTTGTCCGACTGTTGGGGAATAGGTGCTCGACCGCGACCGGGTCGGCAGGCGCACACTTATCTGACCCTGTCCGAGTTCAGCCCCAGTTGCCCCAGCCAGCGTGCCGCCCCTGGTCTGACCGCCTGCCTGGCGTCCCGGCCGGGGGCGGCCTTCGCGCCTGGACTCATGTACGGAACCGCCACGCGAGGTGCTCGCGGCGAGCGTCGATCTCGCGGCGTCGCGCGACCGGATCGACCGTCACCGTGCCCGCCGGCAGCATCGACGGCACATCGTCGAACGCGACGACGCTCGTACGCGGCGTGGGCAGCGGCGACCCCCAGAAGTGCCGGTAGTTCAAGAGCGCGACGCGTCGACCCG